>CAYRMT010000018.1:0-2293 GCA_964425635.1 uncultured Gammaproteobacteria bacterium
GTATCAATTTTGTTTTTATTAACTGGTTTTCTGATGGCGTGGTTATATCCAAGACCAAAATCAAAAATTGCTTTTTGGTCGAGACGATATGCTAGATTATTTCCGGCATTTTTGGTAATGGTGACTAGTTTAACGATTATAAGAATAAATGGAAATTTAAATATTTTAGATCAAATATTAGTGGTTTTAGGAATGGGAATGGTGGCAAGAATTATTTGGGGGTTAGTTTTAAAAATGGGAAAAAAAATACCAGTTGGGGAAATTTTGACCTATTTTTGGATAAGTTTTCAAGTAATGGTGGCTGGTTGGTATGTGTTTTATTTATTAAAAATTCCTTCCCCTATTTTTTATGAAACTTGGGATAAAAACTTACAGTGGATTATTACTGGAATAATCAATGCAACCCTAACACTCCCTTTTGGAAACTATATTGGTCAATTAGACGGGGTTTATTGGAGTTTAATTACAGAAATATTTTTTTATATTTTATATCCGGTTTTATTTGTGCCGATTTTTTTATATATAAACCAAAAAAAATCACTAAAATGGAAAACCCTTTTATTATTGTCTAGTTTTTTATTTTGTTACACCTTGAATCTTATTAGTCAGAGAATTTTGGCAATGCGAATGATGATCCCCTCTTTGATGATTTATTTTATAGTCGGTGTGGCAATTGGATCTAATTTGGATTGGTGGCAACAAAAATTTTTAAAATTACCAAAAAGTATTTTAAAACCGGTAGGATTAATTCCGATTTTATTAATAATTTTAAGCGGAGTTTTTGCTTATTCTCTTCCAAATAAAAACTGGGTTCAGTTAATGTTTATATTTTTAACAATTCCGACGGGAGTTTTATTGGTGGCAGCGACTTTGGGAGAGCAATCTTGGGGAAAATGGTTGGAAAATAAATTTTTGGTATTTTTAGGTAAATATAGTTATGCTTTATATTTAACACATGCTTTGGTAATAGATTTGGCAGTAACTAAAATTTCACCAAATTCAATACAAAATAGTTTTCTTTTAGTGATAGTAGTCATAATAGGTTCAATATTATTGGCATGGTGTCTTTATCATTTAATTGAAGCTCCCTATTATAAATTACCTAAAATATCAATAAATTTAGACAAGAATGAAAGTGTAAAATTTATTAAAAAAAAGTTTAAATGGACAGTTTGTGGTTTTAGTTTGACAATGTTATTAATATTAATTTTGGCTTTTAAAACACCATTTTCCTTATTAACTTATACTTATCCTCACCAAACAAAAACACTTTGGTTTTTATTAAAAAATAAAGGCGAAGTAGTGGTAACTAGTAAAAATAATTTAACAAGAGACTTGGTGGCAAAAGAAAATAACTTAGGAATTATTAGTACTAATATTAAAAGTATTGAAAATATAGATAATAATGATTCAACTTTATTGATTAAATTGTTTGATTCTAATGGAAAAACAATTTCTGAAAGTAAATTTAATATTAATACAATGGTGGAAAATAATTTTTATCCATTTGGATTTCCTATCCAAACTGAATCTAAAAATAAAAAATATTTTATTGAATATAAAATAGAGCCAGAAAATTCATTAGACAAAATAGTAATAAACGAAAAAGAAAATAAATTTACTTCGGTTTATTTTTTGAATAAAAATGATTTGTTAAAAAATCCAAAAATGTTAAGTTGGTGGTTTTTATCTAAAATAAGGGAACCTTTTTTGAGTTCTTTATTTTGGTTTTATCTGTTTTTAATTTTACCTTTAATATTGGGATTGGTGAAAATAAAAAATCAAAAAAGTAAATAAAATTTTATTTTACATTTGTTGGACTTAATCCAAACATATAGATTATAAAAAAGATTGATAATATTGCCATACAAAATCTGATTTTTTTGGGGATGAACTTGTTAATTAGGAAGACTAAGCCGATTTCAATAAAAGGATAAACAATTATCCAAGCCCACCAATTATTCCAAATCCAACCTTGGTCAAATTTCAACATGGTGGCGGCAACATAACCAGTCAAATCTTGATTTAAAAATTTAATACCATTACCAAAAGTTAAACCAATAAATCTAAAATTATCGACTAGCCAACCAAAATAGCGTTGACCGTCAATAATTGAATATCTGGCTGTAAAGATTAATAAATTTAAAATCCAAACTGACCACAAAGAAATCCAATTAATTTTTAACTTTTTACTAATTTTGGTAAATATTGATGAATAAATAACTAAAATTAATATTTGAGTCAAAATTAGACTATTTAATGTTGGGCCAAAAAATATTTTCCAACCAGAAGA
>CAYRMT010000018.1:2393-7858 GCA_964425635.1 uncultured Gammaproteobacteria bacterium
TCTGGCGTTAAGACCCAATTACCCAAAATTATTTTTTGGGGATTTTTGTTTTCATATATTTCTCGATATTTATCACCAAACTCACTCATTTTTAGACTAATAATTTGATTATTAACAGTCCAGGTTAATTGTTTTACATATTCCTCTTCATGACCAATACTTTCCATACCTGTTTCTAATCCGACTGTAATTTGGCCTAATTTTTCAACTGATAAATATTGATTGGCTAGGTTAGTAAAATAATTAAAATCTAAGCCTTGGCTGGTGTAATCATTGGCTTGAAGTGAATAATTAGAAACTAAAGGACCGCTGCCATGATAGGCTTTTTCTAAATCTCTTTGGGCCCATTGAATGACGACCGTTTTTGAATCGCCTGGTATCAGAATATTATTTGGGGATGGATAATAAGGATAACCCCACCATTGTCCCCAAATTCCATATTGGTCGGTGGTTTTTTGATCGGCGCAAATCATAACAGTGTTGATGTGATATTTTTTTTCTAAATATTGTTGAGACCAACTGTCGATCCACCAGGCTCCGGCTGACTTTGGTAAATATCCAAAAGTGTTTTTAAAATCAGAAATCATTTGATCAATAAGTTTTTTTCTATCATTGGTATCATAGGCCGATAAAAAAACAGCCTTGGGACTATACCAAACTGTTTGGGTGGGATAATAAATTCTGGTTTTTTGAGTTAATTTAGGGCTAATTTCTAAAAAAAGACCTAATTCTTGATCTTGATTAAAACTTTTAAGTTTTTTAACAAGATCTTGGTCGTTAACGACATCGTTTTGAATTAACCAAGTGGCTTTAAGTTTTAAAGTGTTTATTGTTTGATATTGATCGTCTATTGGCTTTAAGGTTTTATCGATCCATAATTCTCGACTTCTAACAGGATTAACAATGGTGGTATATTTTTCATTAGCTTGAATTCTGGCGACGCCAAAAATCATTTGAACAAAAATTAATAAGAAGAAAAAAAACCAAAATCTTTTTTGGAGACTCATTAAAAGTATTATAAACTTAAATGTTGTTTTATTTTGCAATTTTCATCTCTCTTTTCTTTTGATACATAAAGGTGTCGGCACGGTCTTTGGTTTTATCTAGACTGGAAAAATCCTGATTTTTATTATAAACAGCAACACCAAAGGCAAGATTTTTGTTGGGATGATTAATTAAACCTTCATTTATTTTAGTAAGAAGAAGATTCTCAAAATTAGGTTTATTTTCATAGTTACGACAAAGAACAACAAATTCATCGCCACCAAAACGAATAACCAAATCATCTTTTCTAAAATTAGACTTCAAAAAATTGGCTGTATTTTTAATCAAAGTATCACCAGCTTGATGGCCTTGGGTATCATTAATAGTTTTTAAATTATTAATATCAACAAAAACCAAACCGATTCTGTTGTGGTCGCGGTTAGGGTCAAAATGTTCTTGTTTGAATTTTTCAAAATAGTTACGATTATAACAACCAGTTAAAGAATCTTTGTAGATGCTTTTGTAAATTTTATCGGCGGCGGTTAAAACTGGAGAATCTATTACTTCTTGATGTCGATTTAAATCTAAATTTGGATTAATAAATTCCATACCTTTGAACATAAATTTATATTATTATATAATAATTAAAAAATTATTAAAATTGGTAATAAATATTAGTAAAACTTGGTGATATAATGAATTCTGTTATGTTTTAATAAATTTTTAATAATTTTTTAATAATTAATAGTTTTATTTTATGAACGATAAAATTAAGAAGCAATTGGAGTCATTTTATAGTCAGTTTGAAGTAATTAAGTATAAAAAAGGACAAGTGTTGTTTAGGTCAGGAGAAGATTTGAATACAGCCTATATAGAAAAGAGTGGTTTTTTAAGAGCTTATGTTGTCAATGATGGCAAGGAAACAACTTTACCTAATTTGAAACCTTTGTTTTTTTGTGCTGGAATGAATGGTCTTTATAAAAAACCAAATAAATATTTTGTTGAGGCAATAACTGCAGTGGAACTTTGGGCAGTACCAATGAATGAGTTTGTAAAATTTATTGAGAATAATGAAAATGTATTAAATGAAGTTAATAAGGAATTAATAGGCGAACTACTTGATTTATCCATTACTTGGCGACAAATTGTGGCTGGTGATGCAGGGTCTAAGGTAGCAGGTCTAATTTGCTTAATTGCAAAAGATGTCGGTGAAAAGAAAGGTGATGAAATTATAGTTAAATTCAATACTCCACATCGGGTTTTGGCTAGTATGTCTGGATTAACCAGAGAAACAGTGACTTTGCAAATTTTAAAATTTCAAAAACAAGGATATCTTTATAATAAAAAGAGGACGATGGTGATTAAGAATATTGAAAAGATTAAAGAAATTGCTAGAATTTAAGGATGGAAACAAAAAAATTATTTAGGTCGATAGATGATAATATAATTGCTGGTGTTTGTGGTGGATTGGCTAAGTATTTTCAAATTGATAGTTCTTTAATTAGAATTATTTTTATTTTGCTGGCGATTGGTGGTGGGAGTGGGTTTTTGATTTATTTAATTTTATGGTTGGTAATACCAATAGAAAAAGAAACAGAAAGAGAAGTTAATAAAGATAAAGCAAAATCGATGGCTAAAGAAATTAAGTTTGAAACTAAAATAAAAAGAACAAAAAGAATTAATATTTTAGGAGTGGTGTTGATTTTAGTAGGATTGGTTTCTTTATGGAATCAGATATTCCCAAAAATGATTGATTGGGATATATTTTGGCCAATTGTTTTGGTTTTAATAGGAATGTTGTTGATTTTTAGGGATTAATTACTCACGACAACAATCAAGAATTTTACCGATAGTTTGACTAATAGTCCCCATTAGACTTTTTTCAGGAATGGCTTTTTCTTCAAATTTTATTTTTTTGGAATCTGATTTAATTAGACCTAGGTTTAAACCCCAAAAAAGATTATATAAATCAAAAGATTTTTTAAAATAATCATTAGCTTCTTTTTGATCGCCTTTGGTTAAACTTTTAGTGCCAACTTCCATAAGACGCATTGAAGCGGATAAAAGATGTTTGCTGGTGCACCAAACTTCTCCCTGTCCTTCTTTAACAATTTTTTTCATTAATTCTTTTCTCATTTCCCGAGCAGTGTTTAAAATATCAATGTATTTGGTGTCGCCTAATTTTTGAGAAGTGAAAAACATATGTTCTTCAATACCAATAAGATTCATAATAGCGATAGATAAATCTTCTCCTGAAGAAAGATCGAGTTGGTGGCCTTTTTCAAGTTCTTTGGTTTTATTGATGAATTTTTCGATTTCTTTTGAAGTGGTCATTTAGAGTTTAAAAATTAATTTGAATAAAAAAGTAAAAATTAATAAAGTACTAATTGGGAAAATAACTTTTTGATAAGAGAAAAGAATTTTGCCACCGTTTAGTTTGCGAGAGTGGCGATCAATAAAAATACCCAAAAACATAATTAATAAACCTAATATTTGACCAAAAATAATTTTATCAAAACCAAAAATTTGATTAGTAAGAGAACCGGTTTGATCGGTGTAAACGAAGTAAAAAATAGTTAAACCAAACATTAAAAGAGAAAAAATAATAGGACTGCCTAAAATTCGATTTTTTATTTTGGGGGCAAGCCAAAAGGAAATAGCAGTATTGAGAGCAGAAATCCAAAAAGAAACTAAAAAATCATCGACTCCTAGTTTTTGGGCTAAAAACATTCCCCCGCCGACAGTGACAATACAAACTGGACATTGAGCATAAGCGGCTTTAACTAAAAACATAATTTATTTTATCAATATTTAATGGTTTAAACGAGTTTGGCAAACAATAATGCGTTGATGAAGTTTTTCTAATACAGGAGAAATAGGTTGATGGGTTTTTTGATAAAACTCATAAATGGCTTCGGTTAGAGCATCGGCGGCCAATAAAGAACAATGAATTTTAACGACGGGTAAATCGTCGAGGGCTTTGATAATATCTTCGTTCTTAATTTTAAGAGCGTCAGTTAAAGTTTTATTTTTAGCTAAATCAGTAACGACACTACTGGTGGCAATAGCAGCGGCACAACCAAGAGTTTCAAATTTAATATCTTGAATATAATCTTCCCCTTTTTGATTTTTAGCGATTTTTAAATAAAGTTTCATAACGTCACCACAGGCAAGATTGCCGACTTGACCGACAGCAGTGGGATTTTTCATGGAACCAAAATTGTGAGGATTTCTAAAATGTTCTAAAACTTTTTGAGTGTACATAATTATGATTTAAATGGCGAAATTTGCCTAAATTTATTAATAACTTGAGGTAAAACTTTTAACAGGTAATCAACTTCGGATTTAGTAGTAAAACGACCGAGACTGAAACGGAGGGACCCATGGGCTTGCTCCGGCTTAAGACCAGTGGCTAAAAGAACATGGCTTGGTTCTAGAGAAAATGAAGAACAGGCAGAACCAGTGGAAACGGCAATGCCGTGAAAATCTAATTCCAAAAGAAGTGATTCACCTTCGACTTGGTCAAAAGAAATATTAATATTATTGTAAAGACGTTTTTGAGGGTGGCCATTGAGGTGGGAATTGGGTATAGTTTTTAAAATGTTTTTAATTAAATAATCTCGAAGTTCAGATAATTTTTTACTTTCTTGATCAAAATTTTTGACAGAAATTTCGGCGGCTTTAGTGAAACCAACGATGGAAGGTAGATTAACCGTGGAAGAACGAAAACCAAGTTCATGACCACCGCCATGTAGAAGCGGGGTGATGTTAGTGCCGGATTTGATATAAAGAAGAGCAGCACCTTTGGGACCATAAATTTTATGAGATGAAGCAGTTAAAAGATCGACATTTAATCTGGAAAGATCGATTGGGGTTTTAGTAAAACTTTGAGAAGCGTCGGTGTGAAAATAAACTCCGCGATCGTGACAAATTTGGCCGATGCTTTGGATATCTTGAATGGTGCCAATTTCATTATTACCATGGATAATGGAAACCAAAACAGTGTCGGGGCGAATGGTTTTTTTAAGCTCGTCTAAATTTAAGAGTCCAAATTTATTAACAGAAACTTGACTGATTTCAAAACCTTGAGTTTCCAACCATTTGGCACTGTTTAAAACACAATCATGTTCGATTGAGGAAATAATAATGTGTTTACCTTTTGATTGGTTGGCAAAAGCAATGCCTTTTAAAACAGTATTATTACTTTCGGTGGCGGAGCCAGTAAAAATAATTTCTTGAGGTTGAACTTTTAAAATATCGGCAAATGATATACGACAGGATTCGACGACTTGGGAGGCAGCACTACCCATTTGGTGAAGTGACATGGTGTTGCCACAAAAAGAAAAATCGAAATAAGGAAGCATGGCGTTTAAAACTTCGGGGTCAATCGGAGTGGAAGCAGCATAGTCGAGATAAACTGATTTATTATTAGAAGTTTTTAATTGATCGAGGGTAATAGAATTTAAAACATGACTAAAACC
>CAYRMT010000018.1:7958-10144 GCA_964425635.1 uncultured Gammaproteobacteria bacterium
GAACAACAACAGTCTTGATCAAGAAGATTGGTCAGAGCTCGAAGTCCATAGCGAGATTTGGTTGATAAATTCATACTGGACTATTTTAGTCCGAATTAAAAAGATTGTCAATATATTATTTCTGACACTTGGGGCAATAGAAGGTGCCGCGGCCGCCGAGTTTGATTTTTTTTATTGGAGTTTTACAGACAAGACAAGATTCGCCGGATTGTTGGTAGACTTGAAAATTAAATTGATGTTGACCACTGGAACCGTCGGGGTGAATATATTTATTGTCTTTGGCAGTGGAACCACCGGCTAAGATTGATTCTTTCATGATTTTGATTAAGTTTTGACGGAGAAGGTTAGACTTTTGGAGAGTGATTTTATTTGAAGGATTTTTGGGATTAATTTTGGACAAAAAGAGGGCATCGTTGGCATAAATATTGCCAATGCCAGCAAATTTAGATTGGTCGAGTAAAACTATTTTGATGGGACGGGAAGTATTTTTGATTTGTTGATAAAAATATTTCGGAGTGAATTTGGAACTTAAAATATCTAGACCAAGATTTTTTTGAGAATCTTTTAGTTCGTCTGGGGTAACTAATTTGACCCAACCAAATTTGCGCTGATCATTGAAAAATAATTTAGAACCATTAGAAAAAGTAAAAACGAGACGAGTGGATTTATTAGGTAAAATTGATTGATCTTCTTTCGGGGTTGGATGACCAAAAACAAATTCCCCTAAAATAATTTGACCGGTCATTTTGAGATGAAAGAGAAGAATTAAATTATTTTCTAGATAAATTGAAAGTTGTTTACCAATACGTGAAGTTTTAATAATTTTTTGATTAATTATTTTTTTTGGATCACCAGTAAAAGACTTTTTATTTAAAACTTCTAAATTAGAAATGGTTTTATTGATAAGATGTTGGTCTAAAAATTGGCGAACAACCTCAACTTCGGGAAGTTCTGGCATGTAGCCATTATACTAGATCTTCAAAATCGATGGCAGTGATTGATTTATTTTTGGCAAGGTGATTAACAGAAACAGCCATATCAGCGAGACTATCTTTAATCTCAGAGAAGGAGTTTAGGTAGATTTGAGTAGAAGAGATATAACTCATAATTAAAACCAAATCGGATATTAGTTTAGTACCATTAGAAACAGCTATTATTAAATATGCAAAAATAAGGGTGTAAAAGAAAACAGCAGTGTTTTGAAGAGTAAACCATTCTTTAAAACACCAATTGGTGAGGCGAGAAAAGTGACGACTAAAAGTTTTTTGTTCAAGATCAACATCATTAGTCTCGTGAAGTTTGGCATAATAAACTTCAGCTTTTGTGTTTTGGATATCTTTAAAACCGATATAATGCTGAGTAGTGTAGTGATCAATAAAATAATAGATGATAATATAGACAATTTCTAAAACAAAAACCTTAAAATCAACAAATAATATAATAAATGGAATTGTACACAGGGAAACAAAACTATCAATTCCTGGTTGGCGAAAAAGTTTTAAAGTCAAAGCGGTGGCATCGGAAAAATTGCTAATAATTTGAAGACTTTCGTGTCGCTCCAATTTGGTCTCGGTTTTAATATTTTTAACAAAATGATTATGAATATCAAAATTAATATCACTAATACATTCATCTAGTTTGGTAACTGATTTAATACGAGCAAAATTATCAATAACTCTAACGGAAAAAATAATTAATATAGAAAAAAAAATGGTTGAAAAATCGGATTTAATTTCAACGAGATTAATGGTTTTAGAAAAAAGATAAACAGTAATTAAAGGTAAAAAACTGGAAAGAAAACGCATTCCAATCCAAAAAAAGAATCTCTGTTTGTTTTGAATAAGGTCAAAAATTAATTTTATAATCCGATGGGTTTTTTTGGACATTACTTAAGTATTGATTAAAAATAAAAAAAAGTAAAGTTGTTTTGGTAGAATGGTGGGTATGAATGAAAATATTAAATACGATTGTGTGATCATTGGTTCAGGCCCAGCTGGATTAACAGCAGCGATTTATCAGGCTCGAGCAGATATTAAAACGATTGTAATTGCAGGTAACCAACCTGGTGGCCAATTAACAATTACCCCAATGGTAGAAAATTATCCTGGATTTCCTGATGGAGTGGGCGGATTTAAGTTGATGATGGATACTCAAAATCAGGTGAAAAAGTTAGGAGTAGAAATAAA
>CAYRMT010000019.1:0-9869 GCA_964425635.1 uncultured Gammaproteobacteria bacterium
CAGTGGTCAATATTCTAGCTTTAATTAAAATTAATTTTTTCTTATCAATTATTTCGTCCACTTCAACATTAACTGAATAGGGGACTTCTTTTCTTAAAAATAGATAAGCCTTCTCTCTAATAATTTCAGCAATATATTCTTTTGAATTTAAACTTATTACTGGTTTTCCCTTAGAATCCATCAATTTCATATCTTCCTCAGTTACTTTTGAATCCTTTTCTGGTAATAATTCAAAAATAAAATTAATCAGTCCCTTAATATTTTTTTCTTTAATAGCACTTACCGAAATCACTCTGTCAAATTCATCTTCTAAATAATTATATTCAGCCAAATGATCTTTAGACCCCACAGCTTGGTCAATTTTGTTGTAAACCAAAATCTTTTTTGCTTTTGATTTTCTAACTAATCCAATTACTTTATTTTCCTCTTCAGTTTTTGGTCGAGAAATATCTAACACACACAACACCACATCAGCCCTACCAACTTCTTTTGGGGCTTCAGTATTAACACGTTTACCAACCAAATCAGACACTTTATTAATGATTCCTGGGGTGTCAGAAAAAATAATTTTTCCTTTTTCACTACTAAAAACTACTCTAGCATTTTTTCGGGTTGTTTGAGCCATTGGCGAAGTAATTGCCACCTTTTGACTCATTATGGCGTTAAGCAGGGTAGATTTTCCAGTATTAGGTCGCCCCAAAATCACCACTCGTCCAATTTTAATTTTTTCTTCGATTACTTTTCGCATCGTCATATTTTACCAAATTTTCGATTATAATTGACTTCCTGATTATATTTATTACAATAAGACAAGTTTTAAAAAAGCCTTTTTCTGTTTTTATAAAAAAGAAAAGTACCTTTAAAATCCATAAACTTAAAAAATAAGAAAGGAGTTTTTAATTTGGCGGAACTAGAAGAATTCTTTAGAAGCATCTTCCCGGATCTTAAAAAATATAAAGAAAAATCAAGAGAATCTTTTAGATTTGTAAGTTTTATATGCAGTTTTGGTGAGATATTTTTGGCTATTTCTAATAAAGACAATCATATTTATGATTTATTTTTTTTAAATCCTCCCTATATTCTTAATATCGAAAGGCAACTAAAAATCTATGGTTTAAATCCATTTTTCGTCGAATACCAAAAAAACAAAACAAGAAGGTGATTAATTTGGTAGAAAAAACTCAATTAAACCTTACTGGTTCGGAATTAAAAAAGTTCTTTGAAAGAACATTTCCAAAAGAACTAAAAAACTATTCAATAACTCAAATTAAAGGAGGGCATTTTTTAATAGGATTCAGTTGGAGAGGTGCCAAATTACGTTTTACTCTCACTAAAGATTGCTGCATTTTTGAACAGAGTGGAAACAAATTTGCTATTTTGGCAATTCAAAAACAATTAGAACTGGATTCAAAGGAAGGATGAAAATAATGAATGATCTATTTGGACTAACAGTATCTTATAGAGAAAAAACATCTTTGATTGAATTTTTAGAAGAAACTTTTCCTAATGATTTTGTTATTTACGAAGAAAAAAAAGAAAATCAAGAATGGTTAACTTTTAACTGTTTTTGGAAAGACAATAAGGGTACAATAAAAATCAATCTTAGAACTGGTGACCTTGATAAGGAAAGTACCACTCATTTTTTCTTCAAAAAAATTAAAGAGCAAATGAGAAAAACGAGCTAAGTTTATGGTCAAAAGAGATGTAGTTTAAAACTACCCCAAGTCTACATCTCTTTTTCTTTCTCTCATTGCCATTTAATATTCTCCATGTAAAATAAAAAGACTATTAAATCATTTGACACTTAGCAAACTAAGTGTTAGACTGCTAATTATGCCAGAAAACATAAACAAAAATCCAATTCCAGGCCCACAACCACTAAGAAAAGTCCTACCCTTAATTCCTCTTCGCAACATTGTTCTTTTCCCGTCAGTTGAAACTTCATTGTTTTTTGGTCGCAAAGAATCAATGAACTCTTTGCTTCATGCCTATGATAATACTAATAAATTAGTCATCATTACCGCCCAAAAAAATTCTCACACCGAAAAACCAGAATATAAAGATCTTTACAATGTTGGTGTTTTAGCTAAAATTGAACATATTCTTCAAAGCGACGGCAGTCTCCACGCAATTGTTAAAGGAGTTTCTCGTGTCAATATTTTAAATTTAATTCAAACAGATCCATTTTTTATGGTCGAATATGTTGACCTTCCTGTTGTTCCTGAACCAGTCACTGAAATCCAACAATCAGCTGAAGCTCTTTTAGGTCAACTCAAAAAAGCTTTTGCTATGGGTCGTCAATTTGACTTACCAGCCATGATGCAACTTAGCACCGGCGTTTCTAGTAGTGACTTGGCCGATCAAGTCTGTTTTTCTGTCGAAGCAAAAATACCTGAAAAACAGATATTACTGGAAACATTAATCGTCAGTCAGCGCTTAAAAGCAGCCACTGAATATTTAATCCAAGAGATGAAAGTTGCCGAACTAGAAAGATCTATCGAAGAAAAAACCCAAGAAAAGTTCAACACTGGTGTCAAGAGAAATGTTTTAGAAGAAAGAAAACGTCAAATCGAAAAAGAATTAAAACGTTTAGGTCAAAATAGTGGCGGAGAATTTTCCGATTTAGAAAAGAAAATTAAAAATAAAAATATCCCCCCGGAAGTCAAGAAAAAATTAATCAAAGAATTAGAACGTCTTACTGAAATGGGATCAATGGCCCCAGAATCAGGATACATAAGAACTTATTTAGAAACAGTTTTAGAATTACCATGGGGAAAATACAACAAGTCTGATGTTAGTTTGTCTAAAGCCTCAAAAATTCTCGATCAAGATCATTATGGTATTAAAGATGTTAAAGAAAGAATTTTAGAATATCTAGCGGTTTTAAATTTAAAAAGTAAAAATAAAAAGAAGGGTGAAGAAATTTCCCCTACTGCCAATATTTTATGTTTTATTGGTCCTCCAGGAGTCGGTAAAACTTCCCTTGGAAAATCAATTGCACGCGCCATGGGTAAAAGTTTTATCCGTGCCTCTCTTGGTGGAATTCGTGATGAGGCTGAAATTCGTGGTCATCGTCGAACTTATGTCGGTGCTATGCCTGGTCGTATTGTTAAAGGTCTTAAAGACGCCAAATCTATGAATCCAGTTTTTATGTTAGATGAAATCGACAAAATTGGTGCCGATTATCGCGGCGATCCGTCAGCAGCCCTTTTAGAAACTCTTGACCCTGAACAAAACCGAGAATTTGCCGATCATTATCTTGATTTTCCTCTTGATTTATCTAAAGTCTTTTTCATTTTAACCGGTAATGATATTTCCACCATCCCCGGACCACTTCGTGATCGTTTAGAAATTATTAATTTTTCTGGTTACACTCAAGATGAAAAATTTCACATTGCCAAAAATTATTTAATTAAAAAGGAACTTAAGGCTAATGGTTTAAAAGAAAATAATATTGTCGAAATTAAGAATGAAACTATTAAATTTATTATTGATAAATACACCAGAGAAGCTGGTGTCCGTGGTTTAGAAAGAACCTTTGCTAGTTTGTTCAGAAAAGCTGCCAAAAAAATTATTATAAATAGAGTCAATAAAGTTGATTTAAACGATCCAGCTATAATTAAAAAATTTTTGGGCCCAGCCAAATTCACTTCAACCTTAAAAGGCAAAAAAGATGAAATCGGTCTTTCCACTGGTCTTGCTTGGACTTCTGTTGGTGGTGAAATCTTATTTATCGAGGTTAATGTTATGCCTGGTAAAGGTCAGTTGATTTTAACAGGAAAACTTGGATCAGTCATGAAGGAATCGTGTCAGGCTGCTCTTTCTTTCATTCGCAGCCAAGCTAAAGAATTTGGTATCAAACAAGATTTTCATAAAATAGACATTCACATTCATGTCCCTGAAGGCGCCACTCCAAAAGATGGTCCCAGTGCTGGCGGTGCTATTACTACTGCCTTAATTTCTGCTCTTAAAAAAGTTGCCGTTCCCCGAGATATTGGTATGACCGGTGAAATTACTCTTCGTGGAAATATATTAGAAATTGGCGGTCTTAAGGAAAAATCTATTGCCGCTCATCGTGCTGGATTAAAAACAGTTTTTATCCCCAAAGACAATGAAAAAATTCTAATCAATATTCCCAGGGAAGTTAAAAAAGATATTAAATTCATTCCAGTTTCCCACTATTCCGAAATCTATAAAAAAATTTTTAAATAATTCCAAAAAAAAATGGCAAGGAGTTTTGTGTTTTTAAGACACAATATCCTTGCCTAAAGATCATTTAAATCGGGGGTCCTTTGGTATGTCACTAAATTTAGTGATTCGAAGAGATTGAACAGTAAACGGTTTGTCGCCTTTGATTGATAAAACACCAATGGGAACAGTGCATTTTTTACAAGCGATACATTCTCCTCCTTTACTATCCGGATCAAAAAACCCAGATATTATTTTTTTATCAGTCGTCAGTCCAGCCGGATCACCGATTTTAATTGTATCTCCGCAAACAGCACATAAAATCTTTATTTTTTTAAAACATTTAGTACAAAGTTTTGGCTTTAAAGAAAACACTTCTATAACTATTTCTTCTTCCTCGCCATTCCTTATAACAACCATAGTTCCTATAAGGTTGGTTGTATGACCACAATTTGCAACCACACGTTTAACTCTTTTTTCTCGAAAAAAAATCATCGTTTGTCACCCTCCGATTTGTTTCTATTTAATTATTTTCTTTTTAAGACAATCAATACAAAGTTCCGGATCTCTTGTATTTTCAATTTTACCAACTATTGTTCTACCTCTTCCATCAACCATCTCAACTCTCTCCATCACTTTTGTTTCGTGACCACACTTAGCCGTTACTTTTCCTAAACCAAAAAAATACAACAATTTCTTAAACAATCTTTTCCACTCCTCTTTAAATTTATTTTTTCTTCACCAATTATAAAATTCTGATTCTAAGCCTGAATTTGTCCAATAACCATCTATTTTGTGGCCATGACGACAGGATTTTCTAAAGCAACAAACTAATTTTCCATTATGGATTACAAAATGTTTTGTAACGTTAAAAAATTTTTTAGGTTGTAAAGTTATAGGGTCGCCAGGGATAATCGACTTTCCACACGAAGCACATTTGATTTTTCCTTCTATGTGACCCACATTTTTACACCAAATCTTAAACTTTTTTAAAAGTCCTAACAATACAATCCCTCCCTTTTCGGTCTAATTTTATGAAATTTTAAAGAACCACCCCTTTATACCATTTAAAAAAAATAATATCAATTTTTTTTTACATTCTTTCCACTGTTTTTATTCCCAACAAACTCAATCCAGTTTTTAAGACACTTGCTGTAGTTCTAGTTAAAAATATTCTAAAAGTTTCTTCTTTTTGATTAATAATTCTGTTTTTAGCATAAAATTCATTATATTTTCTCGCCATCCCCAACAAATATTCCGCAATCACAGAAGGGGAGAACCGTTCAGACGCTTCAACAATTTTTTCTTCAAATCGATAAAATTCCTTGATTAAGGCCATTTCATCGTCATTAATATTTTTCGGAATTTCATTAATATTTTTTTGCTCCTTAATTTGAGTTTTATCTAAAACACTTTTACATCTGGCGTATGTATATTGTAAATAAGGCCCTGAATCTCCATCTAAACTCATAATCTGATCCCAATCAAAAATTACATCTTTTTTTGGATCACTCGACAAATCATTAAATTTAATTGCACCAATTGCCACTGCCTCGATAGTTTCCTTATCGTTTTCTGGTGCCATTTCCTTGGCCCTTTCCATTGCCTTATCGATTACATCCGACAAATGGATTGTATCTCCTTTTCTTGTTGAAAATTTTCCTGTTGTCCATCGAATTAATCCATGGGCCACATGAACCATTCCGTCACTTGGAGCCCACCCCATTAATTTGGCAGTTTCAAAAACTTGTCGAAAATGTAATTGTTGGTCAGCCCCAACTTCATAAATAATCAAATTCGGTTTCCAATTTTCCATTCTATATTTAATAGTTGCCATATCACGGGTAAAATATGTAGTCGTTCCATTTGATTTTTGCAACATCGCTGGCGGCATATTTTCAAATTCAATAATTGTCGCCCCTTCACTTTTTTTCGTAATCCCTTTATCAATAATTTTTTTAGTTATTTCTTTCAACTTATCTTCATAAAAACTTTCACCATGAACAAAATCAACTTTTACATCCAATAATCGGTAAACTTTATCAAACTCAACCATTGAAATATCGACACACTTTTGCCAAATTTTTCTAGCTTCTTTATCTCCTCTTTCTAATTTTGCAAACCAGTCTCGCCCTTCATCAATTAATTTTTCATCAGATTCAGCCTCTTTATGAAATTTTACATATAATTTTTCCAAATCATCAATTGTCAAATCATTTAAATCTTTTTTATTCCATTTTTTGATTGCTGCTACCAACTTTCCATATTGGGTTCCCCAATCACCAATATGATTATCTCCAATACAATTCCATCCTAAAATTTTGTAAATATTATAAATAGCCTGTCCAATATTTGTCGATCGCAAATGTCCAATTCCAAAAGGTTTGGCAATATTTGGTGCTGAATAATCAATTACCATCGTTTTTCCTTTTCCATATTCACTCAATTCATTTTTAAAAATATTTTCATAATTAATATTTTCTGCTTCTTTAATTAAAAATTCTGGCTTCAAATAAAAATTAATAAATCCCGCTCCCGCCACTCCAACTTTTTCTACAAAATCATTTCTATCAATACTATTTACTATTTTTTGAGCCAATTCTTTTGGATTAGTTTTTTCTTGTTTCGCCAAAACCATGGCAATATTTGTTGAATAATCCCCAAAATTCACATCAGCGGGATGCTCGATTTTTATTTCATCTTCAATTACTGGCAACTTCAAATCCCTACAACTTTCAAGAATAATTTTTTTAATTTCTTCTACAACTTTCATATTAAAAAACTTTTGAACCAATCGGTAAATCTTTATCTAGTAAAAGCATACTCATATTTTCTCCAGAATCATCCTCTGAACCGAAAATCATTGCCTCCGACAATTCACCCATAATTTTTCTAGGAATAATATTTGTCACAAAAACTGTTTTTTTACCAATTAAATCAGCAGGGGAATACCATTTTTTAATTCCAGAAAAAACATTTCTTAAATTTTCTTCACCAAAATCCACTTGAAGTCTTAATAATTTTTCACTACCTTCAACTTCAACAGCCTCCTTAATCTCACCAATCTTAAATTCAACTTTGGCGAATTCATCGTATTTAATTTGATCCATAGCCAATTTTATCAAAAAAGAGACCCAAATGTGTTATCCTTGCTTACACTCTTCATTATTAATTAAACAAATTTTTATGATTAATCTCGATACCTCTATTTTTAAATCTTATGATATTCGTGCCATTTACCCTACTCAAGCCGACGAAGAATTAGCCGAAAAAATCGGTCGTGGTTTTGCTAAATATTTAAATTTTCCAAGTAAAGTTATTGTCGGTCGTGATGGTCGTGTTTCAGGTGAATCGATGAAAAATGCCTTAATTCAGGGTTTAACTAAAGTAGGGGTCAATGTTATTGACATTGATTTGGCTTCAACCGATTCCTTTTATTACGCTTGTCAAACTCGCGATCTTCCAGGTATCACTGTCACCGCCAGTCATAATCCAAAAGAATATACTGGTTTTAAAATGGTTAAAAAAATCCCAGAGCTTTTATCGGGCGATGCTGGAATTAAAGAAATCAAAGAATATATTTTGAACAATGATTTACCAGCTGACTCCGCCACCACTGGAACGGTTGAAATTCAAAATATTCGACAGGAATTTGTTGATTATGTTTTATCTTTAATCGATATTTCCAAAATTAAAAATTTCAAAATTCATGCCGATACCGCCAATGGCATGGTCGGTCCATTTTTAGAATTAGCTTCTCAAAAACTTCCAACTGTCGAATTTGTAAAAATGTTTTGGGATATCGATGGTAATTTTCCAAATCATGGCGGTGATCCATTATTAGCCGAAAACAGGGCTGAAATTCAAAGACGTGTTCCGGCGGAAGGCAGTGATTTAGGAATTATGTTTGATCCAGATGGTGATCGATTTTTTATTATTGATAAAAAAGGTCGCTTCATTTCCGGCGATTTCATGACTGCCATTCTTGCCAAATATTTTATTAAAAAACATCCAGGTTGCAGTATTGTTTATGATATTCGCGCTTCAAAGGTTGTCCCCGAGACTATTCTTACCTGTGGTGGAGTACCTCTAGCTAATCGTGTTGGTCATACCCATATCAAAGCTCGTATGAAACAGGAAGATGCTTATTTTGGTGGTGAAGTTACCGGTCATTATTATTTTAAAGAATTCTTTTTATGTGACACAGGATTAGTAACTTTCATTTATCTTCTCGATTTTCTATCGACCATCGATAAACCTTTCGAAACCATAATCGATGAAATGTTGGCCAAATATCATATTTCTGGTGAAATAAATTCAAGAGTTGCCGATGTTCCAAGTGTTTTAACTAAACTTGAAAATACTTATGGTTCAAAAACAATCTCTCCAATCGAAAGAATGGATGGTTTAACTTTTGAAATGGGCGATTGGCGCTTCAATATTCGTTCATCAAATACTGAACCACTTCTTCGTCTTAATCTTGAGGCCAACACAGAAGAACTTATGGCCCAGAAACGCGATGAAGTCTTAAGTATTATTAATGGCTAGTCTATGTACCAACCGTCATCCGAAATTTTAGATAAATATGCCGATGTTTTGGTTAATTTTGCCCTAAATCATGGTCGTGGAGTTAAAAAAGGCGAAGTTGTTTTTTTGCAAGTTCCCGAATCTGCCAAACCACTTTTAAAATCACTCCAAAAATCTGTTTTAAAAGCCGGAGGCCATGTCATTATTCAATATTTGCCCGATGAAATGTCTCGTGAATTTTTTGAATTAGCCTCTGATGAGCAACTGAAATTTTTTCCCGCCACTTTTTTAAAAGGTCGTGTTAAACAAGCCGATCATTTTTTAATGATTTTAGCTGAAACCAACTATCACGAGCTTGAAGGCATTGATCCCCAAAAAATCATGGAGCGAAATCAAGTTTTTAAACCATACAAAGATTGGCGCGATGCCAAAGAAAATAAAGGTAAATTAACCTGGACTATCGGTCTCTATGCTACTCCGGCCATGGCCAAAGAAGCCAACTTAACCTTAAGAGAAGTGTGGCAACAAATTATCAAAGCTTGTTATTTAAACAATTCAAATCCAGTTGAAAAATGGCGCCAAATTCAAAATCAATCAAATCATCTTCGCCAAAAATTAAATAAATTAGAAATTGCAAAAATTAATATTAAAGCCAAAGACACTGATTTAAATATCGGTATTGGCGAAAATCGTCAATGGCTTGGTGGCGATGGTAATAATATTCCCAGTTTTGAAATTTTTACTTCTCCCGATTGGCGCCAAACCAATGGTTACATTTTTTTTGATCAACCACTTTATCGTCAAGGCAACTTAATAAAAAACATAAAACTAACTTTTAAAGATGGTTTAGTTGTCGATGCTCAAGCCGGTTATGGCCAAAATTTTCTAAAACAATTAATTAAAGTTGAAAATTCCGACAAAATAGGTGAATTTTCTTTAACCGATAAACGTTTTTCTAAAATAAATAAATTTATGGCCGAAACTCTTTATGATGAAAATTTTGGTGGATCTTTTGGTAACACCCACATCGCCCTCGGTTCGTCTTTTAAAGATGCTTGTTCTCAAAAAATAAATAAATTAAACCCAAAAGATTGGCAAGATTTAGGTTTTAATGATTCAGCTGTTCACACCGATATTATTGCCACCACCGATCG
>CAYRMT010000020.1:0-9671 GCA_964425635.1 uncultured Gammaproteobacteria bacterium
GTTGGGAAATTGGAGTGGATTTGGGAAGTAGTAATACTTTGATTTATTTAAAAGATAGGGGGGTAATAGTGGACGAGCCAACTATGATTGCAAGGCAAAAGAAAAAGAGATGGACTGGTTTATCGGCACCAAAAACAAAACAAAGTGGACCAATCGCTTTTGGATTTAAAGCAAAAGAAATGTTGAATAGAGAACCAAAACAAGTTGAAGTGGTGAGTCCAATTAAAAATGGAGTAATTTCTGATTTTGAGGCGTTGGAAAGTTTGATTTCTTATTATTTAAAACTGGTTTATGAAATTCCATCTAAACACCCGAAAATATTTAAGCCAAAAGTGATTGTGGGGGTGCCAAGTTCAATAAATCAAGTGCAAAAAAGGGCAGTAAAATCAATTTTTTTGAGTGCAGGAGCTAAAGAGGTAGTTTTATTGGAAGAAGTGGTTTTGGCAGCGATTGGAATTGGTTTGCCAGCAGATAGTTGTTCTGGACTGGTTATTGTGGATGTTGGTGGAGGAAAGACGGAGGTGAGCGTGATTTCGATGGGAGGGGTGGTTGTTGGTCGGGGAATTAAAACAGCTGGAGATGATTTGGATAATAGTATTGTTAATTATGTAAAGATGAAGTATGGAATTTTGATTGGTCAAAAAAGTGCAGAAAAAATTAAAATTGAGATTGGAAATTTTTCTGATAAAGATAGTGACAAAAAAACAGCATTAGTAAGAGGTAGGGATTTAGAAACTGGTTTACCAAAAACGATTAAGTTAATGGGTATAGAAGTTAAAGAAGCAATGACGATGGAGTTGGTTAAAATTGTTAGATTGGTATCTATGGTTTTAGATGAGACACCTCCGGAATTAATGGAAGATATTTTAAAAAGAGGAATTGTTTTAGTTGGCAACGGTGGGAGAATAGGTGGTTTAGCGCAATTGATTGAAAATGAAACAAAGATATTTACGAAGATTTTAGAAGAACCAGGAATGATGGTGGTAAAAGGTTGTGGTGAATTGATTCAGAACAAAGGAATGTTAAAACAGGTTAAATTAGTATCGGGATTTAAAGAATGAATCAGGTAGACGATAGGTCTTGGAAATATTGGATTTTGCGATTTGGATTAATATTAAGTTTAGGAATTATTTTGGTGTCTATTTTTAGATTGGATGTTATCAAAGGTGCGTATTATAAAAATTTAGCAATGGAAAATAAATTAATGGAGAAAAAAATTCCGGCAGCAAGAACAACAATTTTGGACAGGAAAGGAAGATTAGTGGCGAAAAGTATTTATCAGTACTTTAAAATGGATGGAAATAATAAAATTTATGAAAGTTTAGGTGATTTTCAAGGATATAAATTTGAAGAAGAAAATTTGGCTTATGAATTAAAAAGATATTACCCTTACGGAGAGTCAATGTCTTTAATTACTGGTTATGTTGGAAAAATTAATGAAAATGATCAAACTGAAAATAAATGCGGAATAAAATTAGACAATGATGAAGTTGTTGGTAGAGGTGGAGTTGAATCGTTTTTGGATTGTCAGATTAGAGGAATCGATGGGAGAAGGTTAATCGAGGTTGATGCTAAAGGGAAATATGTTAGGGAGTTGGGAAGGCAGGAACCAATGGTGTCATCTGATTTGAATTTGTCAATTGATGCTTATTGGCAAGATAAGATTTACAAAATGCTTGGAGGTAAAAAGGCAGTAGTAATAATGAGTGAACCAAAAACAGGAAAAATAATTACAATGGTTTCAAGTCCGTCTTTTGATGCAAATTTTTTTTCTTACGATGTTGATCAACGTAAAATAGGAGAATATCTAAGTGATAATAATAATTTACCTTTGATGAATAGGGCAATTGCGGGAAGATTTAGTCCTGGATCGGTATTTAAAATAGTAATGGCGACGGCTGGATTGGAAAGTGGGGTGATAAATAAAGATACTCAAATTGAGGATACCGGTATTTTTAAAGTGGGTGATTATTCTTATAGAACTTGGAGTGGTGTAACTGATGGAATGGTTGATGTGGTGAAGGCGCTTAAAAGATCAAATGATATCTTTTTTTATACTTTAGGAGAAAGGTTGGGTTTGGAAAGAATTGATGTTTGGGCTAAAAAATATGGATATGGGAGTAAAACTGGAGTGGAGTTGGTGGGGGAATTGGAGGGAATTGTACCAGATGAAAAATGGAAAAAAGAGGTTAAGGGAGAAAATTGGTTTTTAGGAAATACGATTCATTTATCGATTGGACAGGGGGATTTGAGTGTAACACCATTGCAAGTAAATCAAATGACAAATGTGATTGCTAACGGAGGTAAAAAATGTAAAATGAGTATTTTAAAAGATTCAAAAGTGGAATGTGAAGATTTGAAAATAAAAAAAGAAAATGTGAAAACAGTAATTGAAGGAATGAAGACTGCTTGTAAATCAGGTGGGACTGCTTGGCCTTTATTTAATTTTAAAACTGAAATTGCTTGTAAAACAGGGACGGCCGAAGTGGGTGATGGGAGTAAAGATACTCAAGCATGGTTAACAGCTTTTGCTCCAGTAGATGATCCACAAATTTCAATTACTGTTTTAGTAGAGAGAGGCGGTGAAGGATCGGATGTGGCAGCACCAATTGTGGGTGATATTTTAAAGGAGTGGTTTGATGAGCCAAACACGGTGGTGCCAAGAAAATCAGAAAAACCAGTGCTGTCGGAATAAAGATTTGATATAATGACGTCAATTAATTAAATACAGCTTTAAATTAAAATAGAAGTATAAGTGTGGTTCTTTGATACATAAGAAAGGGGGAGAAAAATGGAAACTGTAATTGAATTGTCGTTTGACGAGATTATACGTAAGTATGATAGTGAATATGACAAATTAGCCAACAATCCTCACTTAACGGAATGTGAATTTGTGAGGAAATGTAATAATCTTCGAAAAGAGTACCTCTTAAGAGCAATTGAATTAACTAAAAACAGAGAAGATTGTCAAAGTATTTTGAAAAAATTAACGGCGGAAAATGTTGATATTAGAGAAAGAGTTTTAGAAAAAATGAGCCAATTTTAAGACCAATATGAACCGCAATTTTTATTACACGAAAGTGTTTTAAGTTTGCGGTTCTTTTTTTTGATATATGTTACAATAATCCCTAAAATAGGTTAGTGGTTAAAACAAATGTGAATAGTGAAAGATTAAATAATTTTTTAAAAGATAAAAAGGAAATTGTTATAGGTGGTTTAAGTAATTTAGATGCCATGTTAAGGTTGAGTTGTTTGTCAAATGATAGTAAAAATAATTTTTCTGCAAGGATACGTTCTTATAAAGGAGATGTTTTCTGGTCGAAAAAATTATGTTTTAGAGGTTATGATGATGATTTTTATTCTCAAGCGAGAAATGTTGATGGTCCGTCGATTGTTGATATATTTGTATCTAGAGACGGTCAAATAATAGAAACAATATCAGTGAGAAATAGAAAATAAATGGCTTGACAGAGATGGTACTATAGATGAGAATGAGAGATAAAATGAAAAAACTATTAATTGTAGAATCACCAACAAAAGCCAGAACTATAGGAAAATATTTAGGTAATGATTACAAAGTGTTGGCGACTGTGGGGCATATTCGAGATTTGCCAACGAATAAAATGGCAGTGGATTTGAAAAATTTTGAGGTGGAGTATGTGGTCGATAGTAAGAAGAAAAAGGTAGTTGATGAATTAGTTAAGGCTTCAAAATCTGTGAATCAAATTCTTTTGGCTTCTGATCCTGATCGTGAAGGAGAAGCAATTTCTTGGCATGTTAAATGGATACTTTTGAATGTGAAAAAACCAGTCGATAAAAAAATAATATCAAGGGTAACTTTTCATGAAATCACTAAGGAGGCAGTGGAAGAGGCAATGAAAAATTCTCGAGAAATTGATATGAATTTAGTCGATGCTCAACAAGGCAGGAGGGTGTTGGATCGAGTGGTGGGCTATAGTTTATCACCGATTTTGTGGAAAAAAGTTAGAAGAGGATTATCGGCAGGAAGAGTTCAGTCGGTGGCAGTAAGATTGATTTGCGAAAGAGAAAAGGAGGTCGAAGCTTTTAAAAAAGAAAAATATTTTTCAATTTATAGTGAATTTAAAAAGGGTGGTCAAAAGTTTAATGCTGAATTGATTAAAGTTGATGGAAAAAATGTTTACAAAACTGACAAAATAAAATTATTTGATGGAGAATATTCCTACACTACTTCATGTTTTAAGACACAGTCTGATGCTGATAGATATATAAAAAATTTAGAAAAAGTATTTTTAATTACAAAAGTTTTAGAAAAAGAAGTTTCTCGATTACCATTGCCAGCCTTTACGACTTCAAAATTACAGCAGGCGGCATCTAGAAAAATGGGTTGGTCGGGTAAACAGACAATGAGTGTGGCTCAAAAACTTTATGAAAAAGGTTTAATAACTTATCATAGGACTGATTCGGTTTATTTATCAGAAAAGGCGATTTCTGAATTTAGAAAATATGTTGAAAAGGAATTTGGTAAAGAATATGTGGCTGAAAAAGTTAGGGTTTATAAAAATACGGCTAAAAATGCTCAGGAGGCACACGAGGCAATTAGGCCAACAAATGTATCAAAACCGACTATTGATGATGGTGATGTGCGCGAAAATAAATTATATGAAATGATTTGGAAAAGGGCAGTGGCAACCCAAGCGGCGGCGGCAATAATGAAAAATACGACTATTTTATTTGCCAATGGCAATGGGATTTTTGAGTCTAAAGGAGTAAGAATGTTGTTCGATGGATTTTTGAAAATTACTGGTGATAAACATGAGGACCAGGTGTTGCCAAAATTAAAAGAGGGAGAAAAAATTGAGGGTAAAAAATCGTGGTCGGTGGAATCGGAAACTAGTCCAATGCCGCGATACAGTGACGCTAGTTTGGTGTCCAGTTTAGAAAAGCAAGGAATTGGAAGACCATCAACTTATGCTCCAATTATTTCAACTATTTTATTAAGACAATATATTGAGAGGGAAGAAGGAAAATTTAGACCGACAGTTTTAGGGCAGGCGACAAATGAATTTTTGGTTAAAAATTTTAAAGATATTTTATCGTTGCCATTTACTGCTGAAATGGAAGAAGATTTAGATAGAGTGGCTTTGGGTAAGAAAGATTGGAAGGAGATGATGAAGAAATTTTGGAGAGATTTTGAAAAAGAACTAAAATTGGCAGAAAGTAAAAGTGAGAGGGTTAAAGTTGAAACTGAGAAAACTGGCGAGAAATGTCCAGATTGTGGTCATGATTTGGTGATAAGATTGGGTAGATTTGGAAAGTTTATTTCGTGTAGTAATTTTCCTGATTGTAAATTTACTAGAGCATATCAGGAAGATGCTGGATTTAAATGTCCGGAATGTGGGGCGGAAGGTGTAGTTCGTAGAACTAAAACTGGGCGAAAGTTTTATGGATGTTCAAAATATCCAAATTGTAAGTGGGCGGGGTGGAAAAAACCTTAAATTAGGATTTAGGTTGTAGGGTTTAGATCGTTGATATATTTGTAATATTATTTACAATTTATTAATGATTAATAAATTTGATGAATTGAAAGTCTTTCAAAAATCTCATATTTTTAATTTAAAAATTTACAACTTAACTAAGAATTTTCCTTTAGAAGAAAAATTTCGATTAATTGATCAAATTTGTAGGTCGGCCAGTTCAGTTCCAGCCAATATTGTTGAAGGTAATAGTCGTAAAACTACAAACGAATTTATTCAATTTTTATATCAAGCAAAGGAGTCTTTGTCAGAAACACAATATCATTTAATGTTGGCAAAAGATTTAAAAATAATTAGTAATGAAAATTTTAGTGAATTAATTTTTGAATCGGATGAAGTTGGAAAAATGATTTCAGGTTTGATTTCTTATTTAAAATCAAAAAATTGATTTTATCTACGATCTAGCACCTACGATCTATCTGTCTAATTTCTTTCCCCAATGTTGTTGGGAGGCGGCGACAAGTTTGTCTCGTTGTTGATTTTTACACGAAAGAGGTGGAAGAGTGTTGGCATAAAAAGGTCTGGTGGTTTCAGAATCGATGGAAAGTTTGCAGACGATTTGATATTTACCAATTTTAATTAGGTCTTCTGGTGGAAATTGGGGTCCAAATTCTTTAGCCAAAATATAAGCATCTTGATTACCAACAACAAAAGACATAATAGAGCCTACATTTCCAAGAATAGCATCTTGAATGGTGCGATCGAGTTGAGACATGTATTGATTAGCAACAATTAAATTTAGTTTGAATTTACGAGCTTCGGAAAGAATTTTAATAAAGGCTTCGGTGGCAAAATTTTGAAATTCGTCGACGTATAAATAAAAATCAGAACGTTCTTCGGCGGTTTGAAACACACGGTTCATAGCTGACAACTGAATTTGAGTGATCAACATGGCACCGAGAAGAGAGGAATTGTCTTCGCCAAGACGACCTGTTGATAAATCGGCAATTAAAATTTTCTTTTGGTCCATGATTTCTTGGATGTTTATTTTAGATTTGGCATGGGCAACGGTATTTCTGATTTTAGTGGAGGAGATGAATTGTCCGACTTTGTTTAAAATTGGAGAAACAGCTTCATTTTGAAATTTTGGGTCCATTCGATTAAATTCGTTGTTCCAGAAATTTTTTAAGGTTTGATTAGTAAGACCAGCAATGGCTCGTTCGCGGAAATTTTTATTGGTTAAAATTTCAACGATGTGGGTCATGTCGGAGCCGGGAGTGTTGACTAAAGTTAAAACAGCATTGCGTAAAATATGCTCAAGTCTAGGTCCCCAAGAAACATTGCCGTAAAGTTTTTTGAAAATAGAGAGAACACCGGAAGCAATTAATTCTTTTTGAGATTCATTTTTGGCTTCTAAAACATTGAGAGGATAGGCATATTCTGGATCGGCGGGATTAAAGTAACAACAATCGTTGATGCGATGAGAGGGAACGTAATCGAGAATAGTATTACAGAGATCGCCATGAGGATCAATAACAGCCACACCTCGACCTTTGCGAATGTCGTCGATGGCCATGTTGGAAATTAAAGTAGTTTTACCGGTACCAGATTTACCAATAATGTAAGTGTGACGACGACGATCTTCGCCTTCTTTGATGCCAAAAATAGAATCTTTATTTCTAAATTCGGTTTTGGCAAAAAAGGTTATTTCATTTTTTTCTTCGGGGGTAAGATTGTCGGCAATTGGAAGATTTTCTGGTGGGTCTGAATAAAGTTTTTTGCCCCAAGCAATGTTGGGAAGTTTAGTATTTTGATTAGGAAAATGCCAAATGGCGGCTAGTTCTTCGGTGTTAAAAATTTGATTTTTTAGAGAAGGATTGAATTGCCTGGTGGAAATTGATTCTAATAGTTTCTTTTTAGTAAAAAAGCCAGGAGTAAAATTTTTAATAAAATTACCACGAGGATTGGTGTAAGCACCAAAAGATGAGGAGACGGAAGCGATGAGCCCAGGGTTATTACTAAAAAGATTGATTTGGGTTAAAAGGCCAGGGAATTGGATTTTTTGTTCAAAAATGGCTTTGTCGGGATGGGCAGTGCGAATATTTTTTTCTTTGTCGACTAAAATTCCATTTTGGATAGTACTGACCACACCGCTTTGCCAATTTTTAGGAGCACCGCTTAAAAGAATTTGGAAAAGAAAAAAATCTTGGGGATTGTTGGATCGGGAAAGTGGAGCTAAAACGGAAGTTAAAGGGTCGGTGTCTTTGAAATCTTTAGCGGTTTTGATGGGATAGTTGGATGATCGACCGAGACCGAGTTGGGTAAAACTAATTGGTAATTGAGGATTAATTTCAGTTAAATAATCCTTAGTATCTTTTAAGACAGCAGTGGAGTATTGGGCTAAAATTTGGGATCGGAGAAATTCACTGTTATCGGAAAGGGCAACGATATAGAAATGAATTTGGCCGTTTTTTAGAATAATTTCTAGAGAGACGATGGTTTTTCTTTTGCCAATTAATTTTTCAAAAAAGGAAAGATTGGAAACTTGAGTAAAATTTGACAGCAAGGCGGACATTGACTCAAAAGTATATTCATTGTTTTGAGGCAAACGAACTTCAAAAATAGAAAGAGTTGCCGTTTCGGACATAAAGTACTCTTATTATAAAACAGAAAAGGCAATTAATGGAAGTTGTGTTATAATTTCTGAAAATTTGGCCAAAGTAGCAGCTATTTTGGTTTTAATTTTTACAAGTACTTTAATAATCCGAAAATACTATAAAAGGGAACGGAGGTGTTTTAGTGTGAGTAAAAAAATAACAACAAAAACTACTCCGAATAAGAAGAAAAAATGTAAAAGAAGAAAAATAGAAAGTCTGGTGGTGTCTAAATATCAACCGAAACAATTGGATTAAAATGGTAAGAAACAAGAGGAGTGTATGATTGTGGGTGGAAAAATGGCGGTAAGAGAAAAGGAATTAGGGCAGTTACGTAAATCTGGTAAAAATGATCTTAGAACAATTGGCCAGATAGAGAAGCTGGAGTGGAATCTAGACAGTGGTTGTCATGATAAAAGAAATAAAAAGAGAGGAGAAAAATAAAAGTAGAAATTTAAATTTGGTATTTTTGGATTGGTTCTTTAAAAATCTGGACAATAAAATAAAAGGAGGGAAAATTATGGCAAAAAGTAAAACTCCATCAGAGAGACAGAGTGATAAAAATGAAAGGAGAAAAGAGCGGAAGGAAAAATTGAAGAAAAAAAATAATAGTGGTCACAAGGGTAAATAATCCAAGAAAAAGATAGAGGAACTCTGTATTTTAATGAAATCGGAGTTCCTCTCCTTTATTGTTTATTGTCTAGGTTTTTTTGTTTTAATAAAAATATTCACTATGAAAGAAAAAAATAATATTAACAGTATTAAAAAAAAGGAGATGATTCTATCTAAGAGAAGTAAAAATCTTGAAGAACTGCGGGGAAAGGTGGAATCTGGAAAGGGATCAATTGAAGAGGGAATAAGATTTAGAATCTTACAAGACAGAATTAGGGACTTTAAGGTTAAAAGAGATTAGTTTTTATGATATACTCTCTGAGTTAATAATCTTAAATTTTTAACACGAGAATCCTGGGGAAGAAACCCAGTGTTGAAAATTATAAAAATAAGGAGGATTCTGTAAAACAGAATACAAACAAGATGGCAGAAAAAAAGAAAATCATCACAAAAACCGTCAATCGAAGCGGTAAATCTTTGGTTAAAAAAGCTTTGGTGGTTAAAACTAAAACTCAAAGTAATATAACTTCTGAAAATATTAAGAAGATGAATGAAAAAGTGGCTTTAGAGAAGATTGCTTTGGAAAAGAAAAAAAATGAAATGAATGAGCCAGCCTTTGCTAAAGCTACGGCAGCCAAGGAAGATAAAAAATACACTTTAACTGTTGGGTTGAAGGATTTATTAGCCGCCGGAAGTCATTTGGGACACAAAATTTCTAAAACTCATCCAAAGGCATTAGAAAATGTTTATACTCAAAAAGATGGAGTTCAAGTTTTTGATTTAGTTAAAACTTTAGAATCTTTGGAGAAAGCTTGTAATTTTATTTACAATAGTAAAAGAAATGGCAAACAAATAGTTTTGGTTGGGACCAAACGACAAGCTAGAGAAGTTGTCCGAAGAGTAGCAATGGAGGCTGGTGTGCCTTATGTAACTGACAGATGGTTGGGTG
>CAYRMT010000021.1:0-9445 GCA_964425635.1 uncultured Gammaproteobacteria bacterium
AGTTATTGCAAAAACGTAAACTATGGCTCAAGAAATTAAAAAAACTACTACTAAAACTAAAATTGTCGAAACTAAAGTCACCAAAACTAAGGTTTCAAAAGTTAAAGAAGCTGTTGCCAAAGCAGTTGCTCCAGTAATTAAAACTCCAAAAGTTGAAGTTTCTGTTCTAAAAGTTGCCAAATATCTCAACAAAAACGTTATGATTTCACCTCGAAAATTAAGACTATTAGCCGACAATATTAAAAAAATGTCTCCAGTAGAAGCTCTAGGTAGACTTAAATTTACCAACACTAAAGCTGCTCGTATTATGGTTAAAGCCCTCCAAAACGTAATTGCCGATGCCAAAAATAATTTTAATCTCGATACTAACTCCTTAAAATTCGATCTCCTTAAGGTTGACGAAGGCCTAAAAATCAAACGAATGGATAAAGCCCATGGTTCCCGATTTGCCAGAGGTCTTATTCAAAAAAGACATAGTCGACTTATTATACATGTTAAAGGTAATCAAAAATAATTATGGGTCAAAAAATTAATCCAATTGGTTTTAGATTAGAGACTGTCAAAAACAGCCCTCAATGGCAATCATCTTGGTATGCTAATACTAAAAAATACAGTATCTATCTTTTAGAAGACAAAAAGATAAGAGATTTTCTTCAAAAGAAATTCAATTCTGCTGGTATTGTTTCGATTAGAATCGAAAGATCTGTTAAAAAAATTAAGTTAATTTTAGTTGTTTCCAGGCCTGGTTTAGTTATTGGTCGCGGTGGTAAAGAATTAGAAATCATTAAAAAAGAAGTTCAAAGATTACTTTTTAAAGCCAGTGGTAAACAGGCTGTCGAAATTCAAGTTGAAGAATTCAAGCATGCCGATCTTTCAGCAAAATTAGTTGCTGAAAAAATCGCCTTCCAGCTAACCAAAAGAATGCCATATCGCCGAGTTGTTTTGTCGGCTATGGAAAAATCAATCTCGTCTGGTGCCAAAGGTATTAAAATTGTTCTTTCTGGACGTATCAATGGTGCCGAAATCGGCCGACGAGAAAAATTTTCTCAAGGTACTGTTCCATTAAGCACTCTTCGTTCTCATCTTGATTATTATGAATGTCCATCGTTAACTCGATCAGGATATATCGGAGTTAAAGTTTACCTATGCTTAGGCTAAAAACATATGTTACAACCACGCAAAACTAAATACAGAAAACAATTTAGAGGCAAAATGAGAGGTTTGTCTAAGGGTAATTTAGTTGCCTTTGGTGAATATGGTCTCAAGTCTCTTGATTGTAGTTGGATCACTGCCAACCAAATAGAAGCTGCTCGTCGTGCAATTGCTCATCACACCAAAAGAAATGGTCGCATTTGGATCAGAATTTTTCCAGATAAACCATTCACTGAAAAAGGTACTGGCACTATGGGAGCCGGAAAAGGCGATGTTAAAGGATATGTTGCCGTTATCAGACCGGGTCGAATTATGTTTGAAGTTTCGGGTGTTGCAGAAGTCGACGCCAAAGAAGCTTTAAGATTAGCCGCAGCTAAATTACCAGTTAAATGCAAAATAGTTAATCGAAAATAGGGGTAGATTTTATGAAAAAAACTGATAAAATTTCCTACAGACAAAAAAGCACTGAGGAACTATTAAAAAACCTTTTAGATCTTCGTAAAAAGTTTATTGAAGCCAAGGCCAAATCAGCCACAGGTAATCAAAAAGACACTTCTGTCTTTGCCAAAATTAAATACGAGATTGCATTAATCTCAACTCTTATTCAAGAAAAGAAACATGATAAAGAAAACTAATACTAATGGTAAAACATTTGAAGGTAGCGTCATTTCAGATAAAATGACCAACACTATTGTTGTCTCTCTTGAATATACTCGTCGACATCCTCTTTATAAAAAAATTGTTAGAAAGCATAAAAACATTTACGCTGAAAACAATTTATCAGCCAAAATAGGGGATAAAGTTAAAGTTCGAGAAACTCGACCTTTAAGTAAACTTAAAAGATTTACTACCTTAGCCATTACTAAAAAGTCTATCTAACTATGTCTGTCCAATTAAGAAGTATTATTAAACCAGCAGATAATTGTGGAGCTAAATCAGTCCAGGTTATCCATGTCTATAAAGGTCATTTCCATAAGAAAGGCACTATTGGCGATACTGTTTTAGCTGTTGTCAAAACCGCTATCCCAAATGGTTTAGTTAAGAAAAAAGAAAAAGTCAAAATGGTTATTGTTCGTACTAAAAAAGAATATGGTCGAGCCGACGGTTCTTATATTCGTTTCAACGACAACGCTGGTGTTATAATTGATTCTCAAAATAACCCACGAGGTACAAGAATTTTTGGACCAATCGCTCGTGAAATTAAAGATTTAGGATTCAACAAAATTGCTTCCATGGCCCAGGAGGTCTACTAATATGAAAATTTTAAAAGGTGATACAGTTAAAGTCTTAATTGGGAAAGACAAAGGTCGTGAAGGTCTAGTTGTTAAAGCCATGCCTAAAAAAGACAAGATTATTGTTCAGGGTTTAAATTTATTTAAAAAACACATTAAACCAAGCCAAGGTAAACCTGGTTCTATTATTGAAAAAGAAAGAGCGATGACTGTTTCCAAGGTCGCTGTAATTTGTCCTAATTGTAAAAAAACTATTCGAGTCGCCTATCAAATTGATAAATCAGGCGAAAAATTCCGAATTTGTCGTAAATGTAAATCTATGTTAAATTCGCCAGTTGTTAAAAAATAATTATGTTAAAAACAATCATTGAAACTACCATTAAAGAAAATTTAATTAAAGCGACCGATAAAAATCGTAACGTTTTTTCTTTACCAAAATTAAAAAAGGTCGTCATTAATTATCGTGTTTCTGATGCTCGCGAAAGTCAAGAATCTCTGGCTGCTGCCACTGAAGAATTAGTTGCAATCACCGGCCAAAAACCTAAACTCTGCAAAGCTAAAAAAGCTGTCTCTTCATTTAAGCTTCGACAAAATGACCCATTGGCTCTCAAAGTTACTTTAAGAGGTGCTCGAATGTATGATTTCGTTGAAAAGTTGTTCAATTTAGTTTTACCTCGCCTCCGTGACTTTAAAGGTTTGCCAGACACCGCTTTCGATTCTGAAGGTAATTATAATTTAACTATTAAAGATCAAACTTTTTTCCCTGAAATCAATCTTGATAAAATTAATAAAATTAGACCTGTGCAGATTACTATGAATATTAATGCCTCTTCAAAAGATGAAGCAAAAATGTTATTATCAGCCCTAGGTTTTCCTTTTAAGAAAAATTAAAATAATATATGGCTACTAAAGCAAAAATTGTCAGAGAAGATAAAAAACTAAAATATAGTTGTCGACATCATAATCGATGTCACATTTGTGGTCGACCTCATGGTTTTATTCGTTTATTTGGCATTTGCCGACTTTGCTTCCGCAAATTAGCTCATGCCGGAATGCTTCCTGGTGTTAAAAAGGCCAGTTGGTAATAAAAATATGCATCAATCAACATCAATCGATTTTATAATTAGAATTAAAAATGGCTACAAGGCTGGCCGCAAAACTATTTTAGCTCCAGCTTCTAATTTTTGTGTCGCTATTGCCGAGCTTTTAAAGAAGACTAAATATATTGCTGATTTTACCGTTAATGATGATGTCAAAAAAGAAATGACTATTAAATTGGCTTATGACAATAATGAGCCTCGTGTCAGCGATGTTCGTTTGTTTTCTAAGCCAGGTCGTCGTATCTATGAAAAAAATTCTTCCCTTCCTTGGGGTAAAAACCCAAAATCATTAATCATTGTTTCCACCTCCAGTGGTGTTATGTCTCAAAAAGAGGCTAAAGTCAAAGGTCTTGGTGGAGAAATTATTGCCGAAATCTGGTAAACCATTATGTCAAGAATAGGTAAACAATTAATCGATATCCCAACCGGAGTCACTGTTGTTGTTAATTCTAACCAGGTTACCGTTACTGGTCCAAAAGGTGAATTAAAACTAAATGTTGCTCCAAAAATTAACGTTGAAGTTAAAGACAATCAAGTTTTTGTCACTCGCGTTTCTGAAGATAAAAAAACTAGATCTAATCATGGCACCACTCGTGCTCATATCAACAATATGATTAAGGGTGTCACCGAACTTTGGAAAAAAGAACTCGAAATTAAAGGTACTGGTTACAAAGCCGTTTTAATGGGTAATAAAGTCAGACTCAATGTTGGATATATTCATCCAGTCGATATTGAGGCTCCTGTTGGTATTACCTTCCAAGTTCCAGAAGATACTAAAGTTACTGTTACTGGTTGTGATAAAACTGTTGTTGGTCAAGTTGCTAGCAATATTCGCAAAGTCAGAAAACCAGAGCCCTATAAAGGCAAAGGTATTAGATATGCTGATGAATTTATTAAACTTAAAGCTGGTAAAAAAGCTAAAGCCTAAAAAATAATATGATTACACACAATCCAAAACAAAGAAGACAAAATCGAGTTAGATCTAAATTGGCCCTAAATTTAGGCGTTCCTAGATTAACTGTTTTTAGAAGTAACCAACATCTTTGGGCTCAAATCATCGACGATAAACATGGTCGAACCTTAGTTTCAGCTTCTACCAAATCATTAAAATTAAACAAAGGCACTAAAACCGAAAAAGCCATTGCTGTTGGTGAACAAATTGCCACCATGGCTCTCGAAAAAAATATTTCTAAAGTTAGATTTGATCGTGGACTTTATCGTTACCATGGTCGCGTTAAAGCTCTGGCAGATGGAGCTCGTTCTAAAGGTTTAAACTTTTAATTTTATGGATAATAATCAAAGATATCAAAAATACGAAAAACCAGTCAGTGAATTCACCGACAAAGTTGTTCAAATTAAAAGAGTTTCCAAAAAGACCAAAGGCGGAAATCAAATACATTTCACTGCCTTAGTAGTTTCTGGTGACAAAAAAAATCGAGTTGGTGTTGGTCTAGGTAAAGCTAAATCAGTTGCCGACGCTATTCAAAAAGGTATCAAAAAAGCTCAAAAAAGTTTAATCAACGTTCCTATTGTTAATGGTACTATTTCTGGTGCTGTAACTTTAAAATTCAAAGGTGCTGTTGTTATGATTCGACCAGGTAAAAAAGGAAGTGGTCTCATTGCTGGTGGTCCAGTTCGAGCTGTGGTTGAATTAGCCGGCATCGAAGATATTGTCAGTAAAATCGTTGGTTCAAAAAATAAATCTATTAATGTTTGGGCTGCTTTAAAAGCGCTTTCAACCCTCAAAAAATAACTATGGAAATTTTAAATAAACTAACTAAAACAACTTCCAAACCAGCCAGACGTTGTGGTCGTGGTATTGGTTCTGGTCTAGGTGGTCACACTTCCGGTCGTGGCGCCAAAGGTCGCAATGCTCGAGGTAAAACCGATTTAACTTTTGCTGGTACTAAAATTAAAAAATCATGGATCAAAAGACTTCCATTTTTAAGAGGTAAACATCGTCTTCAAAATAGAAAAAATATTATTAATATCAATTTAAATCAAATTGATAAATGGTTCAAAGCCAATGAAGTTGTTGATATAACTTCAATTTCTAAAAAATCTAAAATAACTTTAAAAAATCTACGTGCTGGCTTTAAAATTTTAGCCACCGGCGATATTACCAAAGCTTTAACCGTCAAAGGTATTGCTCTTTCCAAAGTTGCTAAAAACAAAATTATTGCAGCGGGTGGTAATATAGAGTAATGAATCTGATAGTTAAGTCACTCCTCCTATATGTTGATGGTCTAAAAACTCCTATCTTTAGGAAGAAATTTACCATTACCATCCTACTTTTAATTTTTTTTCGTCTCATTGCTCACATCCCGGTTCCTGGCGTTAATTTAGTCCTTCTAAAACAATTCTTCTCTCAAAATCAACTTTTATCCCTATTAGACATTTTTTCTGGTGGAACTTTAGCCAATTTTTCTATTGCCGCTCTAGGCTTAAATCCTTACATCAACGCCTCCGTTATGATGCAGCTTTTAGCTTTAGTTATCCCTCAACTCGAGGAGCTTCGCAAAGAAGGTGAATATGGTCGGGCTAAAATTAACCAATATACTCGTATTGCCACCATTCCTTTTGCTATTATCAATGGTATTGGCATGATCACTATTTTGAAATCCCAAAATATTATTACTGATTTTTCTCCTTTAACCATCATCGGTATGGTTTGTAGTATGCTAGCTGGTACTATGATTATGATTTTTCTAGGAGAAATGATTAACCTTTATGGAGTTGGTAATGGCATTTCAATGCTTATCTTTGCTGGTATCATCTGTCGGTTGCCCATCGTATTTTTTCAAACAATGACGACTACCGATTTTTCCAATCCTCAAAATACATTAAATATTTTTATGCTAGCTGCCATGGCTCTGGCCCTAGTTTTTTGTATTGTCCTTGTTGAAGAAGCTATTCTTCGTGTTCCCATTAATTATGCAAAACGTGGTCAATCCACTTATCTTCCTATAAAAATAAATACTGCTGGTGTTATGCCTATTATTTTTGCTGTTTCCCTCGCCACTGTTCCATCATTATTAGGCCAATTTTTAGGTAAAGTTTCCAACCCTTTTATTGCCAACACCGCCGTTACTTTTGGTAATCTTTTTGCCACCGATGGGTATCTTTATATGGTTTTTTATTTCTTTTTAGTCATGGGTTTTACTTTTTTCTACACTTCAGTCATTTTCAAACCAAAAAACATCGCCGATGAATTAAGAAAATCTGGTGGTTTCATTCCTGGTATCCGTCCTGGTATTTCCACCGAAAATCGTCTCAAATATTTAATTAATCGAGTTATTGTTATTGGCTCCGTTTTTTTAGGGTTAATTGCGGTTTCTCCTTCTATTGTTCAAAAAATGACAGGTATTACCACTATTACTATTGGTGGAACCAGCGTCCTTATCGTTGTTGCTGTTATTATCGAATTAACTCGTAAGTTAGAAAATGTCGTCCAAGCCCAAAACTACGACAAATTAAGTTATTAATTTAAAAATTATGTCTCTTAATTTATTTATAATTGGTCCATCAGGCTGTGGTAAATCCACTCAAGCCAAATTAATTGCCCAAAAATATGGTCTAACTCATTTATCGATGGGTCAACTTCTTCGCGACGAAATCGCAGCTGGCTCAGAAATTGGCTTAAAAGCCAAAGCTATTGTCGATTCCGGAAATTTAGTTCCTGATGAAGTTGCTTTCGCTGTTTTAACAAATAATTTAGCCAAAATTAATTATCAAAATTTCATCATCGACGGTTTTCCTCGAATTTTAACCCAAGGCCAATTTATTGAAAATTTTTTATCCCAACAAAACCAACCATTAGATCAAATTATTCACTTAGACGTTACTTATGAAGAAATTCAAGCCCGTCGCGTCAAACTAGGTGATTCATTTCAAGATCCAAACCGCACCGATTCCACCCCGCAAGCCATCGCTGCTCGCCAAAAATTCTACGACGATAATAATGATTTAATAATGGATTATTTTCAATCCAAAAATCTTTTATTCCGAACCGACGGAAATCGCCCAATCGAACCTATTTTTGAGGATATTTGTCAAAAAATTAATAGTTTATCTAGTCAATTTTAATGAAAGAACCAACTGTTAGAGGTCAGGTAACTGAAATCTTGCCTAATTCCTTATTTCGAGTTAAACTCGAAGATGGCAATGAAATTATTGCTCATCTAGCCGGAAAACTTCGAATGCACCATATTCGGGTTATGACTGGAGACAAAGTTTCTTTGGTCCTCAGTCCAGAAGGAGAAAAAGGTAGAATTGTCTACCGAATATAAATTAATTTACTCTTTGATATTTACGCCTTTATAGGTTAAAATATCCAAGTTCCTATATGAAAGTAAAATCTAGTATTAAATGTCGATGTAAAAACTGTAAAATAGTTCTCCGCCGGGGGGCTCGACGTGTTATTTGTTCTATTAAAAAACATACCCAAAGACAGGGTTAATATAAAATATGAGAATTGTTGGTGTTGAAATCCCAGACCATGAAAGAGCCGAAATTGGTTTGACTCGTTTTTTTGGTATTGGTAGAACCAATGTTAAAGAATTGGCCAAAAAAGCTAAAATCGATTTAAATACTAGAATTAAAGACCTTTCTCGAGATGATGTTTCTAATTTAATAAAAGCCCTTGAATCTTTTAAAGTCGAAGGTGACCTTAAAAAAGAAATCAGAGAAAGTATCGATCGTTTAAAAGCTATTAGAACCTATCGTGGCATTCGTCATATTGTTAGCCTTCCTGTTCGTGGTCAACGAACCAAAACCAATTCTCGAACCAGAAAAGGTAAGAAAAAGACTGTTGGTTCATTAACTAAAGAAGCTTGGGCAAAGATTGAAGCTCAACAAAAAGCTGCTAGTAATAACAGTAATAAATAAAATAAATAATTAATTTTCAAATGGCAGAAAAAAATATTAAAAATAAAAGCACTACCGCTAATAAAAAGAAAACTTTTAAAAATATTGCTGAAGGCCGACTCTATATTCAGTCAACTTTTAATAATACTCTTGTTACTGTCACCGACAGTAAAGGTAAAGCTCTAGCTTGGTCTAGCGCTGGAAACTGTGGATTTAAAGGAGCCAGAAAATCAACTCCTTTTGCTGCAACCACTGCCATCGAAAAGACCTTAGAAGAGGCAAAAAAACATGGTGTTAAAAAATTAGCAGTTTATTTGAAAGGTCCAGGCTCAGGTCGAGACGCCGCTCTTAGATATCTTCGAACTAAGAGAGATTTCGATGTCGATATGATTTCCGATGTCACCCCAGTCCCTCACAATGGCCCCAGACCTCCAAAACAAAGAAGAGTTTAATTAAAAAAATATGTCAAGAATTACTTTAAACACCAAATGTCGACTTTGTCGGGCTGCTGGTTCTAAACTTTATTTAAAAGGAGTTCGCTGTAACTCTCCAAAATGTCCAATCGAAAAGAAAGGTGCAGTTAAACCAGGTATGCACGGTGCTAAAGGTGGCAGTAAACCCACTGACTATGGTATTCAGCTTCGCGCTAAACAAAAAGCTAAAAGAGTCTATGGCGTCCAAGAAACTCAATTTAAAAACTATTACATTAAAGCTAAAAGATTAAAAGGTTTGGTTGGAGACAATTTAATGATTCTTCTCGAAAGAAGATTAGACAATGTTCTTTACCAGGCTGGTCTAGTTTTATCTCGTTCCCTTTCCAAGCAATTAATTAGTCATGGACATGTTTTAATTAATGGTAAAAAACTAGATATTCCTTCTTATGAAACCAAAATTGGTGATGTTGTTAGTTTTGATGAAAAGACTGTTTCTTTCTATAAAGAAAATGTCCCTGCCGCAGAAGGCGATTTCAAGGCCCCAAAATGGCTTGATCTAAATAAAAAGAATTTTACCGTCAAAGTTATTTCTCTCCCAATCAGAGAAGAAATTGGCAATGACATTGATGTCAATTTAATAATTGAATATTATTCAAGATAA
>CAYRMT010000022.1:0-9420 GCA_964425635.1 uncultured Gammaproteobacteria bacterium
GGTGGTCGAAAAAATCGCAGTTTTGAAAGCCAAATTGATGTGTCTATGTTTATCCAAAAAGCTGAACCAATGATAAAAATTGAGGATGCTAAGGTTAAAAACAATTTCAAAGATTTTGATTTTAACCCAATTTTAATGGATAATATAAAAAATAAAGGTTATTTAAAACCAACTCCAATTCAAGACGAAATAATTCCTCATATTTTACAAGGTCGAGATGTTTTAGGTATTTCTAATACCGGAACAGGAAAAACCGCTGCTTTTTCTTTACCTTTGATTAATAAAATTTTAGAAAATCCAAATAAAAGAATTCTTATTTTGTCCCCTACTCGAGAATTGGCTCAACAAACAAAACAGGAAATTAGATCTTTCACTTTTGGAATGAGAGTTTTTGTAGCATTGGCTATTGGTGGAGCCTATATTAGAGAACAAATTTTGGATATTAAAAGAGATCCACATATTATTGTAGGGACTCCAGGAAGAATTAAAGACTTAGCTAAAAGAAGAGTAATTCGCTTTGATAAATTCGATACTATTGTATTGGATGAAGTTGATCGTATGTTGGATATGGGTTTTGTACAAGATATTAAAGATATCGTAAGTCAAATCCCGACACCTCATCAAACTTTATTTTTCTCAGCAACAGTTAATAGAAAAATTCAACCATTAATTGATTCATTTTTGACTAATCCAGCCGAAATTTCGGTTAAAACTCAAGAAAGCTCTAAAAATGTGGAACAAAACATCGTTAGAGTAAGACGAGAAGATAAGGAAACTATGCTTAGTAAATTACTACATCAAGAAGAATTTAAAAAAGTTTTAGTTTTTGGTGGAACCAAATTAGTAGTGGAAAAATTATCAGTAGGTTTAGGTCAACAAGGATTTAAAGTTGGATCGCTTCATGGTAATAAAGCCCAATATCAACGACAAACTACTTTAAGAAGATTTAAAGAAAATGAAATTAATATTCTAATTGCAACTGATGTGGCAGCTAGAGGTTTGGATGTGGCTGATATTACCCATGTAATTAACTACGATAAACCAAATAATTACGAAGATTATGTTCACCGAATTGGTAGAACAGGACGAGCTGATCATCAAGGTTATGCTTTGACTTTTGTGGAAGATAGATACTAAATCTAAAACCCACCCCTACCCCTCCCTTAAAAAAAGGAGGGGTTTTTGGTTTATTTTTTATTTTTGTTTTTAGAATTGTTGTATTTACGGCCGGTGGTGGCTTTGGATAAGGCTTCACGATAAGCAATTTTGGGGAGAGTGTCTTTATTTTTTTCGAGATAATCTAAAACCTCTTTTTGATGAAATTTAGTTAAAGCTCGAAGGGCCCAAGAAACTGCTTTGGTAATTAAAATTTCCTTTTCCGATTTTAGTTTTTCGATATTTTGAAAAGCCAATTTAGATAATCTTAAGTCATCGGATTTACTAAGGGATTTGGTTAATAGAACTAAAGAGGCGCGACGCTTGTTAATATTTTTGTCTTTAACAAATTGATTAATAATTTTTTCCCAATCCGACCAATTTGATAGTAAAATTTCACTGTTAAAACTTGATTGACATAAAACATCGTTTTCAGCCCAACCACAGGTATAATTTAACCATAAATCAAGGTGTTTAGGATCAAAATTTTTTAAAACCTCGGAAGAACGGGAAAGAATCATAGCCGCCAAACCAATTTCGGTATACGATTTACCATTTATGTAAAGCGAATTGAGTAAATCGATGGTTTGTTTTTCATCTAAATTATTTTCTTTGATTATTTTTTTGGCTAAGTCGATCATCTGACCAGTGGAAAATCCATGGTAGATTTTATCGGTGCCAAGATAATTTTTAGGCCATTGATAATCAGAAGAGCAATCGGTTTTTAATTGACTAATGTCTTTTAAAATTTGAAGATGAAGTTTATTTTTTATCATAAAATTTATTTTTTAATTAAAAGATTAATTTTTTCTTGACGGGATAATTTTTTAATTCTGGATTCTTCCTTGGAAGCCTCTGATCGATCAGTAAATTGTTGTGAATAAACTAATTTTACTGGTCGTCTAATTTTAGTATATTTGGCCCCTAGTTTAGAATTATTATGTTCTTTTAGTCTTCTGTCCAAATTGGTGGTGATGCCAGTGTAAAGAGTGTTGTCGACGCATTGAAGAATATAGAGGAAATACATTTTATTTTTTCTTTTCTACAAAATATTTTTTGTCTTTGATTTTTTCGGGTAGTAAAGATTCTTTGGTGTACTTTTCATAGCCTTTGCCATAGCCGATTTCTTCCATTAATTTGGTCTCGGGGTTGCGGAGATTAAGCGGTATTGGGAGATTGCCAAAAGTTTGGACATCTTTGAGGGCACTTAAATAGGCTTCATAGGCCGAACGATCTTTTGGCGACTTGGCCAGATAAACAACGCCATGTGCAAGATTCTCACGACACTCAGGATAACCAATAGTTTCAACACTTCTAAAAACTTCGTTAGCTAACATTAATGCCGAAGAATTGGCAATACCGATATCTTCACTGGCAAAAACAACCATGCGACGGGCAATAAATTTTGGATCTTCGCCGGCATCAATCATGCGGGCAAGATAGTAGAGAGAGGCGTCAATATTACTAGCGCGCATACTTTTTATAAATGCGGAAATTGTGTTGTAGTGATCTTCCCCTTTTTTGTCGAAACGAAGAAAAGAATTTTGAAGAGATTGCTTAAGACTTTCGAGTTTTAAATTACCATAAAGGGTGAAAGCATTGTCGATCATGGTGAGACATTGACGAGCATCACCATTGGCCATGCGAATAAGCCAATCTTTAGCATCTTTACTTATTTTAGTTTCAAGTTTAGCGGTAGCACGGTTAATAATTTCGCCAACATCATCATCGGTTAATTCTTTTAAGGTAAAAACTCGACAACGAGAAAGGAGTGGAGAAATGACTTCAAAACTGGGATTTTCGGTGGTAGCACCAACTAAGGTTAGAATACCAGATTCAACAGAGGGGAGCAAAAAATCTTGCTGGGCTTTATTGAAACGATGAATTTCATCTAGAAAAAGAACAGTTTTTTCCATAGGACGAGAGCCGGCAATAATTTTTTTGATGTCATCTTTGCTGGCAGAAACAGCTGATAATTCATGAATATCGGCCTGGGCCTCGGCGGCTAAAATTCGAGCCAAAGTGGTTTTACCGACACCAGGAGGACCCCAAAAAATCATGGAAAAAATTTGGTGATTTTCAATAGCCAGACGAAGAGGCTTTTGAGGGCCAACTAAATGAGTTTGACCAATGAAATCTTCTAAATTTCTGGGGCGAAGTAATGAGGCTAATGGTTGAGATAGCATTCGGGTTTTATTTGGTTAATAATCCAGTATAAACTAGAGATGCTTGATGGTCAATTCGGGAATTATAGTGTCTTTGTTGAGGGATAAAATAAAATCTATAGCTTTAGCAACTTGATGAGGCTCAAGAGCATTTGATAATTCATGACTTGAATCACCAGTAAATTTGGTTTTCATAATTCCAGGGTGGATATCGACAATTTTAATGCCGAATGGAGCTAATTCTTCTTGAACTGATTGGGAAAAACCAGTTAAAGCCCATTTGGAGGAATGATAAACAGAATTAAAAGCTTTTGGGTGGAGACCGGCAGTGGAATTAATATTAATAATGGTGCCAAATTTTTGCTTTTTAAAAATGGAAACTAAAACCTGAGTGGTAAAAACTGGACCAAGACTGTTAACTTCAAAAACTTTTTTGACTAAATCTGGGTCATTGGATTCAATTTCACCATCAATATAAATTCCAGCACAATTAATGAAACAATCAATTCGATGATATTTTTTAAAAACTTTTTTAATGGTGACAGAAACTGATTTAAAATCGGAAACATTGCAAATTTGAAAATCACAATCAAATTTTTTGGCGACGGTTTCTGTAAGTTTTTCATCGATATCAAAAATGATTACTTGTGTCTGAAGGGAAAAGAAAGCGGCTAGTTCACGACCAAGACCATTAGCACCACCAGTAATACAGATAACTCGTTTCATTAATTCAGTTTACAGTAAAAATTTAATATTTACATAAAAAGTTGTTGTATAATTGCAACAATGAAAATTAATAAATGGCCTAATTTAGGGAGAGTAATAGCGTTGATTGTGGTGACGGCTCTAATTATCTTAGGGATAATAATTTTTAATAAGAAAAAAAATAATGTAGTTTCAATAAATATCCTGTCAGCAAAAACACCTGAATTAATAGTGGCACCAACGGAAATACCAACAATTTTGCCAACAAAAACTCCAGAATCGACACTAATATTGACGATAACACCAACTCCGGCACTAATGAGTTTTGAAGATATGAATAAAAATTTTGGACCATGTGTGAAAGTGAATGTATTAATGTATCATCATATCCAAAATGAGGATGAAGCTAAAACAAAGAACCAGGTTGGTTTATCAGTAACTCCAGATTTTTTTAGAAAACATCTGCAATATTTGAAAGATAAAAATTATACAGTAATAGAACCAAAGGACTTGATTGCTTTTTTTGGTGGGGCTGAACAATTGTCTGGAAAATTAGCAATGATTACATTAGATGATGCGTATGAAGATAATTATATTAATGCGTATCCAATTTTAAAAGAATTTGAAATTAAGGCAACTATTTTTACACCAACAGGGTTAGTTAATAATCCAGATTATTTTACTTGGGATCAAATGAATCAAATGAAAGATTTAGTTTATTTTGGAAACCATACCTGGTCACATCACAGTTCTGGAGGAACAGAAGAAAAACAAGATGAGGAAATTGGATTAGCTGATAAACAACTTGGTGAAAAAGGATTTAATGATCAAAAAATTTTTGCTTATCCATACGGGAAGCCAAGTGGTAATGCAGAAGAAGTATTAAAAAATAAAAATTATAATTTGGCTTTTACAACTACATATGGAAATATTATGTGCAAACAAAAATCTTTTGAATTACCAAGAATTAGGATGGGGAATGCACCGTTAAATGAATACTGTTTATAATTAATTAATGGGAATAATTATTATTTTGCTTTTAGCCTTAGGATTGAGATTAATTGGAATTGGACAATCGTTTTGGTTAGACGAATCAATTTCGGCTAATGTGGCAAAAATGCCAATTGGAGAAATTGTAAAAAATTTTTCGATCGGAGATTTTCATCCGCCGATTTTTTATTGGTTTTTAGATTTATGGACAAAAATTTTTGGAAGTCATGTGGTAATATTGCGATTGAGCTCGGTTTTGCTTTCTTTAATTACAATTTATTTTGTTTATTTAATTGGTAAGAAAATTAAAAATGAAAAAATTGGAATTTTAGCGGCTCTGTTTTTGGCTATTAACCCCCTTTTTGTTTATTATTCACAAGAATTGAGAATGTATTCAATGTCAACAATGTGGTTGATAATAGGATTTTATTATTTTGTAAAAATTAAATCGAAAAAATATTTAAAAAAGGATTTAGTGGTTTTTAATTTGATGATGGCCTTGGCGTTTGGAACATTTTATGGATCGATTTTTTTAATTGCCAGTTTTGCCATTTATTTTTTAATAAAAAAAGAGTGGAAATTATTTTGGTTGACGAATATTGGCACTGGATTAGCAATAATTATTTTGACTCCCCTGCTTTTAACTCAAATTAAAAATTCACAAATAATGCTGGAGCAAGTAACCAATTGGACGTTGGTTTTAGGGAAAGTGAATTTGAAAAATTTGTTATTGATTCCGTTGAAATTTGGAGTGGGTAAAATTAGTTTTTATCCTAAGATCTGGTATTATCTAATCGGAGGAATTTGGAGTCTAATTATTTTAGGATTGACTTTAAAAAATAAAAAAGAAGGTAATTGGCTTAAAATATTTTTGGTTTTACCAATAGTTTTAGCAATTTTATTTTCAATTAAATCGCCTCTTTTGCAATATTTTAGATTTTTATATTTGGTACCGATTATGTGTTTAGTATTGGCAGTTAATTGCGACAAAAAATGGCAAAAAATATTGGTAAGTGGAGGATTTTTAATTTTTAGTTTAATGTATCTTTTGAATCCTAATTACTATCGGGAAGATTGGAAAAGTGTAGCGGCAGAAATAGAAAATGAAAAAAGTGTTTATTTAATTGAGTCATTTAGTGACCCAATTAAATTTTATAATCCCAAAATAAAAGTTAAAGATATAAAAACAATAACACCAATGGAAAAAGAAATTTGGGTGATCCCTTATGGAGAAGTAATCCATGGAATAAATTCGGAAGAAAAATTAAATAAATTAGGCTACAAAAAAATAGAAGAAAAAAATTTTAGAGAAATAAAATTATTACGCTTTTCCAACTAGTCCGTCAGTGGAAACCCAAATACCTAATTTTCTAAAAATACTTTCGTCACCAGACGAAAGTTTGTGAGTGGTGTGCATATAACAACCTTTTAATTCTGATAAAAATGATTGAGCTTTTAGAGATAAGGTATTAGAGTTGGTGGAAGTAGCTAAAGCTAAAAGTGTTTCGGAGCAATCAAGACTGTGTGATTCTTCCCCAATTTGATCTTTTAATTTATTTATTTGCTTAATAACAAATGGCGATATTAGTTCAAAATCATCGGGAATACCGGCTAAAACTTTAATGGCATTTAAAACTGCAGCGGCCTCGGCATGGAGTAATGGTGAATTTTTACCGGTAATAATTTGACCATTTTTTAATTCAATGGCGGCTCCACAAAAAATATCATTTTCTCCTTTATTTTTTTGTTTTTCGGCAAGTTTTTTACTGATTCTAGCAGCTGAAATAGTTGGTAAATACTCTTCAGTAATATTAACTTTTCTCATAATATTTTCCATTCTATCTAAAACATCTTTACCAATTAAACCTTTTTTAAATTCCTGTCGATAACGGAATAAATAAAAATTAATTTCTCGCTTAGCCGCTTCACAAACAATACCGTCATTGACGATGCCCTGACTTAAAACATTAAAACCCATATCGGTGGGAGAACAATAATTTCGAGAAAAATTATTTTTGTTTAAAATCTTTTCGAAAGTGGTTTTTATAATAGGAAATGCTTCAACATCACGATTATAATTAACGGCTTGTTTTTGGTGGGCTTTAAGATGCCAAGGATCAATTAAATTAAAATCTCCTAAGTCAGCAGTGGCAGCCTCATAAGCAATATTGACTGGATGATCTAAAGGCAAATCCCAAACAGGAAAAGTTTCAAATTTAGCGTAGCCAGAATTAATGCCGTGTTTTTCATCTAAAAAAATTTGACCTAAACAAGTTGATAATTTACCAGCACCTGGACCAGCTCCCCAAACAACGATAAGAGATTTATTGGTTTTAATATAATCGTCGGCACCATAACCATTATCACTTAAAATTAAATCTAAATTATTAGGATAACCGGCAATTTCTTTTCTTTTATAAACAGCAATTCCCATGTTTTTGAGTCTTCTCTCAAAGTTTTTGGCTTCAGTTTCACCTTCGTAACGATTGATAACAACACCTAAAACAGGTAAACCGTTTTTCTTTAAACCTTCTAGGGCTTTTAAAGTGGCCAAATCATAACCGATACCAAAATCTCCTCTAATTTTTCCAGTGGATAATTGTTTGGCAGAAATACAATATAAAATGCCTAAATTTTTCTTTAAACTTTTTAGAAGAGTAAGTTTGGCATTGGGATCGTAGCCTGGAAGGGTTCTGGTGGCATGGAAATCTTCTAATAATTTACCGCCAAATTCTAAATATAATCGCCCAGAAAATTTACTTAACCTTTCCTCGATTGCTTTCTTTTGAGCTTTTAAATATTTATTGGTATCAAAACCAAAATTAGATTTTACAGATTTCATAAAATACACATTACCACATTAAAATATCGCGGTGCAATAGGCAAATTTTTGTTTTTTTCGGGGGTCTATTTAAATGATACAACAAAACTAAAAAAAAAGAAACTATGTTTTATTGTTTAATTTTCGTTCCCATACAATACTTAAGTATCTAGTAAATTCTGAATTAATAAAGTCACCTTCGTCTAAGGTAGCACCTGGAAAAGAACTTATCCAAAAATCTCCACATTTAAAAAAAATTTCTTGATTTTTATTACTATGAAGCTGGTTATTACCCCTTAATTCCATCTCATCCAAAAGGGAGTTTATATTTTGTCTTTCTGTGTCAAGATAAACAAGCTTTTCCGACATCTTATCGGATTATATCATTTCTTATTTTCACCCTTGTCTAGTTTACTGACACCTAAAACCTTGACAGAAAAATAGACAATAAAAGCAATAATTATAAAATCGACTAAACTGCTGACAAAATCTCCCCACATAATTTTGGCACTACCAATTTGAAGATAAGAGCCTTGAAGATCGGCGGCACCCATAAAAATGCCGACAATTGGGTTAATAATATCATTGACAAAAGCTGTAATTAATTTGGTTATTGATCCTCCCATAATGAAACCAACAGCTAGACCAATGACTCCCTGAGAACGAATAAATTCAATAAAACCTTTCATAAAATAATTATATACCAATTAAAAAATTAACATAGCATCGCCAAAACTGAAGAAACGATATTTTTGATTAATAGCCTCTTGGTAAGTTTTAATAATGTTTTTTTTACCGCCAAAAGCAGAAACCAACATTAAAAGACTAGACTCAGGTAAATGAAAATTAGTGATTAGGGCATCAACAAATTTAAATTTATATGGCGGATAAATAAAAATTTGGGTGGAATTTTGACCAGATTTTATTTTTTTATTGATGGTGTCGATGGCACTTTCTAGTGTGCGAATGGAAGTGGTACCAACGGCAATAATTCTTTTCCCTTGTTGTTTGGCTAAATTTAAACGAGTAGCAACATCCGGGGTTATTTCATAAAATTCCTGATGTAGAGTTTTAGTGGTAATATTTTCGGGACGAAGACTTTGGAAAGTGCCGAGACCAACATGAAGAGTAACATATTCAATTTGGACTCCCCTTTTTTTTAAATCGATTAATAATTTTTTAGTGAAATGAAGACCGGCAGTGGGAGCAGCAGCCGAACCAACCTCTTTAGCAAAAACAGTTTGATATTCTTTTCTGATTTCCATTTCAGAATCATTGGTATGAATGTATGGAGGAATTGGGGTTTGACCAATTTTATCTAAGGTTTGGAAAAATTGCTGATGCTTTTGGTTAAATTTAATTTCAATTTGACCAGTGTCTTTATTACTTTTTAAAACTTTGGCTTGAAGATGGTGATTGAAAAAAAGTTCTTGGCCAATGATTAAACGAGGCTTGGAAATGGCCAACCAAGAATCACTACTAATTTGACGAATTAGTAAAATTTCAAATTTGCCACCAGTTTTTTTTTGACCAAAAAGACGAGCTGGAAAAACTTTACTCTGATTTAAAACCAAAACATCATTT
>CAYRMT010000023.1:0-9105 GCA_964425635.1 uncultured Gammaproteobacteria bacterium
TGAAATATAAAAATAAAATTTTTATTTTAATTATTTTTATAATTGCTTTTTTGCTCAGAATTTATGGACTCAATTGGGATCAAGGAAATCATCTTCATCCTGATGAAAGATTTTTGACTATGGTATCTACCGACATCAGTCTTCCAAAAAATATTTTTGAATATTTCAATACCAAAATTTCACCATTAAATCCAGCAAACAAAAATTATGATTTTTATGCTTATGGAACTTTCCCTTTGCTTTTAACCAGAAGTATCGCTGAATTTTTAAATTTTACCGCCTACGACCAAATATTTTTAGTTGGCAGAATTGTTTCGGCTATTTTTGATAGTCTAACTGTTTTGTTAATATTTTTAATTTCATTAAAAATTTTTAAAAAACATAAAATTGCCATTTTAGGGGCTTTTCTTTATTCAATTTGCATTTTTCCTATTCAACAATCGCATTTTTTTACTGTTGATTCTTTCACTGTCTTTTTTTTCACCCTCACCATTTTATTAATGTTTTCAAAAAAACCCTTATTATCTGGACTAATATTCGGAATTACTTTGGCTAATAAAACTTCAGTCGGAATAACTCTACCCTTATTACTACTTTTTATTTTTATTCAAAATAAATATCCTCCAGCCAATAACCGTCAAATTTTAAAAAAATACTTAATTGATGGTTTTTTTAATTGTTGTTTATTTTTTGTTTTTACCATTATCGCTTTTAGGATTTTTCAACCATACGCTTTTGATGGTTTTATAAAATTCTCGCCCAATTTTGTCTCAAATATAAAAGAAGCCCATCAAATGATTACAGGAGAAATAGATTATCCACCAAATATTCAATGGAAAAACACTATTCCCATTATTCATCCATTATCAAATTTGTTATTTTTTGGCCTCGGTCCGGTAACTTTTATTTTATTGTTCTTTGGCACCATCAAAATATTAAAAGATAATAAATTAATTAAACAACCGCAAATAATAGCACTTCTATTAATTAGTTTAATAATTTTTCTTTACCATTCATTTTTATTGGCTAAATATATGCGTTATTCCTATCCGATCTATCCCATTTTCGTCATTCTTGCTGGATACGGCCTTTCGTTTCTAAGCAAAAAATTATTTTTTCTAATCATATCAATAAATATAATTATTGCTGCTTCATTTCTTAATATTTATAATCAACCCCACAGCCGTTATCAGTCTTCCGAATGGATTTGTCAAAACATTTCCACCAAATCTGTTCTTTCCAGTGAAATTTGGGACGATTCATTACCGCTTTTTTCTCCATCCTGTATCAATAAATCATATTTCCATCAAGAACTGTCTCTTTTTGATACTGAATCTTCCCAAAAATGGACCAAAATAAACGAACAATTAACTTCGATTAATTATTTAATTCTTAGCTCAAATCGATTATGGGGATCTATTCCTAAAGTTTCGGAACGTTATCCAGATACTTCTAATTTTTACAAAAATCTTTTCGAAGGAAAAACTGATTTTAAATTGTTAAAAAGAATTTATTCTTATCCTGGTTTTTACTTACCATTTATTAATAAATGTGTTTTAATTGGTCCATCCGTTTATCCTCAAGAACCTAACACTTTTTTTGAAATTGATCAAAATTGTGATTATCCAGGAATTTATTTTCGTGACGATGCGGCAGAAGAGTCTTTTACTGTTTATGATCATCCACAGGTAAATATTTTTATTAAATTAAAATGAAAACTTATGGTAAATTAAAATACCAACAACCAATGCATAAATTAATCAAGTCGAAAAATAATAATCTTTTTTTAAAATTACTTTTTTGGCAACCCAAAAAAGACCTCCTTTCTTTCTTTGAATATGGTTTTTGGAGAGAGGTTGCTTTAGTTTTTTTAAACTATTCTATTTGGTTTTTTTTCTTTTTTGTTTCATTCAAATTAATTTATTTTGATATTAATTTTTTTGGACGCCTTTTTGTTGCCACTCTTTTTGCTGAAATTATCGAAAGATTCCTCAAAAAAAAACGCATTTGGTTAAGACCAATGTTTGATCGTCATAAAATTGCCCCAAAAGGATTAGTTAATAATTGGTACTACAGCGGATCTTTCCCTTCTGGTCATACTATGAAGGCAACTTTTTTTCTATTCTTTATAATTTTCGCTAACATTATCTCCCTACCATTTTTTTTATCCATCGTTATTCCATTATTAATATTTAGAGTCCTTGTTGGGTTTCATTACCCTATAGACATTTTAGGTGGAATTTTTATAGGAATCATTCTTTGGTTTTTTACAAAAGATTTAATTTTTCCCATCAATTTCAATAATTTCATTAGCGTTATTTTTAATTTTGTTTTCTTTATTAAATAACTATGTTTTTGGATCTTACGTTTATTATTTCTTGGTGGTTCCTGATTTTTGCTTTAGGCCTTATTTTTTTACCTCTAACTTTTAGTTTATTTAAAAAATTTTGGGACAAAGGTTATATTTTTTCTAAAACCATTTGCATTATCGTCTTAACTTATTTAATTTTTATTTGTGGTGCTTTTAAAATCCTAACCTTCACTAATCTAAATTTATTTTTAATAATCCTTTTAATTCTATTTTTTAATTTTTTATTTCTTAATAGAAAAAACAATTTCTCTATCTTTTTAAAAACGATTAAGGAAAACTATAAAACCTTTATTTTTCAAGAAATTATTTTTCTTTTAATTTTGGTTTTTTGGTCTTTTATTCGCGGTTTCATGCCCGACATTGAAGGTTTAGAAAAATATATGGACTGGGGTTTCATTAATTCTGCCTTAAGATCGAATTTTTTACCACCACAAGACATGTGGTTTTCCGGCGAGATTATAAATTACTACTATTTTGGACATCTCATCTTTGCTGTTTTAACTAGATTAAGTACGATAGATTCAGTCATTACTTATAATTTATCTATTGCCACAGTTTGCTCGCTTGTTTTTTCTTCCACTTTTTCTATTGCCTCTAATTTAGTCTTTTTTTCTTTAAAAAAAATCAATTTCAAAAAAATTATTACTGCTGGTTTAATTTCTGCTCTACTTTTAACTTTTGGTGGTAATCTTCACTCTGTTTATAAAATTACCAAAATAGATATCGCCAATAATGGTAAATTGGTTTTAACCAAAGAGGCTATCACCAAAGCTATTGACGATTATTGGTATCCTGATGCCACTCGTTTTATTGGTTACGATCCAGACATTAAAGATAAAACCATCCATGAATTTCCAGTTTATAGTTTTGTTGTTAGTGATCTTCATGGTCACATGAACGACATCTCTATTGTTTTATTTTTTATGGCCTTTTTATTAGCCTCGAGTTTTTACTCAACCATATTAATCGACAAACTTTTAATTATTATTTCTGGGTTTATATTATCAATTGCTTATATGACTAATGCCTGGGATTTTGCTATTTACGGTCTTCTTTTTGCCATCTTTACTTTCTTTTTAAATTTAAAAAAACACTCACAATCAGCCATCAAAAAAACATTTGTTAATGGTATTTTAACTATTGCTTGTTGGTTTGTTTTTTCTCTACCTTTCTCTTTAAATTTTGTTCCAATAGGGGAAGGTATTAAAATTTCCGATACTCATACTCCTCTTTACCAATTGTTTATTTTATATGGTGGCTTCTGGCTTATTATTTTACCTTTACTATTTCTATTTTTAATTAAAAAAAATAACAAGAAAAAACTTAATTTAAAAAATTCTGATCTTTTTATTTTAGCCACTTTTATCACTGCCACCCTTTTAATTATTATTCCAGAACTAATTTATTTAAAAGATATTTATATTTACGAACATCGTCGTGCTAACACTATGTTTAAGTTAACCTATCAAGCCTTCATTATGTATGCCTTAATTTCTGGTTATGTTTTTTATAAAGTCAGGATTTTATTAAAATCTAAAATTTTAAATTATTTTTATGGTTTATTGTTCGCTCTAATTTTTTGTATTCATATGATTTATCCCTATTTTGCCATTAAATCATTTTATGGAGATTTCCAAAATTATAAGGGGTTATGGGGCCTAAATTATTTAAAAAATGATTTCCCTGATAATTTTATTGCCATTAATTGGATCAATAAAAATATTTCTGGCCAACCAGTTATGCTTGAAGCAGTTGGAGATAGTTACACCACTTTTAATCAAGTCTCTGTTACTACTGGATTACCAACCGTTGAAGGCTGGATTGTTCACGAGTGGCTCTGGCGTGGTGGTTACGACAAACCTAAGTTGCGCCAAGACGATGTTCAATCAATTTATGAATCATTATCTGAAAATAATAATTTAAAAGAAAATAAGAAAAATATCGAATATATAGTAAAATCCGGAGACACTCTTTGGAAAATTTCAAAACAACAGCTTAATAATGAATCTTTATGGAAAAAAATAGCTTCAATTAATAATTTAAATAATCCTTCATTAATTCATCCAAATCAGAAATTAATCTTACCTGTTGAAATACCAGAGACTAAAAATGAATCATCAGCTTCAGATATAAATAGATTAAAACAATTAATTCAAAAATATAATATTAAGTATATTTTTATTGGCGATAAGGAATATGAAAAATATCCCGATTTAAATGAAGATAATTTTAAAGAAATTGGTGGGCAAATTATTTTTCAGTCTGGTAAAACCAAAATTTACCAACTATAGTTAATCTTGTCCATGGAAGATATTTTAAAAGGCTTAAATCCAAATCAAAAAGAAGCTGTTACTTATGTCGGTTCACCTCTGCTTTTATTAGCTGGTGCCGGCTCTGGTAAAACTAGAGTCTTAACTCATCGAGTAGCTTTTTTTATCCAAAAAAAAATTGCCAAACCATCAGAAATTTTACTTCTCACTTTCACCAACAAGGCCGCCGAGGAAATGAAAAAACGTACTCAAAAATTATTACCAACTGTACGGGCGCATCATGATGCGCCCCTCTCAAAAGATAATATTTTTGCCGGAACTTTTCATTCCTTTTGTTGTCGAATTTTACGTGCTGATGGTAATAATATTGGAATCCCTTCGAAATTCGTTATTTATGATTCCAATGATCAGGAAAATTTAATTAAAAATATTATCCATGAACTCGGATTAACCACCCAAGAGTTTAAACCATCCAGTGTTTTGTATTACATTGAAGCCGCCAAAAATTCTTTTCAAACTCCAAAAGATATGATTGCTCAAAGTCATGGTTTTTGGCAAGATTATGCCGCCAAAATTTATTCTCTTTATCAAAAAAAAATGTTCGAATTCCATGCTCTTGATTTTAATGATTTGTTATTCAAAACAGTCGAATTATTTTTAGAACATCCCAAAATTTTGGCTAAATACCAAGATATTTACAAATTTATCATGGTTGACGAATATCAAGACACCAATCAAATCCAATATCTTTTAACTAAACTTTTAGCTAAAAAATATAATCAAATTACTGTTGTTGGCGATGCTTCTCAGGCAATTTATGGTTGGCGTGGCGCTGATTATCGAAATTTGGTCAGTTTTACTGCCGATTTCAAAAATACCAAGATTATCAATCTTGAGGAAAATTATCGTTCCACTCAAATTATTCTCGATGCTGCTAATTCTATTATTTCTAAAAACAGCACCCATCCAATTTTAAAATTATTTACCCAAAAAAAATCGGAAGATAAAATTAAAGTTTTTGAGGCCGAATCTGAAGTTGTCGAGGCTGATTTTGTTGCTTCTAAAATTAAATTTATTAATGACAATTTAAGAATACCTCTGCGAAACATCGCCGTTCTTTACCGAATGAATGCGCAATCTCGTGTTTTAGAAGAAGCCTTTTTACGCCACAGCATTCCTTATGTTTTATTGGGAGGCACTCGTTTCTATGAACGTGCTGAAATCAAAGATATTTTATCTATGCTTCGATTTGCCAGTAATTCAGCCGATCATATTTCTGAAGAAAGAATCGAAAAAGCTTTAGGTAAACGCAGAAAAGCGACTTTAATTGATCATATTAAAAATATAGATTTAGAAAATCTCACTTCACTTCAAATTCTAGAATCCCTCGTTGTAAATTCTGGTTATCTTGATAAATTTGATACCAAAGATGAGGAAGATCAAAAAAGAATCGAGAATATTAAAGAATTAAAATCAGTCGCCGCTGCTCATCCACAATTAAACGCTTTCTTGGAAAATATAACTTTGGTTCAGCAAGAATATTCCCTTCAGGAAAAAAATAAGAAAAAAGAAAATCGTGACGGAGTAAGACTAATGACTCTTCACAGTGCCAAAGGTCTAGAGTTTGAAGTTGTTTTTCTTGTTGGTTTTGAAGAGGGAATTTTACCTCATTCTCGTTGTTTAATTAACGAATCGGAAATAGAGGAAGAGCGTCGTCTTTGTTACGTTGGTGTTACGCGGGCCAAAGATTTTCTTTACATCTCCTATGCCTCAAAACGCCTATTTTTCGGTAAAAGTAGTTTAAATGAACCCAGTCGGTTTTTATCTGACATACCTTCTGAATTGGTTGAGTTTGAAGAAAGTTTAGAAACCATTCGCGACTATCGCCACTCCAAAAAATCAAAATATGATGATGACATTATTTACGACCCAGATATTTATTAAAATTTCCCTCACAAAAGGGAAATTTAAAGGGATTTTAATATAAAATATATAATATATAAAAAATGACTACTAAAATTCTTACCATCAAAGACAAAGAAAAATACGACTCTTTAATTATTCATCCAGTTCAAACATGGGAGTGGGGAGATTTTCAAATTTCTCAAGGCCACACAGTTCATCGTCTCGGTCTTTTTGATGACGACGATAAAATAATTTCTGCTTATTCTGTCAGTTTTCATAAAATTCCTAAAACCAAATTTTCCGTCGGCACCATCCTTCGTGGTCCTGAAATTAACGACGAAATGATTCAAAAAATCACTGAAATTGCTAAAAATGAAAATGCTATTTTTGTCAAATTTGAACCAAATATTATTTATAAAAAATACGACAATTTTAATAACGACACTCTCATATTTCAAAAACCCAATTTCCAAAATCTTAAAAAATCACCTAAAGTTGCCTTTTATCCTCACACTTATTTAATCGATTTAACCAAAAGCGAAACTGAATTATTAGAATTAATGCATTCTAAGACTCGTTACAACATCAGAGTTGCTAATCGTTATGGTGTCGAAGTTAAAGAACAAACAGATGATAAAGGTTTTGAAATTTATTTAAAACTTCTTCTCGCTACCACTAAACGCCAAGGTTTCTATCTTCATACTGAAAAATATCATCGCGATTTATGGAAAAAATTAAAAGGCACCGGCATGATTCATATTATGTTGGCCTCTTATCAAAACGAAAACCTTTCGGCCTTTATGATTTTTAAATTAAAAGATCAATTATTTTACCCTTACGGTGCTTCTCTTCATACTAATCGTCAAGTCATGGCTCAAAATCTTTTAATGTGGGAAGTAATTAAACTTGGTCAAAAATTGAAATGTAAAACTTTTGATATGTGGGGTTGTCTTGGCCCTCACGCCAAAGAAACTGAAAATGGTTTTGGTTTTCACCGTTTCAAGCAGGGTTATGGCGGTCAATTAGTTGAATATGTCGGAACTTATGATCTGATTATTAATCAAATTTTATACAAAGCCTACAATTCAGCCGATAAAATCCGGTGGAAACTTCTCCGCCTCAAAGCCAAAATATCTAAAAAATAAGGTAAAATACATCTATGTCTTCACAAAAGATTTCCATGACCGAATTAGAGCATATTGCTAAATTGGCCAGAATTAATTTATCCGAATCCGAAAAAAATACCTTTTTACCACAACTCGAATCAGTTTTAAATTATTTTGATATCTTAAATCAGGTCGATACTGATAATATTGAACCAACTTTCAGAGTTAATAAACAATCAAATGTTTTTCATCAGGACGAAATAGGTGAGTCATTACCACAATCTATCGCCATTTCTACAGCCGCCGTCACTAAAGATGGTTACTTTGTTGTTACCAACACCATCAAAAAATAATATGGATTATTCAACACTTTCTATTCAACAAATCCGACAACTCCTTTTGGATAAAAAAGCCACTGCTATTGAAATCACTAGTTTTTTTCTAAACCGCGTTAAAAATATTGACCAAAAAATTAATGCTTTCATCACCATTACTGAAAAAGAAGCCTTAAAACAGGCAGAAATTATAGATACAAAAATAAATAAAGGTGAGAAAATTGGTAAATTGGCCGGATCAATTATGGCTGTTAAAGATATTTATTTAACCAAAGATATCCAAACTACTTCCAGTTCCCAAGTTTTAAAAGGCTATATCCCTCAATACTCTTCCACCGTCTATCAAAAATTAATCGATGAAGACGCCATAATTATTGGCAAAACCAACACTGATCCTTTCGCTTTTGGTTGTTCCACTGAAAATTCTGGCTTTTTTACTACCAAAAATCCTTGGAATTTAGATATGGTTCCTGGCGGTTCTTCTGGTGGTTCTGCTGCCGCCACAGCAGCCAATCTTTGCCATTTTGCCCTTGGTACTGACACTGGCGGATCAATTCGTCAACCAGCTTCTCTTTGTGGTGTCAGCGGTTTAAAGCCGACTTATGGATTAAATTCTCGTTATGGTATTACCAGTATGGCGTCATCATTTGATTGTCCTGGTGTCTTTGCTCGAACCGTGGCCGACATTGCCACCGTTACTCAAATAACTGCTGGACACGACTCTCACGACGCCACGTCAATCGATCAATCCATTCCCGATTACACTCAACTTTTAGAAAGTATTAATCTTTCTGGTCTCAAAATTGGTTTACCTAAAGAATATTTTTCTGGTGCCATTAACAACGAGGTCAAAAATAAGATTATGGAGGCCACTAAATTATTTGAAAGTAAAGGTGCTATTCTCAAAGAAGTTTCTTTACCTAGCACTGATTTAGGCCTAGCTGCTTATTATATTTTAGTTCCATCAGAAATCTCTGCCAACATGGCTCGTTACGATGGTATTCGTTTTGGTCAAACTGTTTCAAATTCCTCTGACATTATTTCTTATTACATGAATACCCGCGGTCAATTTATGGAACCAGAAATAAAGCGCCGAATTTTAATCGGCACTTATGCCC
>CAYRMT010000024.1:0-6625 GCA_964425635.1 uncultured Gammaproteobacteria bacterium
TGATCCATTAATTTATCAACTACCTTTTGAAAGGTTTTTAAATAAAGATCGCCCCTCTCCACCAGATATCGACCTTGATATTGCCGACGATAAACGACAAGGAATGCTTTATCACATCATCGATCAATACGGCAAAGACGCTGTTGCTCAAATCTGTACTTTTGGTCGAATGATGGCCAAAGGCGCTGTCCGCGATACCACCCGAGTCCTTGGTTACGAATATACCATTGGCGATAAAATCAGTAAATTAATTCCTATGGGTTCACAAGGTTTTCCCATGTCTATCGATAAAGCAATAGATACCACCCCAGAATTAAAAAATCTTTACGAAACCGATCCCGACTCTAAAAAAATTATCGAATCCGCCAAACAAATTGAAGGTTGTGCTCGTCATATTAGTGTTCATGCCTGTGCTATTGTCATTTCTCCATCAGCTATTACTGATTTTTCTCCCGTCCAAACAGAAACCGGTGGTGATAAAACTATCACTCAATACGAAATGCATGCCTGTGAAGAAGTCGGTTTAATAAAATACGATATTTTAGGAATTCGAAATTTGTCATTTTTGGGACAATCTGTTTTAAATGTTCGAAAATATCAAAATATAGAAATTAATTTAAGAAAAATTCCTCTCGATGACAAAAAGACTTTCGACATGCTTTCTCGTGGTGAAACCATGGGAGTCTTTCAATTAGCCGGCGAGGGGATGACTAAATGGATCAAAGAACTAAAACCAAACCGAGTCGAAGATTTAATGGCCATGGTAGCTCTTTATCGCCCAGGACCAATGGCTATTATTCCCGAATATATTGCCCGTAAAAACGGCACTTCTAAAATAACCTATATCGATCCAAAAATGGAAAAATTCTTAGATAAATCATATGGTCTTTTGGTTTATCAAGACGATTGTTTATATACCGCCATCGAATTAGCTGGTTACAACTGGACCGAAGTTGATAAATTTAGAAAGGCTATTGGTAAAAAAATCCCTGAAGAAATGGCTGCTCAAAAAGAAAAATTTATTCAGGGTTGTATTAATAATGGTTACACCGAAAGTAAGGCTAAAGAAATTTTTAGTTATATCGAACCATTTACTTCATATGGTTTCAACAAAGCTCATGCCGCCTCTTATGGCATGCTTGCCTATCGCACCGCCTACATGAAAGCCAATTATCCAGTTGAATATATGTGTGCCCTTTTAACTGCTGAATCTGGTGATGCTGAAAAAATCACCGACGGAGTTAGTGAATGCCGTCACCTTGGCATAATTGTCGGACCTCCCGATATTAACAAATCACTAAGTGGTTTTGAAATGGAAGAAAATCCAGAATCGTTAGAAAAATTTGCTATCCGTTTTGGTCTAAGCGCTATTAAAAATGTCGGTGAAGCCGCAATTGAAAACATTATTAATGAAAGAAATACTAACGGTCCTTTTATTAGTTTCAATGATTTTTGTCTCCGTGTTGACTCTCAAAAAATCAACAAAAGAGTTTTAGAAAGTTTGATTAAGGTTGGAGCCATGGATCAATTTGGTGAAAGAAATGCTATTTTAGCCTCACTTGAAAAAATTAGAATTGATTGTGAAAAATTAAATTCCAAAAAAAATAATGGCCAGTTTAGTCTCTTCGACTCTCCCAAAGAAGACAATTCTAAAATAATTGCTCCGCCAGACAATTTTATTGAAGCAACCCCAATGATTGAACATGAACGATTAGCCCTAGAAAAAGAACTTCTTGGTATTTTTGTCACTGAAAATCCCATTAATAAAATTCTCCTCCCTTTCCAAACTCTCAGTCTCCCCAAAATATCAGAAATTCTTAAAAAGGACACTGACATTTCCATTAAAATGGCTGCTTCTCTAACCAAAATAAAAATGATTCGCACCAAAAAAAATAATGCCAAAATGGCCTTTCTCTCTCTTGAAGATGAAACCGGGAAAATCGAAGCCGTCGTTTTCCCTAAAATTTTTGACGAAATTGAAAATATTTTAGCCGAAAATAAGGCATTTTATATTGAGGGAAAAACAAACCTAAGAGAAGGAAATCTATCAATTTTAATCGATAATATCAGTTTAGACCCCCCAAAAAATTCTTCAAAATACGATTTTGTCATTACTGTTCCCAAAAACGCCAATCAAAGCCAATTAATGGAATTAAATACTCTTCTTAAACAAAACCCCAACGGCCACCGCGGTCTAATAGTTCTTCCAAACGGAAAAAACATTCCCTTAAATTATGGAGTAAACTATAATGAAAATCTTCAGCAACAAATTGACAATATCTTCTTGTCAAATAAAAATTAGATTGCTAGACTACCAAGGTTTACTTTGATATAATTCAAAGCATTAATTTAATAAAAATATGGCTCTAAAAATCACTTACAAAGAACAAGACTTTTTCGTCGGCGATTCCGTCAAAGTCAACTATAAAATAAAAGAAAAAGATAAAGAAAGAATTCAAGCTTTTGATGGTGTTATTTTAGCTGTCAAAGGAATTGGTGAAAACAAAAATTTTATTGTTCAAAAAATTGCCTCAAATGCAGTCAAAGTTGAAAGAACTTTCCCTGTTAATTCACCCTGGATCGATAGTATTATTAAATTAAGAGCACCAAAAAGCAAAATTCGACGAGCTAAATTGTATTATTTGCGCGCCGACAAAGTTCGTAAAACAGCTTAAAAATCTGGGTCTTTAGCTCAGTCGGTAGAGCAGTTGCCTTTTAAGCAATTGGTCGCGGGTTCGAGTCCCGCAGGACCCACCAATGCATATTTATGGCCTAATTTTAGGAATTTGCTTCGTCGTTGGTATCAATTATTTTCAAAAAAATAATAAAGTTATCCCCCAAAAAAAAGAAAATATTTTTCTTATTCTCCTTCTAATTTTTGGCGTTATCGGTGCTAGAACTTATTCCATTATTCAAAATTGGCATTATTTTTCTCAAAATCCCATTCAAATTTTAAATCTACCTAGCGGTGGACTCGGAATTTATGGTGGATTAATTTTTGGAATTTTATTTATCTTCTTTTTTTCTAAAAAAAATAAAATTAGTTTTCTAAAAATTACCAATACTCTTATTCCTATAATTCCTTTGTGTCAAAGCCTTGGTCGTTTTGGTAATTTTTTTAATCACGAAATTTACGGCATCAACAATCAACCCGTTTGGTTTTATGAATCAATTTTATTATTTATTTTATTTTTGATTTTTCAAAAAATAAAAACAAACCAAACCGTTATCTATTTAATTTACTATGGAACTATTAGATTTTTCCTTGAATTTATTCGACTCGACACTATTCCCATTTATTCTTTAACATTTGCCCAAATTTTAAGCCTTTCTTTTATTTTAATTGGCTTTATAATATTCATGTATGAAAATTCTAGTAATAAACCCAGGCTCAACCAGCACTAAAATAGCTGTTTTCGAAGATAAAGAAATTATTTTCGAACTAAAACTTGATCACACTAAAGATCGAGAATTCCAAGAAAATTTTAGTAAACCAGGAAATATTTTTGATCAATACAATTATCGTTTAAAATGTGTTTCTGAAGCCTTAAAAGAAAATGATATTACCCAGTTAGACGCCATTGTTGGTCGCGGTGGAATGCTTCCACCAGTCACTTCTGGAACCTATTTAATTAATGAAAAAATGATTGATGATTTAAAAAATCGTCCTCAAGCCAATCATGCTTCAAATCTCGGAGCTCCAATTGCTTTTGAATTGGCTAAAAAATTTAATATTACCCAATCATTCATTGTTGATCCAGTTACCACTGATGAAATCGAATTAAAACACAAAGTCACTGGTATTCCAGGAATTCAACGCTATGCCGGCTGGCACGCTCTAAATCAAAAAGCTGTCTCTCGTAAATACGCTGAAACAATCGGTAAAAAATATGAAGACTTAAATTTAGTAGTTGCCCATCTTGGGGGTGGTTTTTCTTTTGGTGCCCATAAAAAAGGAATAACCATTAATGTCACCAACGCTCTTGCTGGCGAAGGTCCAATGAGTCCAGAAAGATCAGGTCAAATTCCTGCTCAAGGTTTAATCGATTTATGTTTTTCCGGTAAATACACCAAAGAAGAAGTTATGAATAAAGTTCTTGGTGGCGGTGGTCTTTTTGCACATTTAGGCACCAAAGACGTTCAAGAATTAGAGAAAAAATATGACACTTTAAATAAACAAGACAAAGATGTTGTCGATGAAATGATTGCTGGAATTTCTCGATCCATCTGCTCTATGATTCCTGATTTTGAAGGTGAAGAAATCGATCAAATTCTTCTAACCGGTGGGGTTGCATACTGGAAACTTTTAACCGACAAAATCAAACAAGACGTTTTTGCCACTAAAATAGGCGTTACTGTTTATCCTGGTGAAAAAGAACTTGAAGCTCTTCGCGATGCCGCCATCAGAGTTTTAACCAACGAAGAAAACGCCAAAGAATACTAATTACCAATCTATTGGTTCTTTATTATTAAAAATCAAATAGGCATTTGTTTGGGAAAATGGTTTTGATCCAAAAAATCCATTATAAGCCGAAAGAGGGGATGGGTGAACTGATTTAATCACTAAATGTTTTGATTCATCAATAATTTTCCCTTTTCTTTGGGCATAACCTCCCCACAAAATAAAAACCAAATTTTCTTTTTGATCTGATAAAGTTTTAATAACTGCATCAGTAAATCGCTCCCAACCCTTATTTTGATGTGAACCAGCCACATGCGCCTGCACCGTCAATATCGCATTTAACATTAAGACTCCTTGCTTTGCCCAATTCTCTAAATTTCCATTTTTATTAATCGTTTTATAGCCCAAATCGCTTTCGATTTCTTTATAAATATTTACCAAAGATGGCGGCATCGCCACTCCGTCATTCACCGAAAAAGCCAATCCATTAGCTTGATTAACACCATGATATGGATCTTGTCCTAAAATCACCACCTTAACCTTATTAAATGGTGTTAATTCAAAAGCATTAAAAATAAATTTTGCACTTGGGTAAACTGTTTTTTTTTGATATTCCGATTTAACAAATTCCACTAACTTGAAAAAATATTCCTCTCCAAATTCTTTTTGCAAAACTTTTTTCCAACTTGTTTCTATTTTTACTTCCATAAACAAATAATATTATACCTAAAAACCAAACCTTTATTAGATTGCTATAATAAAGACAATCATGAATATTATGTTTTTAATTTTGTTTTTCACAATTGGCTATTTTGTCGGCAGTATTCCCTTTGGTTATTTGATCGGACGAATTAAAAAAATTGATATCCGTCAATCTGGCAGCGGCAATATTGGCGCCACTAATGTTTATCGTAAATTAGGATTATGGCCCGCAATTTTAGTCGGTTGTCTAGATTTTTTAAAAGCCTATTTTATTGTTTTAATATTTTTTTCTATTAATAATATTTCCTTATCTTCAAAATTAATTCTATCGATTTCACCAGTTATTGGACACATCTTTCCTGTTTGGTTAAAATTTAAAGGAGGTAAAGGAATTGCTACTATTTTTGGACTTCTTACCGCCGTTTTTGGCTGGAAATTTATTTTTTTATGGCTAACAATCTGGCTAATTCTATTATTAACTACCCACCTTATGAGTTTAATTAATTTACTCATGTCTTTAACATTACCAATTATTTTTTGGCTACAATTTCAAACCACTTCAGTAGTAATTTTTAGTATATGTCTTATTTTTATCATTTGGTGGACCCATCAACAAAACATCAAAAGATTATTAAAAGGAACCGAAAACAAGATATACTTTTACAAGTTAAATAAAACATGAACGATTTTTGTCAAAACATTATCAACAGTCTTAGCTTTACTCAATCACCACTAATTAATGCTCTAAGTATTTTTTTAGCGGGCTTCCTTTTATCAATATGGATTAAAACTATTTTTCTTTCATTTTTAAAAAAAATTCAATTCAATAATGCTTTAGAAAGAATTGGTTTTAATGAATTTGTACATAGTTTTGATCAAAAAATCCAAGTAGAAAAATTCATCGGTTTTCTGGTTCAGCTTTTTATTATTCTGGTTTCTCTTATGTTTTCTTTAGAAATAATTCAATCCAATGGGTTTCTTAATTTATTAAATAAAGTCATTCTATATTATCCTAACATTCTCATTTCTATAATCATCTTTATTATTGCCATTTACGCCATCGATTTTTCTCAAAAAATTGTTATTGGCACTAAAACATCCAAGAAAATAACCTATTCCCGATCATTTGCAAAAATAATCGATCTATCCATTAGGATTCTAACCATCCTTGCCATACTTTACCAATTACAAATCATTCCTCAACTTATTATTATTGTTTTTATAGGTGTTGTTCTCACAATTAGCCTATCTGTTGGTACTTCTTTTGGTCTAGCAGCTAAAAAACCTATGGCCCAACTCATCAAAAAGCTTGGTAGTATCTTTAAGTTTTAACCAAAACTCATGACCTACAAAACCATCCAAAAAATGTTGATTGGCGCCTATCAAAAGGTTTCTGACAAAAAAGAAAATATAAACGCCATCAATATTTTTCCTGTACCAGACCAAGATACTGGCGATAATTTAAATTCCACCCTTCAAGGTGTTTTTAAAGCCATCAATAAACAACATTTTTCAAATATG
>CAYRMT010000024.1:6725-8928 GCA_964425635.1 uncultured Gammaproteobacteria bacterium
ATAAAAAACCAAACATACAAACCGGCAGTTTTTTTCAAATTATTTCCCACCGCTATGAAGTTATTTCCCTACTAGAATCTTTAGTTATTGACAAAGAAACTATTATTAAACAATTAGTCAATCACGGCGATTGTCTTGATATTATTGAAGCCAACAAAAAATTAAAAATCCATATTCACACCGATACTCCAGACAATGTTGTTGAATTAATTTCCACTTTTGGGTCAGTCATCCATATGCGAACCACTGATATGACTCAACAAATTGATCAAATCAAAACTTTCAAAAAATCAGTTGGCTTAATTGTGGACGATGCTTCCGGTCTCGACATCAATTTTGCCACCAAACACGACATCTCAATTGTTCCTTTTAAAGTATCTTGGGATAAAGTAGACAAAAAAAACTCATATAAAAACCATTCTATTTATCAAAAAATGGAAATTTTTAAAGATAAAACTCAACAATACAACTGGCCAAAAACTTCACAACCAACATTAGAAAATTTTTTAAAAAACTTTAAAGAACAATTACAAAAATATAACTACATTATATGTATTACCACTTCAACAGTTATTTCTGGATCATACAACAGTGCCATTCAAGCTCGATCATTATTGTCATCATCCGATCAAAAAAGAGTGATAATACCCGACTTAAAACAAATTGCATCAGGACAAGCCTTATTAGCAATAAAAGCAGCCAAATTAATTGAACAAGAATACACATACAAACAGATCGAAAAACAATTATTGTTATTAACCCAAAAAATTGAAGTTTTCGGCACTCCAAAAAATATGATTTGGATCACTACCGGTGGTCGAGTATCAGGAAACACTGCTAAACTGGTTCATTTTCTTCAAAAAATAAAAATTAAACCAATGTTAGGTTTAACCACTAAAAATATTCGTCTTAAAAAAATATTTTTTGGAGATAAACCTTTATCAAATTTTTTAATCAATTATCTTAATAAAAATTACAAATCAATCAATACTCCAATAGAATTAGTTATCCAACATGGTGATGATGATCTTGAATTTAAAAAAATTAAACAAGCACTTGATCCCGCTCGTTTTAAAATCATTCAAGAAACCATATTATCACCAGTTATTGGTGTTCACACTGGTCCTGGTACTTTTATTATTGGTATATTAAAACCATCTAAAAAATGAACTATTTTCTAATTTGCTTAATCGCTTATCTTTTTGGCAGTTTTCCCACTGCTCTAATTATCGTCAAATTATTCGCCAAAAAAGACGTTCGATCAGAGGAATCTGGCAACATGGGAGCCATGAACACCCTGCGAATGGTTAAAAAAAATAGAGGATTAACATTAGCCACTATTGCTTTTCTTATTGTCTGGTTGACTGACTGTGCTAAAGCAATTTTTGCCATCATAATCACTCAACACTTAATACCAAATTCAAATTTAGCCATTACATTGGCATCATTTTTTGTTGTCCTCGGACACAATTATCCAATCTGGCTAAAAGGTAAAGGCGGCAGGGGAGCCTCATCTTTAATGGGAGTTATGATGTATTTGAATTTTCCGGTTCTTATTTATTGGCTTATCACTGTTTTCTTAGGATCAGTTATTACCGAGCTAATTATTAGGATTATCAAAAAACAATCTTTTGTTTTTAAAACTATTTTCAAAGCCATTTCCGACCAAATAGTTGGTCGACTTATTGGTGAAATCTTTGCCGTTTTCATGGTTTATTTTATTGACCGGCAACTTTTTTTTCCGGTTTTATTCGCCACTATTTTAATTATCTATCGACACAAAGAACGTTTAATTAAACAATTGACAAAAAAATAACACTAATGTGACTCCAGTGGGAGTCGAACCCACGATTCCCTGGATGAAAGCCAGGTGTCCTAGGCCACTAGACGATGGAGCCATGTGGTAGATGGTATTTTAACAAATCGTATCGAATTTTTCAGCAATTTAATTTTTTTTAAGCATATGTGTCCCGGCATAGCCGAGACACATGGTCTTTGGTAAAATCAATCATGATTTATATTTTCCACGGTGACAACCAACTTGAAAGCCGCCGATCATTTAGTGATTTTTTAGATCAAAACAAAAATGCCGATATTCTTCGTTTAGACTCCAAAAACATTACCATCGATCAGGTCAATCTTTTTCTTCAAGAATCATCTCTTTTTAATAATAAAAAAATATTAAGTATAAGCAATTTGTTTT
>CAYRMT010000025.1:0-6918 GCA_964425635.1 uncultured Gammaproteobacteria bacterium
CCATCAAACAAGTTAGAACTAAATATGGTTACAAAAATCTCTGGCTAATGATTCCCTTTGTCCGCACTCCACAAGAATTAGCTGATGTTAAAAGGATTGTCACTAGTGCTGGACTTTTACGTTCACCTTCTTTTAAATTTTTAATGATGGCCGAAATTCCCAGCAATGTTATTCTTTTAGATAAGTTCATCGATGTCGGCATCGATGGAATTTCTATTGGTAGTAATGATTTAACCATGCTTACCCTCGGGCTTGATCGTGATAATAATGAAGTTGCCAAATCTTTTAATGAAATGGACCCTGCCGTTCTTTGGTCTTTAAAAAGATTAGTTACTAAATCTAAAAAAAGAGGTATTACCTGTTCAATTTGTGGCCAAGCCCCAAGCAATTATCCTGAATTGGTGGAAAAATTAGTTAAATGGGGAGCCACCAGTATTTCTGTCAGCCCTGACGCCATCGATGCCACCCGTGATGTAGTTGCTTGGGCTGAAAAAAGAAATATTAAGAAAAAATAACTGTTATCTCACCCTTCAATTCTTTTTTAACATTAGGTAAAACTTCCTCAAATTTTTTCGTCATCTCTCGAATAATTGCAATTTGTACTTCACCACCATAAATTGTTCTAACTTGTTCCTCTAATTTCTTAATTCTAAAAGGGGACTCGTACACAATTTTTGCACCATCAAATTCTTTATATTTTCCCAATATTTTCAATCTTTCTCCGTCCTTTTTGGGTAAAAATCCTAAAAACATAAACCTCCCCGATGGAATTCCCGACAAAACTAAGGCATTAATCGCTGCACATGCCCCCGGCAAAGAAGTATAATGAATACCTAAATTACGGCATTTTTTAATCAATCTCCACCCTGGATCAGAAATAACTGGTGTTCCCGCATCAGTCACCAAAGCAACTTCATTTCCGTCTTGTAGTAATTTAATCACTTCTGGAGTCTTTTGTTCTTCAACCTCGTCATAAAAAGAAATTAGTTTTGGCTTATTTTTAATTTTCAAATTTGCCAATAATAATCCTGTGTTTCGAGTATCTTCACACAATAAATATTCCACCTTTTCCAAAGTTTCTAAAGCCCTTAAAGTAATATCCCCTAAATTTCCAATCGGCGTTGCAATTATATATAACATTATCTATTATACTGCTTAATTAAACTGTCGAATTACTGCCACCACCTTTCCTCTAATTTCCACATCTGTCACATAAATAGGGGACATAGTCGAATTAGCTGGCTGCAATCTAATTCTACTCGCTTCTCTGTAGTATTTTTTTAAAGTCGCAAATCCATTTTTCAAAACCGCTACAACAATGTCACCATTGTTAGCATTTTTTTGTTCTTTAACCACCACATAATCACCGCTCAAAATTCCATCATCAATCATTGAATCTCCTTTGGCTTGCAAAACAAAAGATTGATCTCCTGGTTTAACTAAATTTGAATTTACTCCGATCGTCGCATTTGGATCATTATATGGTTCAATTGGCTCACCACATGCAATAAACCCTAAAACCGGTAATTCTATAAAACCAGTAGAAATATTTTGTTCAATTGAATTTGCAGAATCCAACACCTCTATTCCTCTAACTGCCCCACGATATCTTCGAATTAATCCTTTTTTTTCCAAAACTGCCAAATGTTCATGAACCGTTGCCAACGAAGAAAGACCTAAGTGTTGGGCAATTTCCGTTAATGTCGGCGCATAACCATACCTCGAAATATTTTCTTCAATATAGTCTAAAATTTGTTTTTGTCTTTTATAAAGGACTGTTGCCATAAACAAATGATACGCGAACAATACCCGAAGTCAATAACTTAAATTAAAAAATAGTTAATTTTTTGACAAAAAAGCATTTTATGGATAAAATCACTCACTTTTTTATTAAAACCAAAAAGCTGAAATTTAATAAAACAGTTCATTTACAATCAATAAAACTCAAACCAAAAGAAAGTGGGGCAAAATAATGGATATTGAAGAAATTTTCAAAGAGTGTTTAGCCAAAAAAAACGAAGATTCTACTAATTTCATTAAGGCTGAAGGTGTTGTAACAATAGTAATTTTTAACCAAAACCGATTAGAAGAATACAAAACTACAATAGAGACGATGTTAAGCGAATTATCAAACTTCTCAATTAAAATTGAGAACAATCAATGGGATAAACAATTAGAACAATTACTCCAGCTTGGTGTCGGCCTCAATATTATAAAGACTCCTATTTATCGTAAAGAAAAAGTGGAAATTTTACCAAATGGAACAATATTTTATTCCGTTGCCAGTTAAAAAAATGTTTTTTCAGCTTTTGAGTTTTATCGATCAACCCTTTTAACACCGGCAGGTTTGTGTAATAACATAAGCCTGCCTTTTTTTTGATATATTATAGTATCTCTATGTTTCTATTCTTTTTAATTTCCTTTCTATTTTTTCCCGTAAATCCGGCCAATGCTGCCGACGAATTCAAAACTCAACAAAAAATAAATTATCAAATTGATAACCAAGGCAATGCTATTGTTAGCCAAGAAATTCAATTAATTAATAATTTTTCCGAAATTTATCCCACCATTTACCAATTAATTTTATCCGGTCCAGCTTTGGAAAATATCACCGGTATCGACAGTCAAGGAAATATTATTCAACAAACCAATCATCAAGATGATCTCAATACCATTGATATTAAATTCAATAATAATAACCTTGGTAAAGATAAAGTCACCAAATTTAACTTAAATTACACTATTCCCAAACTAGCTACTCAAAAAGGGAATATTTGGGAAGTTTCTATTCCAGAAAATAAAAACATAAAAACCAGCGACAACAACGAAATAACTGTATTGGTCCCGAGTTCTTTTGGCAATATCTCCTTTTCTTCATTAAACCCTAAAAATTCAATTCCTTTAAATAATCAAACTCAAATATTTTTTAACAACCCTAATCAAAAAATATTTTTAATTTTTGGTAATTATCAGCTTTTTGATTTCAATTTCAAATATTTTTTACAAAATTCCTCAAACCAACCTCAAATTCTAGAAATAACCATTCCTCCTGAAACCGATAATCAAAAAATAGTTTATAAAGAAATGTCACCCCAACCTTTAAACATTAGAATCGACGCCGATGGTAATTGGTTGGCCCAATACAAATTAACCAGCAATCAAGAATTAGAAATCAACGTTTCCGGCCAAGCTAAAATTATTCCCAACAATATTAGTTCCTCAATTAACGAAGATGATTATTTAAAAGAACAAAATTTTTGGCCCATCAACGATCCTTCCATTAAACAAATTATCAATTCTCTTAAAACCATTAAGGATATTTATAACTACACTGTTAATACTCTTAACTATAATTATGATTCAATCAATGCTTCTAAGCGCAAAGGTGCATTAAACACTCTATTATCACCAAACACATCAATTTGTACCGATTTTACCGATCTTTTTGTAACTCTTGCCAGAGCTAAAGGTATTCCTGCTCGCGAAGTTGAAGGTTTTGCTTATACTAATAATTCCAAAATAAAACCTATTAATGCCAATGCCGACATTCTTCATGCCTGGCCTCAATACTACGACCAAGATAAACAAGCATGGATTTCCATCGACCCCACCTGGGAAAAAACCACCAATGGTGTGGATTATTTTAAAGACCTTGATCCTAATCATTTTGCTTTCGTTTTTCATGGTCTCGACAGCGAAAAACCACTACCTCCTGGCGGATACAAAAATAATCACAACATTAAAACCGTTGGGGTTGAATTTGCTACCCAAGAATTACAGGCTAGCTACAAAAACCTCAAAATAACTTCTTTAAACAAAAAAATCTATCAACCCACTGTAATTAAAATTTCCAATCAGAATAATAATTCTGTTTCCGATTTAAATATAAACATTCCTAGTTTAAATTGGCAACAAAAAATTCCTATATTACCACCATTTTCATCCACAGAAATAACTTTACCAAACCATCCATTATTAAAATCTTTTAACCCTCTAAATAGAAATATAAAAATTAAAATCGAATCGCTTAACACTTCTCCGAATCAAATTTCCATTTCTAATCCCAAATACTATCTAAATTTAATCATTTTTGTCGGTTTAATTATCACTTTATTAGGTCTTGGCGGTATAATATTAAACAGTAATAAAAAACATAAAAAATGAAAAAAATCCTCCGATATATTATTCTCTTCAGCTTTTCCATTGTCACTGCCAATCTTATTTGGCAAAATTTTTATTTTCAACAAACCCCGTGGACCATTATTAAAGTAGCCGTTATTTTGACTATTTTCGAGCTTCTTTTAAAACCAATTATTAAAATCCTCTTAATTCCTATCAATATTCTTACTCTAGGTTTATTCAGGATTGTAATCGACACTCTAGGCCTTTACTTAGCTATTTTTTTTATTGCCGATTTTCAAGTAGGAAATATCTACATCTCCCAGTATAATTACCATGTCAATAATTTTTGGGCTTATTTACTAAGTTCCTTCACTGTTGGTACAATTTTACATATTTACAATTCAATTTTGCGCAAAAGCAAACCTAAAAAATGAAAACTACTCTAGTCATTATTCAAATAGTTTTATCAATTCTCTTAAGTGCTCTGATTTTTCTTCAATCTAATGGCGACACCGAATCCCGATCAAATATTCTTTCCACTACTAATGTTGAAAAGAGGGGATGGGAAAAAATTATGTTTAATTTCACTATCTTTATTATCGCCCTTTTCCTTATTTCATCAATTATTCAAACTCTTTTATAAACCAACTTGTTTAACAAACTTCATTTTAAAATTGCCTATCTAACTTCTTTTATTAAGAGAAGAATTTTATTGATTTCAATAATAATTATTACCTGTTTCTGCAGCATTTTCTTCAGAAAAGAAATTATTAATTTTATTAATCTTCCAATTTTTAAACAAGAATCAATTGGAATAGATGGTCTTTACACTTTAAAAAATCTTCCCGATGACATTGCTAATCAAATTAGTTATGGCTTAACTGTTAATTCAAAAAATGACAAAGCTACTATTTCTCCTATTGTTGAATCATTAATTGTTGAAAACGAAAATAAAGACTTCATTTTTACACTTAAAGATAATATTTTTTGGCACAACGGAAAAAAATTAATCGCCAGTGATATCGATTATTCATCCATTTCCGGAATTAAGGTTAGTACTTTAGATGAAAATAAAATTAAAATCAACCTTGAAAAAGAATTTTCCCCAATTCTTTCAGTTTTAAGTAAACCATTGTTTAGGAAAAACATCATCGGCTTAGGACAATATAAAATCAAAAAATACTCCCTTCAAGAGGGTTATTTAAAAACTCTTTATCTAACTCCCACTAAAGACAATTTATTTAAAAAGGTCTACCGTTTTTATCAAAACGAAACTGATTTAATTAATGCATATAAACTAGGCGATGTTAATCAAATAAAAATTAGCTCTCTTCCAGAAGAATTATCGAAATGGAGCAATAGCAAAATCACTCAAAAAATCGAGACTAATGAAAAATATTCTGCCTTATTTTTTAATACCCAAAAAATTAACAACAAACAGCTTCGCCAAGCCATTGCCTACGCCACCCCAAAAACCAAGGATCAAAATGAAAGATGTTTAGGACCAATTTCTCCAGAAAGCTGGGCATATAACCCCAATATGAAAGAATATAATTTTGACGCCACCAGGGCCAAAGAACTTTTTCAAAATAACAAGATCGACTCCATTAATTTAATTGTCGGTGACCGAAGATTATTATCAGTTGCCGAAAATATTAAAAAATCATGGGAAAGTGTTCTTGGTTTAAAAACAAATATTTCTATCATCAATCAGATTGACACTGAAAATTTTGACGTTATCCTAACCTACGGTAGTATTCCCCATGATCCAGACCAATATCTCTTTTGGCATTCAACCCAAATCGGCAAAAGTAATTTAACTAAACTCAATGATTCTCGTATTGACAAGCTCTTAGAAGATGGTCGATTTGCTATTGATCAAATAGAAAGAAAAGAAATTTATCAAGATTTTCAAAAATATCTTTTAGAAGAATCTCCTGCTATTTTTTTAGCCTTCCCTAATACCTACACAATTAGCCGGGTAAAATAGTAAAATAAAATATGATAGAAGAAAATAAAAAACCAGATTACATAGGCAATACTATTGTTTTTATTCTATTAGGATTACTTTTATATGCTGGCTTTTTATCTTACAAAAGCATTGATTGGGATGTCTTAAAAAGATTAGAAAATACACCCCTAGTTCTTCCAACCCCAATTCCAACCACCACAGCTACTAGCTCAGCTGCCACCAACTCTAGTCAAACAAAATAATTATTCTAATCGAATATCATCACCATCAGAACTTATTTCCCTAGTTGATACTGGTTGTTGTGTTTTAAAATGTTCCAATAATTGTGGAGGTTCTTGCGGTGGACCTTTCCTTTTTGATTTAATTTTTTCCACAATTTTCGGCCCAAAAACAGGTCCAACAAACATTGTTAAACCAAGAATCACCAAAATAATTGGCAAATAATCCACAAATGATTTCGATTTTTTAGATGAATCAACAGGGGGTTGCGTAGTCCCTCCAGAAACTATAGGCGCGATCGTAGGCTCTAAAACAGCCGTCGGTTCAATTACAGGGGCCGACGTTGGTGTTGGTGTTAAAATCTTGGTTGGAGTTGGTGTAGGTGTCGATGTAATCGCTAAGGTCGGAGTAGGGGTAAGTGTTGGCGTCAAAGTAGCAGTTGGGGTAATTGCATTTATTGTAATTGTGTTTGAAACACTAGTAGTTAATAAATTTTTACCAGCATCATAAACATAGCTGTAAAAAGTCTTAACTCCAGATGAGGAAATTTCTTTTAGTCTCAAAATTTCAGTACCAGAACCTCCATCACTATTAATAGTTATTGG
>CAYRMT010000025.1:7018-8127 GCA_964425635.1 uncultured Gammaproteobacteria bacterium
CCCCAAAACATAAGCTATTTTAAATCACTTTTAGTTCCATGTCTAATTTCAATTTTTCCTTTTTTTAAAGTTTCCAATAATTTAGTTGGATCATCCAGTTTAACCATATTAAATCTATTTCCAATTCTATTTTTAATATGAGCATCACTATTCGAATAAGCCGGTATTTCTAATTTTAATACAAACTTTCTAGCTAAATTATGCCAAACACGATAAAGTTTTCTTTTAAATTTTTTTTCTATATCATCATTATGAATCTCCGCCCCATGGATTAATCCCTTCTTATAAAGCTCTACTAAAAAATTCCCTTTTAAAGACATCATTCCTGTTGGTATTTTTGGATGAGCCGCTATAATCAAAGCACCATTTTCTACAAAATATTGCAATATCTCTCTAATAGTTTTTTTTCTAGCAATAACCGAACAAGTTTTTTCTTTAATTTTATATTGCTTTAATTTTTTTTCCACCAATTCTGGATCTAAACCCAAAACTAACAAATGTCCTGATAAAAACGATAATTCGCAACCAGAAATAACATAAATACCATATTTTTCTCTTACCTTTTCAGGATTAAACCTACTTGCAATATTATGATCGGTTATTGCTATCACATCTAAACCCCTTCTTTTCGCTGTCATTAATACTTCTTTAAAACTATTTTTTCCATCACTCTTATTAGTATGCACATGCAAATCAAATCTAAGCCATTTGCGTTTAGAAACCATACTTCGTATTCTACACCTTTTTCTTCTTTTTTCTTCTCATCAATTCAACAATCCAAAATAAACAAACTAAAACAATTATTCCCCCAATAAACAATGTCCATGATTGATTTTCTGAAGAAATTCCAATCTCAAAATCCTGTTTAAATTCATCTCTAATATTGTTGTTATAAAGAGTATTTAATACTAATTTGTATTTACCTTTATCTAACTTTAATCCTTCAAATGTTTTATTAAAGACTCCTTCTGTCTGTATTGTTGTATTGTCAACTGATCTATAATATTCATTTCCTTTTTCATCAACTATAGTAAATGTCATTTCTACTGGTGTTTCTTCTCTTCCAAAACTAACAAAAGTTACTCTAGCAGTTAATTCAGATACATTAG
>CAYRMT010000026.1:0-4464 GCA_964425635.1 uncultured Gammaproteobacteria bacterium
TTTTTACAGCGCAGACTTTCCAGGTCTGTGGAATGAACCACTATCCGACTCCTCCTTAGGTACGGATATTATATCCTATTTCTTCATCAACTGATCCAATTTCATTTTAGCTGTTTTCAAAAGTGCTCGTTCACTTGCATAAGCCAATTTTTCTTTCGCTTCTTCAAAACTCAACCAAGATCTTTCCAAAACCATTTCACTGTCATAATATTTCAAATTACTTGGTGCCAAATATTCCATTAAAAAAAACGTTACCTTTTTGATAATTTTTTTATTTTTTTCCTTATCCCAAATAATATAATCATTCGATCCCAATTTAGTTATCACCTTGGCTTTTACTCGGCCTTCTTCTTCAACTTCCCTTAGCGCTGCTTGTTTTAAAAATTCCCCTTTATCCAAATGACCTTTTGGGAATTTGTAAATTGACCCCTCTATTTCTTTTTTTCTATTTTTTTCTCTATTAAATTTAGAAACCGTCTTAATTAACAACCATAAAATCTTATTATTCTCAATTTTGTAAACCAAGCCGCCAGCCGACCTCTCATCGTAATACATTTCATCGCCTATTACTGCTCTCTTATTTTTCATAAGTAGTCGATATTATATCTTAATTTTATCAATAATCAGACTTGTCGATTGATGTGGAATTAATTTACTCACTTCTATTACTTTTGCCCCAATCTCTTTAGCTTGTTTTCTCTTTTTTTTCAAACCATTATCTCCTTCGCTCACCGCAATTATATTTGGTTTTATTTTTTTTATTATTTCCAAATAATCATCGTCACTTTTCATTTCCGGCAATTTAACCACCTTATCCACCATTTTCAATTTAGTCAAAAAAGCTGCTCTATTATCTTGGTTATTTATCGGTCTTTTCGGCCCCTTATTTTTTTTAATATTTTCATCCGATTCCAATAATACTATTAATATATCTCCCTTGGCTTTTGCTTTTTCCAAAAAAATCAAATGCCCCAAATGAACAATATCAAAACACCCTCCAACTAAAACAATTTTTTTATCCTTCACCATCTCTTATTTTACCCTATCTCACCAATCCCAAAGGCATATACCAACCAAAAGGTTTTTTACAAACAGGACATTCAGTTGGGGGAGTTGTTCCTTTATGAACATAACCACAATTAACACATTTCCATTCCAATTCCACTTCTCGATTGTAAAGAGTATTGGCATCCAAATGTGTTGCAATAATAATGTATCTTTCCTCATGTTTTTCTTCCACCTCTTTTACTTCTCTAAATAATCTTTCCGCTTCTGGATCACCATCAATTTTTGCCTGTTCTTCAAATGAAGGATACATCTCCGTCCACTCATGATGTTCGCCTTCTGCCGCCATTTTCAAATTATCAACCGTTTTTGTACTATAAGGTTTAATCGACAAAACATCACTCACTCCCACTGGCTCTTTAATCATTTCAAATAATTCCTCAGCATGGGCCCTTTCTTGATCAGCAGTTTCCTCAAAAACCCTGGCAATCCATTCCAAATCTTCTTTTCTTGCCATTTTGGCAAACATGTTATAACGATTTCTTGCTTGGCTTTCGCCCGCAAATGCTTTCAAAAGGTTTTCTTGTGTTTTATTCATAATTAATAGTAACATAAATCAGATATATCTCACATTTTATTTTCAAAAATTCAGTTTATTTTAAGCTTTAGATTTATAATTAAACTATGAAAATTTTAATTGTCGAAGACGAACACTTAATTGCCACCGCTATAAAAAAAGGTTTAGAACAAGAACATTATATTGTTGACATTGCTTACGATGGTGAAAAAGGTTTTGATCTTGCCTCTAGTGGTGATTATGATCTAATTTTATTAGATCTCATGCTTCCAAAAATAGATGGTATTGAAGTTTGTCGTCAACTTCGCCAACAACAAATTCATATTCCAATTTTAATGCTCACTGCCAAAAGCCAAATCGAAGACAAAATTAAGGGTCTCAACAATGGAGCCGATGATTATCTAACTAAACCTTTTGCTTTTGAGGAACTTCTAGCTCGTATTCGGGCCCTAACTCGTCGCCCTCAAAAATCTTCCAGTGAAATTATTACTGTTGGCGATCTTTCTATAAATTTATCTACTTACGAAGTCACTCGTCAAGGAAAACCAATAGTTTTATCAGGTAAAGAATATTCCCTTTTAGAATGTCTCATGCGTCACGCCAATAAAATTTTAAACAAAGATCAATTAATTCAACATGTCTGGAGTTATGAATCAGACATTCTCCCAAACACTGTCGAAGTTTACATCAGAAATTTACGTCAAAAAATCGACCAACCCTTCAAAACTAAATTAATCAAAACCATCCGCGGTTTCGGTTATAAAATTTCAGATTAAATTAAAAATTAAGCCGCCCTGTCAAGGGAGGTGGCCCCGCCGTTGCGGGGCCGGAGGGTTTAATAAAAATATGTTTAAACAAGCTCGATTAAAATTAACTGGTTGGTATCTCTTAATCATCATGGTTATTAGTTTTTCTTTTAGTGCTCTCATTTACCAAATCAGCAGCATGGAAATTATCCATTTTGCCGAGTCTCAACGAAGTCGAATCGAAAGAAAATTCAATTCTTCTTGTCCTGATGCGCCACCACCACCAATTTTAGTCGATTCTGATCTAATCACTGAAAGTCAACATCGTTTACTTGTTAATTTAGGTATCATTAATGGTTTTATTCTTTTAATCTCTGGTTCTCTTTCCTATTTTTTAGCTGGTCGCACTCTTCGTCCTATCCAAAAAATGACCGAAGACCAAAAACAATTTATTTCCGACGCTTCTCATGAATTAAGGACTCCCATTACTGCTCTCAAAGCCATGCTTGAAGTTTCTCTTCGAGACCCTAAATTAGATTTAGTTGAATCCAAAAAAGTTCTCACCGATGCCATTTATTCCACTAATCAATTAAAAACTTTATCCGATTCTCTTCTTGAATTGAATCATTTCAATAATCATCAATCTGTTCTCAATTTAAGCCCTATTTTAATTAAAAATATAATGTCTGAATCTGTTAAAAAAATAAAACCTAAGGCCGACAAAAAACAAATTACTATCAAATTTAGCCACATCAAAGGCAAAATTAATGTTGACACTCAAAAAATAGAAGAACTATTTTTAATTCTTCTCGACAACGCTATTAAATATAGTCCCAAATCTAGTCAAATTAAATTTATTGCCACCAAAACTAGAAAAAATATAGTTTTTAAAATTATCGACCAGGGGATTGGTATTTCCCAAAAAGATCTGCCTCATATTTTTGATCGTTTTTATCGAGCCGATAATGCTCGCACCAAAAATGGTACTTCTGGTTATGGACTTGGCCTTTCCATTGCTCAAAAAATTGCCCAATCCCATAATGGAAGAATAGAAGTTAGCAGTAAAATTAATTCTGGAACCACTTTTCTCATCTATTTACCAAATTTCAGTTAACCTTCAGCATTAACTTTTACAATTCCACCTATGAAATTACCAAAATTTTTAAAAATAATTTTAATTATTTTAATAATCAGTCTTGTTGGTTATTTTGTTTATTCCAAAATAACTTCATCCAATAAAAAAACCACCTATAAAACTACCCAAGTTACCAAAGGCACTTTGGTCACTTCTATTTCTACTACTGGAACAATCACTTCCTCTAATAAGTCTACTATTACTACCGGAGCCACCGGTACTATTAAAACCGTTTATGTTAAAGATGGTGACACTGTCACTAAAGGTCAAAAAATTGCCGAAGTTACTCTTGATGACGATGGTACCAGCAATAAAATTACCGCTTGGACTAATTATTTAACCATGCAACAAAATGAAAAACAGGCTATTGCCGATCAATCGTCAGCCGACATTCAAATGTGGACCGATCGTCAAGCAGTTCTCGATGCTCAAAAAGAATATGATAGTATGATTGCCGGTGCTTGGAATAACAAAACTAAAGCAGAATACACTTACAATGAAAAAGCAGTTGTTACCAAAACTCTAACTTTAGCTAAACAAAAATTTACCGCCGACGAAACCACCTACAATAATTATTCGGCTTTTGTTACCAAAGCCAAACAACAAACCACCGAAGCCTACAACAACTATAAAAAAGTTTCCTCTACTATTTATGCCTCAGATTCGGGCACAATTAGTAATTTAAGTATTGCTCCCGGAGTTATTATTTCTAATTCTTCTACTTCAATCACTGTTTCCACTGGCACCAAAAGTACTGAAACATCATCCACTGTTACATCCCATACTATTGGTAGTATTACTAATCCCAAAGGCCAATATCAAGCCACACTCAGTTTAACTGAATCAGACATTGTCAAAATTAAAGCCGGTCAAAAAGTTACCATGACCATGGACGCTTTCAGTGGAACCACTTTTACCGGTCAAGTTTTATCTGTTGATGTTGCTGGTGCCACCACTTCTGGTGTTACTTCTTATTCTGTTGTTGTTCTTCTCGATGACAC
>CAYRMT010000026.1:4564-7829 GCA_964425635.1 uncultured Gammaproteobacteria bacterium
GTATGGGCGGCCCTCCAGGAATGTAATTTAAATAATTATGTCAAAATCAAAAGCCATTATTATTGCCAAAAATCTTTCCAAGATTTACAAAACCGATGTTCTAGAAACTGTCGCTCTTGATGATGTTTCTTTTCAAATCAATGAAGGGGAGTTTGTAGCCATCATGGGTCCATCCGGTTCAGGAAAATCAACCCTAATGCATATTCTTGGTGCTCTTGATAAACCAACTAGTGGTCAATATATTTTAGATGGTAAAAACGTTGAAAATTTATCAGACGATGAATTGTCAGAAATCCGTAATAAAAAAATCGGTTTTATTTTTCAAGCCTTCAATCTTTTACCAAGAACCACCACATTAACCAATGTTATGTTGCCTATGGTTTATGCTGGAATTCCTAAAGAAGAAAGAGAAAAAACTGCCGAAAAATTCCTTAAAATGGTTGGTCTAAGTGATCGTTTAAGCCACACTTCAAATCAAATTTCCGGTGGCCAACAACAACGTGTTGCCATTGCTCGATCTCTAGTTTTAAATCCAGCCATGATTCTAGCCGACGAACCAACTGGTAATATTGCCTCAGCTCAGGCCGATGAAATTATGACCATTTTTGAAAAATTAAATGACGAAGGTCACACCATTGTTATGATTACTCACGAACCAGACATTGCCGAGCATGCCAAAAGAATTATTTTTATTAAAGACGGAAAAATTATTAAAGACAGCACTAATCATCAACGTCGAAGATCAGCTATCCAAAAGGAGGTATTAAAAAATGATTGAACTTTGGGAATTAATCAAAGAAAGTGTCAACACCCTTCGGCTCAATAAAATGAGAACCAGCCTAGCTGTTTTAGGGATTATTATTGGTATCGGTAGTGTTATTGCTCTTATTTCCATTGGTCAATCAAGCCAAAAAGCTGTCACCTCTCAAATAGAATCTCTTGGTTCTAATTTGATTACTGTCTCTCCTGGCTCTCAATCGTCTGGCATGGTTAGAACTTCAACTGCCAGAAAAACTTTAACCTTAGCCGATGCCGAAGCTCTTGAAAAAGCCGGTCTTTCAGCTATAAAGTCTGTTTCACCTGAATCTTCAAGTCGACTTCAAGTCATCGCCGGTGACAACAACACCAATACTACTATTTATGGTGTTAAATCAACATATTCTACTATTCATAACCTCAAAATTAATGGTGGCCGTTTTATCACCGACAGCGATAATAATTCTAGTAGTCATGTTGCTGTTCTCGGCCCCACTGTAGTCGAAGATCTTTTTGGTAGTTCTAATTATAATTGTATTGGAGAAACTATCCGTATCAACGGCATAAATTTCACTATTATTGGTATAACTGTTGCCAAAGGTTCATCTGGTATGACCGACTCAGATGACAGGATTTATGTTCCTCTTTCTGCTGCCATGAAACAACTTTTTGGTGTTAATTATTTATCTTCCATTGCCATCGAAGCCGCCAGTAGCGATGTTATGACTCAAGCTCAAAATCAAATCGGTTATTTTCTATTAAATCGTCACAAAATTACTGATACCACTAAAGCCGATTTTACCATCAGATCATCAGAAGAAATGCTTTCCACTGCTTCCAGTGTTACCGGCACATTTACCTCACTTTTGTCCGGTGTTGCCGCCATTTCCCTTATTGTTGGTGGTATCGGCATTATGAATATTATGTTAGTTACTGTCACCGAAAGAACTCGGGAAATTGGTTTAAGAAAAGCCCTAGGTGCTAAAAAGAAAACCATTATTACTCAGTTTTTAACGGAATCAGTTATTCTTACCTTTACTGGTGGAATTTTAGGAATCATTGTTGGTGTTGCCACTTCATATGGTTATTCTCGAATCAATTCTTCAACCTTCACTATTTCACCTTATTCAGTTCTTTTAGCCTTCAGTGTTTCTGTTGTTATTGGTGTTGTTTTTGGCTGGTATCCCGCCAAAAAAGCCGCCAGTCTTCAACCGATTGAAGCTCTTCGCTACGAGTAATTTCAGCCTCATTTCAGTTTTTATTTTTACAATTCATTAATTACTTGTTATCTAAATTATGAAAAATCTAAAAGAAATTTTTTCCAAGTCAACCATTATTGTTTCTCTTATTGCCCTAATTATAGGCTTTTTCGGTGGTTTTATTTACCAAAAAAGTAAAATGCCATCTTTTCCAGGTGGAAATATGAAAAATGGTCAATTTAAAATGGCTGGCGGCAGCGATTCTAATCGTTCCGGCAATAGACCATCTAGTGGTAACACTGGCAACCAACAAGGCCAAAGATTGTTTGCCAAAGAAACTATTGGCGAAGTCACTAGTGTCGACGATTCATCCATCACTGTCAAAACCCCAGATGGTAGTTCTAAAATTGTTATGATTTCTGATTCCACCACCGTCAACCAGGCCACCAAAGTTGATAAAACCAATCTTAAAGTTGGCTCTCAAGTTTCCATTTCTGGCGACCAAAACACCGATGGCACTGTCACTGGCAAAATTATTAATCTTGATTCTACTTCTGCCACTACCACTTCTGTTACTAAAAATTAAATAATTATTAATTTTTAATTAATTTAAAACCCTCCCAATTTCGGAGGGTTTTAACTCGACTATTAATTTGATAAGATTAAAAACTATTTTCTATGATCAACAGAGCCAAAAATATTATTAAAATGCCTGTTTTTAGGGCGCTTTTTACTTTAGCCATTCCCATTATTATGGCCAATCTTTTTCAGGCCATGTATCAACTTACTGATTCTTTTTGGGTCGGCCGTCTTGGTGGCACTGCTCTCGCTGCTGTTTCTATTTGCAGTCCAGTCATTTTTTTAACAGTTTCATTAGGTATTGGTTTTGCCATTGCTGGTTCTACTTTTGTTGCTCAATATTTTGGTGCCAAAAATCATAAAATGGTTAGTCATGCTGCCGCTCAAACCATTTTAATGATTATTGCTACGTCCATTATTTTTAGTACTTTAGGATTTATTTTTGCTCCACAGATACTTCATTTTATGGGAGCTAATACTGAAATTTTTGCCATGGCTTTGGCCTTTTTAAGGTTTTCTTTTATTGGTCTTATTGTTAATTTTTCTTTCTTTATTTTTCAATCTATTATGAGAGGGATTGGTCGCCCTCAAATTCCCGTCTACATAGTTATTGCCACTGTTTTATTAAATTTTATTCTTGATCCACTTTTAATTTTTGGATTTGGTTCAATTCCAGCTTTTGGCCCTGCCGGTGCTGCCATGGCCACTCTTTTAACTCAAATTATTGCCGC
>CAYRMT010000027.1:0-7262 GCA_964425635.1 uncultured Gammaproteobacteria bacterium
GGGGTGCGAAACTCTAGAGGAGCCACACTCCAAATCTCTCCTTTGAACAATTTGTGTTTCTTATAAAAGTGCGAATTATTTTATTAATTCTATGGGTATTATATTGTTATTATAGGCCTATGTCAAGTGGTAAGTTATTTTAAAATTAGGCACAAATAAGGGATTTATTTAATCTAAATATCAGTAATAGATTAGTTATAGGAGGTTTTGGTTTGTATAAAAATACTTATCGAGTGTGTATATACTTGTCTGTCTGGTTATGGCGGAAGAGATATAGAGATTTATTAAAGTGTTTTTAGAAAGGAAATAAGATCGTTTTTTAGATTTGGATCTTGAAGAGCAGTGGAAATATTAGCTTTGAGCCAGCGGAGGGGGTCGCCAGTGGTGAGCCATTTTTCATCTTGAGTAGCTTGGGTGAGAACAACTCCAGATTGGGCTAATTTGGTTAGAGCATCGGTGAACCATAATTCATTGTCTCGAGAGAGTTTGTTAATATCGATGTTTTCTAAAATTTTATTTGAAGCGATGAAACGGCCGATATTGACAGAGTTAGAGGGAGCTTGATCGGCGGGAAGTTTTTCCATAATTTCGGACATGCGATCAGTATAGTTTGGGTCATCCATATATTTAATACTACCGAAACGATAAATTTCTTCCATGGGAACTTTTTGTACAGCTAGAATAGCAGAAGCTTGGTATTGGTCGTATTTGGAAATCATTTTAGATAATAATTGACCAGGATTAGCTTCGAGAATAAAATCATCGCCGTAAAAATAGGCAAAATCATCGTTACCAATGAATTCTTTGGCGGCGAGGACAGGGGAACCGGTACCATATGGTAGGTCTAATGGTTGTTCGATGAAAGTTAATTTGGTTTTTTGCCAAATATTTTTTAGGCTGTCTAAATATTCAGTTTTGTTATTTTTGATTAAATATTCTTCTAAATTAGCATCTGGTGAAAAATAATTTTGAATCTTTTTTTCACCAAAATGAATAACAATGGCAATATTAGTAATACCAGCACCAATAGCTTCTTCAACTAAATATTGAATATTTGGTTTTGAAAGAACGGGGACGAGTTCTTTTGGATAAGCTTTAACCACCGGCAAAAAACGAGTACCTCGACCAGCAGCGGCAATAACGGCTTTATTTATTGACATCTAAGTTTTTTAAAAACTCCTTTAAATCGTCTTTGAGTTTGGGATCTTTAAGGGCAACTGCGATATTAGCTTCGAGCCAGCGGAGAGGATCACCAGTGGTCATCCAAACACCATTAGTGATTGGTTCGTCGACTACGGTTCCATTTTGAGCCATGGTGTTTAGGGCATCGGCCAGCCAAAGTTCATTATCTTTAGTAGTCCCTTGATTTTTGATGACGTCTAGAATTTTATTGGAAATGACATAGCGACCTACAACGGCAAAATTAGATGGAGGTGGATCAGTTTTTTCGAGCAGGGCACTGATTTGATGAGGAACGGAAGGATTGGTATGAGGAACAACCGCACCATAACGTTTCATTTCTTCGGTTGGCATTTCTTGAGTGGAAACAACAGCGTCAGAGTTATATGTTTCGAGGGAAGTGATCATTTTGGTTAAATATTGACCATAGGTTTCTTCAACAATAAGATCATCGCCAAACATGTAAACAAAATTATCGGAACCAATAAAATCTTTGGCGGCCAAAATTGGAGAACCATTTCCATATGGAAGGTCGGCTGATTGAGGAATGAAAGTTAATTTGGTTTTTTGCCAAATATTTTTTAGGCTGTCTAAATATTCGGTTTTATTTCTGCTAATAAGATAATCTTCTAAATCTTTGTCTGGAGAAAAATATTTTTCAATTGAATTTTCACCTAATCTATGGATAATAGCGATTTCGGTGATACCAGCACCAATGGCTTCTTCAACAAGGTATTGAATATTTGGTTTGTCTAGAATTGGAACCAATTCTTTGGGATATGATTTAACAACAGGAAGAAAACGGGTGCCTCGGCCAGCGGCGGCAATGACGGCCTTAGAAATGTTAGTCATATTAGTCTAATGGTAGCACAAAAGAAAATTTGGTAAAATAGAGAACCTTCAAGGGCCCATAGCGTAGTTGGTAGCGCGTCCCCATGGCATGGGGAAGGTCAGGGGTTCGAGTCCCCTTGGGTCCACCTTCGTCAAGACTTCGGCGGATAAATCCATTTTTAAAATAGGTCTGTGGTGAAATGGTATCACAGCAGTCTCCAAAACTGCTTTTCCCTGTTCGAATCGGGGCAGACCTGCACAAAAATGATAATATAAGTTATGGGTGAAAGAGGGAACGAATTAATTCAAAGAGAAACTGGTTTTAGAATAGGTTCTAATGGGCGACCAGAAGGAACGTCAGAAACTGATAAAGGGGTGATTCATTACACTTGTAATTCACCAAATCTTGAAGTTTTAGATAAAATGGGAATTATTCCAATAGGAGATAGATTTGGAATTGATCCTAAAGAGGTTCTTTTAATTCCAGATGAACTTTTTGAGAAAAAAGGGATAAAAGAAGGAAAAAGAGGAACGGTTGAGGCGGAAAATTTATTGAGAAAGCTTGGTGAAAAATAGTTAGTTGTCGAAAATAAAATTTAATGATAAATTGGTAAATGGTGGTAATTGGGATTACTGGAACAATTGGAGCAGGTAAGGGTACGGTGGTGGAATATTTAGTGGATAGAAAGAAATTTAAGCATTTTTCGGCTAGAGGTTTTTTAACGGAAGAAATTGAAAGACGAGGTTTAGAAAATAATCGAGATAATATGGTGGCAGTGGCAAATGAATTGCGAGAAAAAAATAGTCCGAGTTTTGTGGCAGATGAACTTTTAAAAAGAGCTTTAGAATCGGGAGGAAATAGTGTACTTGAAAGTTTAAGAACAGTAGGAGAAATAGAATCTTTAAGAGAAAAAGGAAATTTTACTCTACTAGCGGTTGATGCTGATCCAAAGATTAGATATCAGAGAATTTTAGGACGATCCAGTGTTACTGATAATATTGGTTTTGAAAAATTTTTGAGCGATGAGGAGAGAGAGATGGATTCGGATGATCCAAACAAACAAAATTTGAGAAGATGTATTGAAATGGCTGATTTTAGAATTGAAAATAATGGGACAATGGAAGAATTAAATTCTAAATTAGAAGAAATTTTAAAAGTTATTCAAATTTAAAAATGACAAAAAAAGGAACAAAAAATAAAAGACCGAGTTGGGATGAATATTTTATTAAAATTGCAGCATTGGTTTCTGAGAGGTCAACTTGCTTAAGGCATCATGTTGGAGCAATAATAGTGAAGGATCGAAGAATTTTGACTACTGGTTATAATGGAGCACCGGCTGGAACAAAGGATTGTTTGGAGCTTGGTTGTTTAAGAAATCAGTTGAGTATTCCTTCTGGCGAAAGGCATGAGATTTGTAGAGCAATTCATGCTGAACAAAATGCTATTATTCAAGCAGCTAAATATGGGATAGATGTTTCTGGTGCTGTTCTTTACTGTACCCATTCTCCTTGTATTATTTGTGCCAAAATGATGATTAATGCTGGTATTAAAAAAATTGTTACCTATGGTAATTATCCTGATATTGGTGGAGTAAAAGAACTTTTAAAAGAAGCAAAAGTGGAATTGGTAGTGGTTGGTAGACCGAGTGATAAAATAAATTTTTTGGATTAAAAATGAGAATTAAAAATAGGGAAATAGTTTCTTTAAAGAGAAAGTTGAAGTTAGCAGGAATTAAGGGTTTGGCTTTGGATATTGATGAAACTTTATCCTTTACGATTGGTTTTTTGATTGAAAAATTAGTTGAGAAAGTAGGTAATCCTGAAAATTTAACAGTTAAAGAAATTGCGAGAAAATATAGGCATACAGATAATGTTCCTTATTGGCAGAATAATGAAGCTAAAAAAGTTGTAGATGAATTCAATAAATCGGCTGATTCTTTTCGGGGCTTACCATTGATTGAAAATTCAAATAAAACTATTCAAGAGATAAATAAAATAATTCCGATTGTGGCTTATATTACGGCTAGATCATATATAGCTTTTAATGAAACTAAGTTTTGGTTGAAAAAACATGGTTTTCCGGAAGCCAGAATCATTACTAGGCCAAAAAATATTGAACGAGAAATGGGCAATAAGTGGAAAGCGAAGGTTTTGGAATATTTATATCCGCAAGTGGTGGGAATTGTTGATGATAATCCTGGTTTGACGAAATATTTTGGCAAAAAATATAAAGGAGTGATTTACCTTTATGATGTTGTGGAGGCGGAAAGGAAAGACATAAATGTAGTTCCGTGCGAAAATTGGGAAATGGTGGCTAAAAAGGTAAAAGAGTGTAAACTTAAATATGATTGATTTTTTGAATCAATATTTAAAGGAAATTGATAGAAAAATAAAAGATGGGAAGAGTCAGGACTGGGAAGAGATTTTGAAAAATCACAGGGAAACAGTAGAATTTATACAACATGAACGATTGATTCATTTGTTGGTGACATTGACGGTGGCAGTCTTATTTGTGATGTCGATGATGTTCAGCTTAATTTATCAATTTGAGGTTTTATTTTTAGTAGATTTTTTATTGTTAGTATTATTGGTGCCGTATATTTTTCATTATTTTAGACTGGAAAATGGGGTCCAAAAAATGTATTGGATTGATAAATTGATTGAAGAAAAAATTAAAGATTAGCGGCGGCTGCGGTTGATGGTTTGAAATCTAGCGCTTGGTTTGAAGTTTGGGGCAGATTTGTTGCCGGGGAAATTTGGTATTTCTGGTTTAACGAAGCCTTTGACGATGGTTGATCGATTGTCGGTGGCTACTTTTCTGGTGGTTGATCGACTCATATTAGTTATATTTTACTGAATAAATATTAATTTTCAATAAATTTTGAAGTGGGAAAATAAATTACATCTTCGATATTAGTAGTATCGGCAAAAAGCATAGCTAAACGATCAACTCCAAGACCAATACCAGCACAAGTGGGTAATTGATCGCAGGCATTGATAAATTCTTGATCATAAGGATGAATTGGCAGATCGTTGTCTTGTCGAAATTTAGTTTCGATTTCAAAATTATCTTTTAAAATTTTAGAATCGTTTAGTTCAGAATAAGCATTGCCAATTTCCATACCTCCAATATAGAACTCAAATCGTTGACTGAAACCTGGATTATTGGGACAAGGAAGACAGAGAGGGGAAAGTTGGGTGGGATAGTCTAAAATGAAGACCGGTTTGTCTTGAGGTAACTTGGATTCTATTTCATTAATAAAAATTTGGGTGTAGAGTGGTTCCCAAGTGGTGACGCCGTTGATGTTGTACCCTTTGGATTTGGCAGTGGTAATAATTTCGTTGGTGGTTAAATTTTTTGATAAATCAATGCCGGCAAATTTTTGAAATAATTCTTGGAGAGTAAAAAAATGCCAAGGGGTTGAAAGGTTGATAGTTTGATTTTGGTAGGTGAGTAAATTTGTGATTCTTTTTTTTTGCTTTTTAAGGATACTATGGTAAATATTTAGGACTAATTTTTGGGTGGTTTGGGCGATGTCGCGATAATTTTTGTCCATTTCATACCATTCCAACATGGAGAATTCTAGATTGTGAGTGGGTCCAATATCTTCTAAATCGCGAAAAACTTTACTGATGGCAAAGCAATTACCAATGCCTTGGGAAATTAATTTTTTAAGTGATGATTCTGGTGAGGTGGGTAAATAAAAATCAAAATCTTTTTGAGACCAATGGGTTTTTAAGGGATAAAGATTTGGTTCGATAGGGATTTTGCTAAGAAGGGTGGGGGTTTCGACTTCATGAAAATTATTATCAATAAAATAATTTCTTAAAGCTTGAACGGTCCATTCTTTGATAAATTGGGTTTGAAAATTCATTTGAATGATTGTATAACATCTTGGCAATTTTTGAGACTTAATTCGGTTTTGTAACCACAAAGATAATTAGGGTCACAACAACCATGGCATTTTTGGCAACTGGAACATTTGGATAAAGATTTTATAAAATTGGCGACATAAGTTGTAGGATCATCGTTAATTGTGCCTAATCGTAGGGAAGATTCGCAGCAGCCAGTGATGATGCCGGAGGATTGAAGTGAGAGTTGAAAGCAGCCAAGATTTTTATTGGGAAAAGTTTGATAGTTTTTTTTGATATCTAGAAGTTGATCCTTTGATAATGACATTTTTCGGTCGGTTAAATAGGTTTTTGGTAGACCAAAAACATCAAAGGAATTTTTGTAAGAATAGGAATCTTTGGTAATGAGAAACATAATTTCGACAGGGAACCCTAATTGTTGGGCGTGTTGAATAAATTTTATGGTTTTGTCGAAATTACCAAGGCCACGATTTTTATCATGAATTTCTTTAGGGCCGTCGAGAGAAACTAAAAGCTGGCAATTTTTTGGGTCTTTGATTTTGTTGATACAGTTGATGGTGCCATTGGTAATGATGGTGATAAATATGTCTTTTTGGATCAAAGTGTTGATTAAATCGGGGAAATTGGGAAGAGTGAAGACTTCGCCGCCGCAAAAAAGAATAGATTTTAAATGAAAATTTTTCTTTGAAATAAAATCAGAATATTTTTCGACAAAATCTAAGATATTTTTATTAGATAAAATATTTTTAGTTTTATCGGTGTAACAGGCGCGACAATTTAAATTACACAATTCCAAAGGGGAAATGTAAATATTCTCTAGGGCTGACTGAATACTTTTATTTAAGCTTAGCACTTTCTTTATGTTCAGTTTTCTTGCGACACCAACGACAGTATTTGGCGAACTTAAGTTTGTCAGGCGTGTTGGTTTTATTTTTTTCAGTTAAATAATTTTGAGCGCCACAGACAGAACAAACGAGGGCGATCAAAATTCGTGGTGTTTTTTTAGATTTTGTTGCAGACATGACAGGTATTTTAACATATTAATCAGCATGTTTATATTTTTTAATTTGTTTTTCTATGGCTTCTCTTAAGTCAACTATGGCAGCTTCTAATTCATGGTGTTTGGTTTCAGCATGAAAACTATTTTTTTGACCAGGGAGAGTCATATCAAACTGGACAGTAAAATCTTTATATCGTTTATCTTTTTCGATGCGAAGGTAGGCGGTTTTTAGTTCATTATTAAATTGGGGAAGAAGTTTATCGAGTTTGTCGACGAACTTGTCTTTGATCATTTTGCGTATCTTTAGGGAAATTATTAAGTTAACACCTTTGATCTGAATATTCATTTAGATCTCCTATTTAACTTATAACTTAAAAAA
>CAYRMT010000028.1:0-2301 GCA_964425635.1 uncultured Gammaproteobacteria bacterium
AGGGCTTTTTGGATGGCATCACTAGGAAAACTGAACATGATAGTTCGTTTGTTGGTGATGGAGCTGAAAAAACCGGAAAATTTTGGGTTATTGATAAATTCAATCACTCTTTTTTCACAGCAGGACCAACAAGTTTCAGGCAAAGTTTTTTGTTGTTTGTAACAGAATTTGAAGACTTCAAGAAATTTGTCGATTAAAACTTCGGGGTTTTTGATTCGGGAAATGTCTTCGTAAATACTTTCGGTAAGAAGTTGAATTCGATTCAGATCGTTTCCCTCTAATAATAGTTCTTCTAATTTTGACATGAGAGACATAGATTCAATGGTCGGCTTTGAAAAACATTGTCTTGGTTTCAATTTTTTCTTTTCATGACAGATTGGCATAAAATCTTCCTTTCGTTTTTTATTTTTCGAGCAGATGCTCGGTTTAGACACAAACTAATGTCCAAGCCGAGCACTTGCTCAACTGATTTTGATTTTGAAAGTGCTGTAATTGGAATGCGGGTATTCCAATATTTTAATATAATTGGTATTTTAGTTAAATTTTAAATTTTGTCAAATTATAGGATAAATTTAGTGAAGAATATTACCTATTTTTTTAAGTTTGGTTGGTTATAATGTAGAGATAAACAGATGAAAAAAAATTTTATTATTATTTTTTTTGTAGTAATAGTTTTGGGGTTTTGGACTTGGGCGGATGGATGGTTTTCTGTGAGTCAAAAATTAGAAACTGGAGCTGTGGAGACTCAGAGTAATATTGTGTCTACAAAAGAAAAACAAAAGAATACTGGCCCTTTGGCGCAATATAATTTTGAGAATTTAAAAACAAGAATAAATAAAGCCTCGGAAATTAAAACAATAGGGCAAGTTTTAACAGTGATGGAAGTGAGAAAAGAATTAGTAAAAAGAGGAGATTTAGAAGGAAAAACTTTTAATTTTGAGAGTAGAGCGATAAGTTTTGAAAGTAATGGTAAAAAAATAAGCGGTATGATGAATTTACCAGTGGGTTATGAAAATAAAAAATCACCGGCGATTATTATGATTAGAGGTTTTGCTGATAGTGAGGGATATTTTATTGGTTCTGGTAGTTGGAAAGTGGCGGATGAATTGGCGAGAAATGGGTTTGTGACAGTCAGTTTAGATTTTTTGGGATTTGGTTTATCTGATGAAGAATCCAAAGATATTTTGGAGGCAAGATTTGAAAAACCAATGGGAGTATTGGATTTGATCGAATCGGTTAAAAAATTGGAATTTGTAGATCCAGAAAGAATTGGAATTTGGGCGCATAGTAATGGTGGGCAAATTGCGATTTCAGTTTTGGAGGTTACGGGTGGGGGTTATCCAACGGTGTTATGGGCACCAATGACTAACCCTTTTCCAAATAGTGTTTTAGATACGATGGATGAAAATACTGAATCAGGAAAAATTGTAAAAACACGAATTGATGAATTTGAAAAAGAATATGATAGTAATCTTTATTCAATTGATAATTTTTATGATTGGGTAGGGGCACCGATTTTAATTCATCAAGGAACGGCGGATGTGTGGTGTAAGGTGGAATGGCAACAAGATTTGCGAAACAAATTAAAAGGATTCGGGAAAGAAGTGTTTTTGGATATAAGGAATGGAAATGATCATAATTTGAAACAAGATTGGGATAAGGTGGTGGAACAAGATGTAATCTTTTTTAAAGAAAAGTTTGGTATAATTGGTTAACGATTTATGAAAATATATTTTGTGGCATCTGCTAGATTGGTAGATATTGAGCCAAAATTGTATTCAAGAATGTATTTATGTTTATCAGCCCAAGGGAAAATGGTAAGCGATAAAGTGATGAGGTGGATAAAAACAGGAGTGAGAGACATGACTGGAGTGCCCCAAAAAATTAAGAGAGAGAATTATATTCAGTCAATTGATTCAGTTAAGAAAGCGGATGTTGTGGTAATGGAAGTTTCTGGACACAGTATGTCGATGGGGTATTTGATTAGTAATGCTTTGGAAATGAATAAACCAGTGATTGCTTTACACAACAAGGAACATACTCCTGTTTTTATTAAGGGTATTAATGATTCAAGATTAATAATTTCGGAATATGATAAGGAAAATGTGGAGCAAGTTATAAAAGAAGCCTTAAATAAAGCAAATAGTTTAATTGATGTGAGATTTAATTTTTTTATTAATCCAAAAATATTAAATTATTTGGATTGGATAGCTCAAAAGAGAATGCTGCCGCGATCGGTGTTTTTGAGAAATTTGATTGAAAGGGAAATGAAAAAGGATAAGGAATTTAGGGGTTAAATTT
>CAYRMT010000028.1:2401-7092 GCA_964425635.1 uncultured Gammaproteobacteria bacterium
AGAAATTTGATTGAAAGGGAAATGAAAAAGGATAAGGAATTTAGGGGTTAAATTTATTTTTAACTTTAAGCCAGTAGGGGGATTGTCGACAGAGTTTTTTAGAATCTTTGGGGTTTTTCAAAATTGATTTAACCAATTCTTCAAGAAATATAGTGTTTTGAGAACCTTTAACTAAAATGGTTTCGCCTCCTTTAATTTCATCTTTTAAAAATTTAGCGGCTTGCCACCAATAGGTGAATTTATGTGATTTGTTGCCAAAATATTTTTTGGTTTCTGGTCCAACACTAATGATTAAATCAGCTGATTTAACGGCTAAATCGTAAATTTTTTGGTGTTCTTTTTGGCTAGAATCACCGAGTTCACGCATATCACCAAGGATGGCAATTTTTTTGGTTTTAAAGGTTGTTAAAAACTTTAGGAGTTCGTTGCAAGCGATGGGAGAAGAATTATAAGAGCTGTCGATAATAGTAGTATTTTTAATACCTTCTAAAATTGAGGAACGTGATGGAGGTAGAGTAAATTTTGTTTGAAGATTTTTAATAGCTTCGTTGTAATTGATGTTAAAAATTCTAGCTAGACTAAGAGCGGCACCGAAACTGATTTGGTAAATATCGGGAAGATAAAATTGGTCAAACTTAATTTTAGTAGGAATGAGATTGATAATATTTTTGTTTTGAGTGTATTTTTTGACTAATTTGTCTTGATTGTTAATGATGGCAGCTTTAGAAGAATTAACCATTTTGGCTTTTTCTTGAGCAATTTGATCGAGATTTTTAAAATTCATCACATGAACAGAACTGACATTAAGAAAAATAGCAATGTTGGGTTGGACTATAGAAAGTAGATAATCCATATTTTTAGGCCAGGTGGGGGAATCAACACCCATTTCCAGAATTAAAATATCGTAAGATTGCCAATTAATTAAAAGTTTTATTGGGCAGAGAAGAATTATTTTTAACCAAGAGAGAAGATTATAATCGGTGATTTTGAGACCAATAATACTGAGAGGTAGACCGGATTCAGAATTGTAACCATCGTTAGTTTTGACTTTGAAACGAGAGGAAAGAACAGCTTGGCAGGCAAAAAGGGTAGAGCTTTTACCAGCAGAGCCAGTGATACCGACAATATCCAATTGTCTTTTTTTTAATTTTTGAATAAATCTAACCTTGGAAAGTTGAAGTCGGGCAAAAAATTTAAGATAGTTTAAAATGAGATTGGAAATATTTTTTTTCATATAATTTTTCGTCTAATTGATGAATGTAATGAACAAATAAGAGCATAAATGGGGATGTTTAATGTAGCACATAATTTGTAAGCAGAACAAGAATCTTCAATATTTGGTGAAATAATAGTAACTTTGTCACCAATTTTAGCATTGATGGTTCTGGGAATTTTGATAATGGTCATATTCATGTTGATGTTGCCAGCAATAGGACATTTGATGTCTTGAAGTAGGAAGGAGGCGCGGTTACTTAGGCCATAGGGAATGCCTTCGTAATAACCGGCAGTAATAATCCCAATGAGTTCGTCTTGTTTAGCGGTGTAATTGTCTCCGTAGCTAACTTGAGAACCGATTCCTATTTTTTTGATAAGAGCTAGGCGAGAAGTAAAAGTTAGAGCCGATTTTAAAAATAATTTTTGAGTTCTGGCCTCTTTAGTGTGAGTGCCAAAAGGGGAGTATCCATAAAAACCTAATCCTAGACGAATAAGATTGAAATAAGGATCTTGAATGATGGAAGCGCCGGCGGTGGCAGAAATATGTTTGTATTTAAAATGGAAACCGGCTTTTTCAAAAAGGGAAACCATTTCTTTAAAAAGTTTTATTTGATGATTGGTGAAAGTGATTTTTTTGGGATCATGGGCTTGAGAAAGATGAGAATAAATACCTTCAATTTTGAGGTGGGGATATTTTTTGAGAGTGGTGATAAATTCAGGAACATCCTTTTTTTGAATGCCGAGGCGACACATACCAGTATCTAATTTAATATGAATTTTGGCGTTTGGTTGATATTTATCTAAAGCTTGGAGAGAGGCCAAATCATAAACAGTAAAAGTGAAAGGAAGTTTTTTCCAGATTTTATAGTTTTGGGGGTCAGTGTACCCCATTATCATAATTGGAGTTTTTATATTTTGTTTGTGGAGTTCGTAAGCTTCGTAAAGTGAATCGACCATAATATAGGGGGAGTTTTTTAATTGCTTATCGATAATTTGAGCAACTTGAAGTAGTCCATGACCATAAGCGTTGGATTTTAAAACAGGGCAAATATGACAATGGGGATTAATTTTTTGAAAATAATTGTAATTGTTAATCAGAGAAGATGAATCGACATCAATTTCATTAAGGGTTTGATATTCAGACATGATTAATTTTAACATATTGACTTTGTAAGTCAATATTTAGATATAAGGTTTGCGTTTACAACTTAATTAGTATTTGATATAATTTGGTATGAAAAAGTTAAAAGTGGTAGTATTAATGGGTGGAATTAGTAGTGAGAGGGAAGTGTCTTTGATATCGGGAAATGAAGTGGTTAAAAATCTGGATAAGAAAAAATATGAAATAATTCCAGTCGATTTTAATGGGGATTGTACTTGGGTAGATGAAATAAAACCGGATTTGGTTTTTATTGCTTTGCATGGTAAATATGGTGAGGATGGAACAATTCAAAGTTTATTGGAGTCAATGGGACAGAAATATACTTGTTCGGGAGCGGCGGCATCAATTTTGGGAATGAATAAGATGTTTTTTAAATTTTTAGTGAATAAAGAAAATATAAAAAATCCTAAAGCCATTTTTTTGAGAGACAAAAATCTAAATGTTTCTGATCTAAAAAGATTAGGGTGGCCAGTGGTGGTTAAGCCGGTTTTAGGGGGGGTCAAGTATCGGAATTTCGATCGTTAGAGCCAAAGAAAATTTAATGAAGGCAATAAATTTAGCTTTTAAGTATGACCAAGAAATTTTAATTGAAGAATATATAAAAGGAATAGAAGTATCTTGTAGTGTAATTGAGAATAACGGCGAAGTACTGGCGTTGCCTTTGGTAGAGATTTGTCCTAAAAAAGAATTTTTTGATTATAAATCCAAATATAATGAGAAATTGTGTCAAGAAATTGTTCCGGCAAGAGTTCCAGATGAATTAAGCCAGAAAATTTTTGAAATATCAAAAAAAGTTTTTAAATTGTTGAAATGTAAAGGGATGGCTAGGTTGGATTTTATTATTAAAAACAATGAAGCCTATGTGTTGGAAATTAATATTATTCCAGGAATGACGTCGCAATCATTATTACCAAAAGCAGCTAAGGTGGTAGGAATAAATTATACTGAACTGTTGGATAAGATAATTCAGTCGGCTTTGGACTGAATTGTTTTATTTGTGGATTTTATCAGGTGTAGATAAAAGTTTTTTAATAAAAATATCTTATAATATTGACAAAACAGCATTTTTTTGTTAGAATTCTTTGTTTTTTAAAAATAACTTTGATAATAATTGCATTGTCAAATTTATTTTTAGTTCTTTAATAATCCGAAAGCTTTTAGTTTGTATGTGCCATTGTGGATATAGTTATAACTCTATATTTAGAATGGCATGTACAACCATGGTAAAAAAATAAAAAAAGAAAGAGGGTATTAATTATGGGTCGTGGTGTTAAAATTTTTTGTTGTATTTTGGTAATTTTGGTGGGGGGAATTTGTTGGTTTGTTAAATGTGAATTTGAACGTACCGATAAACAAATTACTCGAGTAAATGAACAAATAATGGAAAATATTGGAGGGGATCTTAATATAGTATCAATGGATACTTATAACGGATTCTCGAGTTCAGGACAAATTTCAGGTTTTTTTACTTTTATTGAAGGGACTTATGAAGGAAAAAATGAGACAATAGTCAGATTTTCTTGGCAAAGTCGAGACGGATTTTTTTATTTGTATGAAGTTCCGGCTAGTCTTTTCCAAAGGGTACGACCAAAAAATAATGATAATAGGCTAATGGTTAATTTTAATTTAGATTTGGGTAGAAATGATTTAACACGGTATTTAGACCCATTAAGGTATAATCAACTTATTAAGTCTTGTTCAGAAATGGTGACTATTACTATGACAGATGAGCAATATGCTCAATTTTTGAAAATTACCTACTCTAAACCATAAAAGCTTCGGTTGATACCGCATCTACATAATTTATGTATAATGCGGTATTTTTTTTACTTATGTATTTTGTCAGGTCGGTGATAATTTGATTTTATTTTTGTTTTTAATTTAATGACGAAATCGTTATTGATTTTGGATTTGAAATCAGGAAAAGAATTAATAAGACGATGGATTTTTTTATTAGAAATAATACGACGGCTGATTTTTTGAGAAATAGTTTTTTTTAATTTAAGAAGGTCTTTAAAAGTATCGGTGGCGTCGATGACAAAATAGATCATAAAAATAACAAAACCAATGGGGCCAACGTAATTTGAAAGAAAATTAACCAAAGGAATGATGTGAGGATGGATAAGTATTAAAACTAGAGCCGATAAAATTCCCCAATAGAAAGAATATTCAAGACAGATTCGACCTTGAAGGTTGAATGGTTTATCGGAATAATCCCACCAGGTTATATTGAAAAATTTTTCAAAGAAAAGACTAGTGATATATTCAATAATTGAGGCGACAATTATAGACATGGCAAAAAATAAAAGAAAAT
>CAYRMT010000029.1:0-7015 GCA_964425635.1 uncultured Gammaproteobacteria bacterium
TTCCATGGCGATTCAAATTGACCAAAACAAGCCTTAATATTGGCAATATTCATTTTGGCAATTTCTTTACTTGGAGCCACCGCCATTACTCTAATTGCGACTTCAAACCCATGTTTACTAGTCTTTTGCTCAATCGACTCCAGTTGTTTGGCATCCACTTTATAAGAAGCCTTTTCTGGGTTAGATTCACTTTTTTTAGTACTACTAATAAAACTTCGACCAACCTTTGCCCATTCCCCACCAGTTGGCGACAATACCAACTGAATTGCCACCGTTTCCTTTTCGTCTAATTTAGATAAAGTTGAAGTTATTGCCGCCAATGGATCTGTTGCTATTTCTTTGTAAGTTTTAAGCGGGGAGTGAGGTGATTTTTTTAAAACCAGCCACAAATATTCCACTTTACCATCACTTGTGTAAATATTAGGTTCTTCCACTACTTTAATATCTGATCCTGCATAAACACTATATATCTGTTTTTCAATCAAATCCTGATATTTCTGAGGAACAGAAATATAAAACTTAATATCATCATGAGTTCCAACAATTTCCAAAGATATACTTGGTTGAGCTATCCAAGGCTGCAAAATTTTTATTTTTGCTGATTTATAAATACTCGAAATCGAATTAATAATTTGTTCACCAGCATCAATCTTTACTTCATTATCCTGAGGCACTGCTACTAATAAAGTCACTAATTTTAATGATTTTTCTTCTCTATCTTTCCATTTCCACCACATTAAAAAAACAAAACCCAAAAGTGCTATAACCAACAAAACTATCACTATTATCAATAGTGATATAAAAAAGCCACTTATTTGTTGAACTAACAAACTTTCATTCATTCCTCTTTAAATTTTACATTACCTTTGTTTTTTTTAATCAATCTAAACACAAATTCCGACAACCATCTTCCGGCATCTCCAACAGTTTTATTAAACCCGTCAGAAAAAGTCTGCCTGTTTGTTGGTAATGTAATTTTTGGTGTTTTTGCAATTGGTTGCAAAATTGAATCGTCATTAGTGTTTTGGTTTTGATGATCACTTAAACTTGTTTCTTCCTCAACTTTTTGCATCCAATTTTTAACCTCCCTTGGTACAATAACTTCCCTTTCTTTTTGCAAATCCCTCATTACCATATCTACTTTTTCGGTTGGTTGCCTAAGCACCTGCTCATTTTGACCCCTTATTATTTCTTTATTTTCAGCCATACATACAGTATAAGTTAAATTGTATAATTAAAACAATGATTCAAACTGATCAAAGATCTTTTGCCCATGTCCGCAAAATAGACAACAGCAAGCAGCGATTGCCTGTAATTACTCTATTTTTTTTGATTTTCCTGGTAATTGTTCTTATTTGGTTTTTTAAAGGTGGCAGTTTTCGTTTTTATGCCAGTCTTTTTTTTGGTCTTTATTTTTTAACCAAAAGCACCTGGATCTCCATTATTCTTGTTGGTGTAATTCAAACCATAATTTTTTTACCATTCCGAATTATTAATGAAAATCTTAAACCAGATCTAAAAGAGTTTGAAAAAGAATTAGAAAAAACTAAAGGAGAAAAACAACAAATTCTGCTCACTAAGCAAATTAAAAGCGGTAGTTGGTCTGTCGTTTTTCATACCCTTAATTTTATTTTATTAGCTTTAGCTTTCTTTTCAGTCGGTCGTATTTTCTTCATGGATTTTTATCACCACCCCATTGATGCTAGTAAATTTCTTTACGATTTCATTCCTTATCCAGAATATCCCCTCCAAGGGGTTGTCTTTAAATTTCCCTGGGTTCATGTTTTAAAAACCACTGCTTTAAGCTGGCAAACCATTTTCACTATCTGGGGTGTTTTATTAGGTTTTTTTGTTGTTCTTCGTTTTCTTTGGTTCCTCCTTCGTCGGTTTTTGTCTAAAAATAAGTCAATTTTAAATATTCGTATTCAATATAATAATTTATTAATTTTTATCAGTAGTTTCATTGGTACTCTTTTTTTGATATCTCTTTTTGTTTTCCGTCATATTCCTACAGCCGGTGAAATAATTATTCTTTCAGCCGACCTAACTAAACAGAATACAGGTTTCAATATTATCACTGCCATTTGTACTTTTATTGCTACCATTTCATCTGGAATCAAAAGTAATCGTGAATTAAGTGCTGAGGCTAGAATTAATAATATTCCGGAAGAAACCATTCAAAAAGTTACTCGCCAACATCTTAAAAAAAGTGCTCAAAATGGCCTTCTCCTTTCTCTTTTTACTATTTGGGTAACTCGACTTATGCCTTGTTCTCACGATTTATCAGTACTTTCATTCGAATTTATTTATTTTATTTCACCTCTAACTTTTGATCGTTTCGTTAAAAAGACATCTAAATCAAACCGTGTCGAATTACCTGTTGAAAAAATTTCATGAAAAAAATAAATGCCGTTGAAGTTTTAACTAAAAATAAAAATATTTTGTGGCCAGAAATTGAAAAATATCTCAATCTTGTTAAAAATCATCCAGAATTTTGCAAGATAAAATCTAAATATCAACCACTTTCAGATTTTCATTTTCAATTAGTTTCAGATTACCCAAAAAGAAAGGGTAAATATTTTCGTCCCAACCTTGTTATGTTAACCGCTCAATCCCTCGGCTTGGATTTAAACAAATCTTTATCAACTGCTGCTGCCATGCAAATTTCTGAAGATTGGATTTTAATCCATGATGATGTTGAAGACCAATCACTTCAGCGTCGCAGCCAACCAGCTCTTCAAAAAATTTATGGCAATGAATTGGCCATCAACGCTGGTGATGCTCTCCACTGCTTGATGTGGCAAGTTTTGTCTAAAAATTATTCAATTTTAGATCTCAAAATTGCTCAAAAAATTCAAGACGAATTTTTTTGCATGCTCAATCGCACTATTCTTGGTCAAACCATTGAGATTAAATGGACCCAAGATAATCGATTTGATCTAATCGAAGAAGATATTTTGTTAATTCTCGAAAGTAAAACCGGTTATTACACCATTGCTGGTCCAATGCGACTTGGTGCAATTTTGGCCGGTGCCACCGATTCTCAATTAGAATCAATTTATAAATTTGGCATTTTGCTTGGCCGCTCCTTTCAAATTGTCGATGATCTTTTAGATTTAACTTCCGATTTTGCTGGCCAAAAAAATCAGCAGGGTAATGATATCTATGAAGGCAAGCGCACCGTTATGCTAGTTCACCTATTAAATAATGCCGACAATTCGGATCTTTCAAAAATAAAAGAAATTCTATCAAAAAACCGATCCGAAAAAACCCCAGATGAAGTCAATTGGGTTATTAAAAAAATGGAAGAGTACGGCAGCATAGATTATGGAAAAAAAATAGCTCAAAAATTTGCCAAAGAAGCCCAAGAAATTTTTGATAATGATCTAAAATTTTTATCAAAAGAACCATTCCGTTCCGAGTTGCAATCAATTTTCGATTTCATCCTTACCCGCGATCATTAATGTTAGAATAGCTCAGTGGATAATCAAGTCGAAGAAATTAAGCAAAAAGTCAACATTGTTGATGTCATTAATCGCTATGTTCCCTTAAAAAAGCGAGGTCGTCATCACTTTGCTTGCTGTCCTTTTCACGGCGAAAAAACTCCATCATTCACAGTCTCAGAAGAGCTTCAAATTTTTAAATGTTTTGGTTGTGGCAAAGCTGGTGATGTTTTTACTTTTCTACAAGAATACGAGCGAATCGATTTTCGCGAAGCCTTAGAAGAATTAGCCAAATTAACTGGTATCACTTTAGTCAAAAGTAGTCTTATTGATCATCAAGAATCTAAAAAGAAATTATTAATCGAAATTAATTCCCAAGTCGCCAAATTTTACAACTATATTCTTTTATCCCATCCACTGGGTAAAAATGCTTTGGAATATATAAAAAATAGGGGAATAACTTTATCAACTATTAAAACTTTTAATATTGGTTTTTCGCCAGAAGATTCAAAATATTTAAGCAATTTTATTCTAAAAAAGGGTTATAAAATCGATGATTTAATCAGCACTGGCACTTTTGGTAAAAGTCATTTTGGACCTAGTCTTTACGATCGTTTTAATGGTCGCCTAATTTTCCCCCTTCTTGATTATCGTGACCATATTGTCGGTTTTTCTGGTCGCATTTTACCCACCAGTAAAAATCCTAATCTAGCCAAATATATTAATTCTCCCGAAACCGAAATTTATCATAAAAGCCAAATGCTTTTTGGTCTTAACCTTGCCAAAGAATCCATTAGGAAGGAAAATTCCGTTATTGTTGTTGAAGGTGAGTTTGACATGATTTCACCCTTTCAATCTGGCTTTAAAAACATCGTTGCTCTCAAAGGCACTGCCTTTACCCAAGAACAACTCCAGCTTCTTCGCCGCTATACGGACACTTTAATTTTGGCTCTCGATTCTGATTTTGCCGGCGACAATGCTGCTCGTAAAAGCATTGAATTAGCCGATTCTATGGAATTTGATATCAAAGTTTTAACTCTTGGCGATAAATATAAAGATCCTGATGAGGCCATTAAGTCCGACCCTGACTTTTTCAAATTTCAACTTAAAAAGGCCACTGATGTTTGGGATTTTATTATTCAATCTCAATTAAAAATCCACGACATTAATACTATTAAAGGTAAAAAAGAAGTTTTAAGTGTAATTTTGCCTTTTTTGGTTAAGATTAAAAATTCTGTTGTTAAATCTGATTATTTTAAAAAATTGGCCAATGAAATTAATTCCAGCGAAGAATCAATTTATGAAGAAGCTTTAAAATATCAAAATCCTAACCCTACCAATTTTAAGTTAATTCCAAAAGGAGTTGAAGTTGTTGAAACATCTGAAAGTAAAACTGAAAAATTTGAAGAACTTTTATTAGTTTTAATTATTGGTTCCAAAAATCCAGCCAAATTATCCCAAAAACTTAAAAAATATCTCGATCAGCTTACTGTTGCTCGTTTTAAAACTATCGCCAAACATCTTTTAGAAAAAGAAGACTTAATTTTAAAACAAATTCTCGACTCTTTACCAGCTGAAATTAAACCACTTTTCGAAAATCTTTATTTTGAATCACAAAAAAAACAAATTGATTCAGTCACTCGTTTGTCAGAAATCAAAAAAACCACCAGCAATATAAACAAAATTTTACTGAAAGACAGGCTAGCCCATTTAAGCAATCAAATAACCAAATTTGAATCAGAAGAAAACGAAGAATCTCTAAAAGAAGCTGAAATTGAATACAATCAAATCATAGAAAAACTCCACCACATCCAAACAAACAAAATATAGCTTTTTCCCAAATTTTCCTATACAATATACCGCATGGTGGCCACGTTAAACATATCCAAAGTCAAGCAAGCGTTACTCAATCAAGCTAAGAAGCTTCATTATCTTACCAATGATGAGATTTTAAATCAAATCCCAGAACCAGAAAAACATATCCAAGAAATCGATGACATTTTTGATTATCTATTCGAACACGGTGTCGATGTTTTTGATAAAGTCGAATCTAAAGAAGTTATTGAAATAGAAAAAGAGAAAAATACTTCCGCCGATCTTCTCAGCCTTCTCTCTCAAAAAGGTAATGTTGATTCAGTTAGAATGTATCTAAAGGAAATTGGAAAAATTAACCTTTTAACTTTTGAAGAAGAAGTTGATTTAGCCCAACAAATTGAAAAAGGTTCTGAATCTGCTCGAGAAAAATTAATCAACGCTAATTTACGTTTAGTTGTTTCTATTGCCAAAAAATATATTGGTCGCGGTCTTACCTTTTTAGATTTAGTCCAAGAAGGGAATCAAGGCCTCATGCGTGCCGTCGAAAAATTTGATTGGCATCGCGGTTTTAAATTTTCCACTTATGCCACTTGGTGGATTCGCCAAGCCGTCACTCGTGCTATTGCTGATCAGGCTAAAACCATTCGTATTCCAGTTCATATGGTTGAAACTATCAACAAAGTTTACAAGGCCACTCGTGCTTTAACTCAACGACTTGGTCATGAACCAGAAATTGAACAAATTGCCGAAGAGGTGGGAATTTCTGTTGAAAAAGTTGAAGAAATTTATCGAATTTCTCAAGACACCACTTCTCTTTCCACCCCGGTTGGTGATGATGAGGACTCATTTTTGGGCGATTTTATTGAAGATACCACCCAGATGTCTCCCTACGAAGAAACCAGTAAAGAATTGTTACGAGAATCAATTGAGGAAGTTTTAAATGGTCTCGATGAGCGTGAGACTAAGGTCTTATCTCTCCGTTTTGGTTTAATGGGAGAAACTCCAAAAACTCTCGAAGAAGTTGGCAAAATTTTTAACGTTACTCGCGAACGTATTCGCCAAATCGAAGCCAAGGCCCTCCGAAAACTTCGCCACCCATCCCGCCGCAAGAAATTACAAGACTATTTGGAATAATCAATTTCAAATTCGTTTATCTTTGCATTTTCAACCTTAATTTCGTCAATATCTTTACCAGTAATTTTAGACACCATCATTCTAATTGCCCAATCATGGCTGACCACTAAAACCGTTGAGTTTTCGTCTTCCAGTTTTAAATCTTCCAAAAAAAGATTAATTCTCTTTTCTAATTTAAGTAAACTTTCCATCCCCACAGTATCCTCCCAGTCAACCATAACATCTTCCATTCCAACATATTCACCAAAGTCTCTTTCTTCAATTAATTTCGACATAAATATCTGTCCCTCAAACGGATATTCGTCTAAAATATTTTCCAAAGTTTCCACACATCTTTTTAATGGTGAACAAAAAATTATATCAATTTTATATTTTTTCTTTAATTCTTTTCCTGCTTTTTTTGCCTGTTCAATCCCTTTTTTGTTTAATTTACTATCGTCTAACCCACCAACAACATGGTTAGCATTTTCTTCCGTTTCCCCATGTCTAATTAAAATTAATTTCATGCCTGATATTATATCGTAATTTATTTATTTTCTAAACCAGAATCAAATGCTATAATAACCTCACGATCGCCCTTAGCTCAACGGTAGAGCAATCCGCTGTTAACGGAAAGGTTTTTG
>CAYRMT010000030.1:0-6772 GCA_964425635.1 uncultured Gammaproteobacteria bacterium
GAACTGGAGTTGGAACTTGATAAACAGCTCCACCAATTCGACGAGGTCTAACTTCTATTTTTGGCCTAATGTTTTCTAAGGCTCGATCGAGAATATCTAAGACTTCTTCTTTTGGAAATTCTTTTTTGATTAAATCGAGAGCGTTGTAAACTTGTTTTTCAGCAGCAGTTCTTTTACCGTCTTTCATACAGGCATTAATTATTTTACTGACTGTGATGTTGCTATAGATAGTATCTGGTAGTACTTCTCTGGTTTTGTTGTTTCCTTTTCTGGACATATATTTTTATAAAGTTATAAATTAAGCGGTTTTTGCGGCAGCTTTTTTAGCACCGTATTTACTACGAGATTGCATGCGGCCAGCAACAGCACCAGCATCGTATTTACCACGAATAATACGATAACGGACACCTGGTAAATCTCTAACTCTACCACCTTTAATACTAACGATACTGTGTTCGGCTAAATTATGACCGATACCAGGAATATAGGCGGTAACTAGGGCATGATTGCTAAGTTTTACTTTAGCAATTTTACGCAAAGCTGAATGTGGTTTTTTTGGAGTCATGGTTTTAACAGAAATAACCACACCTTTTTTAATTGGATTTATACTAAGTGTTGGTCGATTATTGATCGTATTAAAACCATTACGAAGAGCAACAGTTCTGAGTTTTTGAACTCTCTTTTTTCGACCACTTTTGATTAGTTGATTAAATGTTGGCATATTTTTATATTTTTTGATTTTCACCGACTGGTATCAATCGTCCGATAATAACATTTTCTTTGAGACCAATCAAGTTATCAACCTCGGCAATTAAGGATGATTCTGTCAAAACACTGGTAGTTTGTTGGAATGAAGCAGCAGACAACCAAGAACCAGTGGTTAAGGCCGAATTAATTAAACCGAGTAAAACTTTTTTACCAATAGCTGGTTTACCATTGTCGGCTTTGGTTTTGTCGTTAGCAGCACGGAGAACGGCAGCGGTAACGGTTTGGCCATAAAGGAAATTAGTATCACCTGGGTCTTCAATTTTGATTTTGTCACTCATTTCTTTAACCATAACTTCCAAATGTTTGTCGTGAATACCAATACCTTGAGATTCATACACACCTTGGATGCTGTTGATTAAATATTTTTGAGCAGCTTCGATACCTTTGACATCCATAACTTCTCGAACATCAAGAGAACCAGAACAAAGTTGTGTTCCTTGAGCAACTAAATCACCATCAGCAACAAGAAGAGTAACGTTTAAAGGCAAAATATAATTGATGGTTTTGGTGTTTTTATCTTCATCTTTACCAGTAAGTTTAATTTCATAACCATCAATGGTTTCTTTTACTTTTAATTTGCCGCTGATTTCAGCTAAAGGTGAAGGTAGTTTTGGCATTCTGATTTCAAATAATTCCTGAACACGTGGCAACCCTTGAGTAACGTCGACGCCAACGACACCTCCAGTATGTTTGGTTCGAAGAGTTAATTGAGTTCCTGGTTCACCGATGGATTGAGCAGCAATGACACCGACTGGAACACCGACTCGAACTAATTTTCGAGTGGAAAGATCCCAACCATAACATTTTTGACATAAACCGGTTTCAGCATGACAAGTTAATGGAGATCGAATATCGACAGTGGCAACTTCATGTTTCTCAATTAAAGCAACCTCGTTATTATTTAACAAAGTCCCCTTTTCTATTAAAACTTTTTTGGTTTTTGGATCAATAACATCGTTGGCTAAAATTCTGCCTAAAATTCGGCGAGAAAAATATCTTTCTCGACTTTTTTCATTAGAATCGACGGTGATAAATTGATCAGTGCCACAGTCGTCAGTTTTGATGATGGCAATATGAGCGGCGTCAACTAATCGACGAGTTAGGTAACCAGCATCGGCAGTTTTTAAAGCGGTGTCGGCTAGACCTTTTCTGGTTCCACGAGCACCAGTTACGTATTCAAAAACTGAAAGACCTTCTCGGAAATTGGATTTGGTGGGAAGTTGAACGATTTTACCAGTTGGATCGACCATTAAACCTCTCATACCTGAAAGTTGTTTGATTTGATCTTTAGATGCACGTTTTATACCAGCCGCAGAAATAATACGAATTGGAGAATCGATGTCGAGAGTGGCCCAAGTTTGTTCAGCAATTTCTTGAGTTTTCTCCATCCAAATGGCTTGGGAAAGTCGTTGTTTTTCATCATTACTGATTAAACCATTTTTGTAGTTTTCTTCGATTTCTTCAACTTGTCGATTGGCTTCATGAATTATTTTTTCTTTTCCTGGTAGATTACCACAGTCGGCCATTGACAAAGAAAGACCGGAAAGGGTGAAACCTTTGAAACCAATATCTTTAAGAGAATCGATTAATTTAACGGTTTTTAAACGACCAGCAATTTCAAGTGATTTAACAATTAAATCATTGACTGATTTACTCCCCGCCATGGCTTCATTTAAGAACGGGAATTCTTTTGGAAGAATTTGATTGAACCAAATACGACCATAGGTGGTTTTAGTTAAATTACCGTTAATTTTAACAGCAATTAATTCTCTTAATCCAATTTTCTTTGATTCATAGGCCAATTCAACTTCGGCTTCGTCAGCAAAAATTGATAAACCTTCCAAACTTTCTGTCTTTTCTTTTTCTAAATCTTGAGATTGAACTGAAGTAATGTAATAACAACCAACAGCCATTTCCTGAGTTGGAACAGAAACTGGATTACCATCAGCTGGTTTCAATAAATTGCGAGATGGCAACATTAATTTCTTGGCTTCTCTTTGAGAGGCAATAGATAAAGGTAAATAGACACCCATTTGATCTCCATCAAAGTCAGCATTAAAAGCTTTACAAACACAAGGGTGAATACGAATAGCTAAACCATCGACCAAAATTGGTTTGAAAGCTTGGATAGAAAGTTTGTGTAAAGTTGGAGCACGATTCAAGAGAACGTAGCTGTCTTTGGTTACTTTTTCTAAAATATCATAAACCTCAGTAATGCGATGATCAATTAAATTTTTAGCACTTTTAATGTTTGGAGCAATTCCATTAGCCATAAGTTCACGAAGAACAAATGGTCGGTACATTTCAAGAGCGATTTCTTTTGGAAGACCGACTTGATTTAGTCTTAATTCTGGACCAACAACAACAACTGAACGACCAGAATAATCGACACGCTTACCAAGTAAGTTACGTCGGAAACGACCTTTCTTGCCGCGTAAAAGATCAGATAATGAACGTGGAACACGTTTAGCATTCTTTCTTTTATTTTTGGAAGCTTTTTGAGCATCAATTAAAAGATCAACTGATTCTTGAAGCATTCTTTTTTCATTTCGTAAAATGATTTCTGGAGCACCAATTTTTAGTAATTTTTTAAGACGATTATTTCGATTAATTAAACGACGATATAAATCGTTTAAATCGGAAGTGGCAAAGCGACCACCAGTTAATTGAACCATTGGACGTAAATCCGGTGGAATAACTGGAACTTGAGTAAGAACTGTCCACTCTGGATTAATTTTATTTTCAATCATGCCGTTTAAAATACGGATTTTGTACATGATTTTCTTTTTCTTTAATTTAGAACTGGTTTTGTTTAATTCTTTTTTGAGGTTTTTAACAGTTTCGACCATGTCGATTTGTTTTAAAACTTCATAGAGAGCTTCGGCACCCATTTTGGCAGTGAAGAAAATATCTGCCTTAAATTGGGTTAAATAAAAGCTTTCTTCGTCAGAAACTGTACTTAAAACTTGAAGACTTTGGATTTTCTCTTCCAAGTATTTCATTAAGCCTTCGATACGATTTTTTTCAGATAAAGCCTTGTTCTCGAGTTTTTGAACATCTTGCTTTAATTTAATATCGCGTTCTTCTTGGGCAATAAAAAGCTGATCTTTGTTTTTAATTTTAGTTTTAAGCTCTTTTTTCTCTTCTTCAGTTTCTTCAGTTTTTTTGTCAATGACGTTTTTAGTGTCGACATTGATTTGATCAATTCTTTTAGTGGAATAGTTGGTTAAATTTTCCAAAGCTTCTTTTCTTTTGGAATCATCAACAGAAGTGACTAAATATTTAGTGAAATAAACAACCGATTCAAGATCTTTTTGAGGAACATCTAAAATAACACCAATTGGTGATGGAGTGTTTCTGAGATACCAAAGATGAGTGACAGGGGCAGCCAAAGTGATATGACCCATTCTTTCACGACGAATTTTGGAAGTAGTGACTTCGACACCACAACGATCACAAATTACGCCTTTAAATCGGATTTTTTTATATTTACCACAGTAACATTCATAATCACGGCTTGGTCCGAAAATCTTTTCACAAAAAAGACCATCTTTTTCTGGACGCCAGCTTCGATAATTAATAGTTTCTGGTTTAATAACTTCACCGGTGGACCAAGATAAAATTTCTTCCGGAGAAGCTAATTTAATTTGAAGTCCCGAAAAATCGATCATACTTTTAAATTTAAACATTATTGTTCCTCCTTTGAATCATCTAATTGGGCCGAATCATCGGCAATTGTTAAACCTTCTATTTCAGCATCAATATCTACTGGAATTTCTGGTTCAATTTCTTTTGAATCAATTTCAACTGGAGCTGAAGTTTCTTCTTCGATAATTTCATCAGTTTCTTTGACACCAACTGGAGAAATATCTAGGGCTAAACCAGCTAACTCTTTGGTTAAAACTTTGAAAGATTCTGGAATGGCTGGCTCAGGAATTGGTTGACCTTTAATAATTGATTGGAAGGCGTGAGTGCGACCTTCGATGTCATCAGATTTAAGAGTCAACATCTCTTGAAGAGTGTGAGCGGCACGATGTGCTTCTAAAGCCCAAACTTCCATTTCTCCGAGTCGCTGACCTCCCATTCTGGCTTTACCACCAAGTGGTTGTTGGGTGACTAAAGAATATGGACCGGTAGAACGAGCATGAACTTTGTCATCGACCATGTGAACGAGTTTAATGATGTAACCAACACCAACAACTGATTCTTGATCATAAGCCTCACCAGTTCGACCATCATAAAGTTGAGTTTTAAGAGTAGTGGAAAGACCAGCTCTTTTAAGTTCTTCGCCGATTTCTTCTTCTGAATATTTTTCAAAAACTGGAACAGCGTATTTTTTGCCAAGTTTGTAACCGGCATAACCTAGGGCGACTTCTAGAATCTGACCTAAATTCATACGGGCAACAACGGAAAGAGGTGACATAACTAAATCAACTGGGGTGCCATCGGCAAGACGAGGCATGTCGTATTGTGGCATGATTCTACAAATACAACCTTTATTACCGTGTCTTCCGGCGATTTTATCACCTTCTTGAATACGTCGGATTTGAGCAACGTAAACTTTAACAACCTTATTAACACCTGGATCTAATTCATCACCATTATCTTTGTCTAGAATATCGACTTTAATAACGACACCACCTTCACCATTGGCAACACGAAGAGAAGTATCTTTAACTTCACGAGCTTTTTCACCGAAGATGGCGCGTAAAAGCCTTTCTTCTGCGGATAATTCTTTTTCGCCACGAGGTTCAACTTTACCAACCAAAATATCGTTTGGGCCAACAGTGGCACCGATCATAACAATACCATCCTCTGTTAATTTGGCCAATTCATTTTCAGAAACATTGGGTATATCTTTGGTTAATTCTTCGGAACCTAATTTGGTTTCAACGACTTGAGCTGAATATTCATAAATTTGAATATTGGTTAAAACGTCATCTTTAACTAGACGATCGGAAATTAAAAATGAATCTTCATAGGATAAACCGTCGATAGAAGCATAAGCGACTAAAAGATTTCGACCGATCGATAATTCGCCACCATCAGTTGATGGTCCATCGATTAACAGATCCCCTTCTTTAACAACATCGCCTAAACCAACTACAGCTTTTTGGTTGTAGCAAGTGCCGTATGGTGAAGTTCTTAAAAATTTTGTTAAATGATAAGTTTCAGTTTTGCCATCTTCACTGATTTCACTGGCTTCACATCCTGATTCAGTAGCTTTTTTATCAAGAGCAATAACAATTTTACTGCCATCAACAAAAGTAACTTTACCCGAATGTTTGGCTAAAATTGTTCTTCTCATGGAAGTGGTAACAGTAGCCTCCATACCAGTGCCGACATAAGGAGATTCTGGAGCGATTAAAGGAACAGCCTGAGTCTGCATGTGGGAACCCATAAGAGCACGGGTGGCATCGTCATGATCGACAAAAGGAATAAGTGAGGCAGAAGCACCAACAATTTGATTTGGAACTAAATCAACATATTCGACTTGTTCAATTGGACCCTCAATAAATTCGCCTTGATAACGAATTGGGACCCATTCTTGTTTGGTGATGAAATTATCGTCAAATTTAATATCTAAATGGGTAATTTTCTTTTCGTATTCATCTTCGGCATCGAGGTAAATAAAATCTTTGGAAAAAGTAAAACCACCTTTGGTTTTTTCTAATTTTCTGAAAGGTGCTTCTAAAAACCCATATTTATTAATTTGGGAATAAAGAGCAAGGTAGGTAACCAAACCGATGTTTGGACCTTCTGGAGAACGAACAGTACAAATACGACCGTATTGGGAACTGTGAACGTCTCGAATAGAGAAAGCGGCACGTTCCCTGGTTAAACCACCGACACCAACAACTGTGACTCTTCGTAAAAGATCTAATTCAGATAATGGATTGGTTTGATCCAAAATAGCAGAAAGTTGATTTGATCTGAAGAAAGTGTTGAGAGCAGAAATTAATGGTTGAGGATTAATCATTTGAGAAGGAGCTGGTTTTTCTTT
>CAYRMT010000031.1:0-6748 GCA_964425635.1 uncultured Gammaproteobacteria bacterium
CACCCAAAACGGTCAATAATCTTAATTTCAAATAAAACATGTCATCTCCCGAATTCTTATATCAGATTGAATGTGGGAATCCAATATCTTCTAATGAAGATAGCACTTTATATGAACACCGTCTGATTCAAAAAAACCTTGATGGTTCAATGATAGAGAAAACATGGCAAGAACAGGTACCAAAACAAACGAGATGGAATCTTCCTTCAAAAGAATCTCAATAAAAAACTGAAAAATTTTTAAGAAAGAATTACCGTTACCAATCAATAATATTTTTTAATTTATGTTATAATCTCACCTGACTATTCGTCGGTCTTTTGGGAGCCATTCCAAAACATTATAAATTAACCGATAATAGCCGAATAACTCTATGGCATTAACCAAAGAAGAAAAACAAGAAATTATTACTAAGTACGCTCAAGATAAAGGTGACACTGGTTCTCCCGAAGTCCAAATCGCTATTTTAAGTAAAGAAATCGAAAAACTCCAAGGTCATTTAACCGACAACAAACACGATTCTCCAGCTAAACGTGGAATTTTAAGCAAAATTTCCAAAAGACGCCGTTTGCTTCGCTATATTTCTGTGCACAGCCCTGAAAGATATACTGCCATCATCAAATCTCTCGGTCTTAAGAAATAATATTAAATTTAGTTATAATTAATTTATGGAAATGAATACAAAAGATATTTTAGTAGGCGATAAAAAAATTACCCTTTCTACTGGTAAACTCGCTCCTCAAACCAATGCCTCTGTCGTGGCTCAATACGGCAACACTACCGTTTTAGCCACTGTTTTAATGGGTAAGACCGATGATTCTAAAGATTATTTCCCTCTTTCAATCGAATTTGTCGACAAACTTTATGCTGGTGGCATTATTAAAGGTGGAAAATGGATTAAGCGTGACGGTGGTCAATCAGACACGGCTATCCTTTTTGGTCGAATCATCGACCGATCTCTTCGTCCTCTTTTTCCGGCCGATTTCTTAAACGAAGTTCAAATTATTACTACCGTTTTAAGTAACGATAAAAATCATGATGTTGTTATCCCTGCTTTTACTGCCGCGGCTGCTGCTTTGGCTATTTCTGACATCCCATTCAATGGTCCCGTTTCTGCAGTTCGTGTTGGTCTAGTTGATGAAAAATTAGTTTTAAATCCTTCAGCTGAAGAATTAAAAAATTCCAATTTAGATCTTTTAGTTTGTACCGGTCCGGCTGGTGTCAACATGATTGAAGCCGATGCCAACATTATCCCCAATGATATTGCTCTAAAAGCCATTGAATTGGCTAAAACCACTAGTGATGAAATTAATAAAGAAATTGCTGCTTGGGCTAAAGTTTGTGGTAAAGAAAAAATTAAATATGAGCCTGCTGGTCCATCACCAAAATTAATCGAAGAAATCGATTCTAAGATTAAGACTGATGTTGAAAAATTTTTAGAAGAAGGTGTTGATGGTGCTCACATGATTGGTCAAGAAAAAATTGTCGATCAAGTTCTTGAAGAATATAAATCAAAAATTGAATCAGAAGAAGTTTCTAAAAATCATTTAGTTGCTGCTGTTGACTTGGTTATTATGAAATATCTTCGAGCCAGAGCTTTAAAAGGTATTCGTTACGATCACCGAAAAATGGACGAAATTCGCCCTTTAACTATTGAGGCCGGTGTTTTACCATGTGTCCATGGTTCTGCCTTTTTCCAAAGAGGATTAACCCAAGCTGTTACTATTTCTACACTTGCTCCTTTATCAGAAAAACAATATTTAGAAGATTCTAGTGGTGAAACCACTAAAAGATATATCCACTATTATTCCGCCGCTCCTTTCACCACCGGCCAAACTGGTCGAGTTGGTCGTCCGGGTCGTCGTGAAATTGGTCATGGTGCTCTCGCTGAAAAAGCTTTAGTTCCAGTTATTCCATCAGAAGAAGAATTTCCATACACCATTGTTTTAACTTCAGAAGTTATGTCTCAAAATGGTTCTTCTTCTATGGCTTCCACTTGTGGATCTACTATGTCTTTAATGGATGCTGGTGTTCCTATCAAAGACAAAGTTGCTGGAATTTCAATTGGTCTAGTCGCCGAAACCGACGATAATTTTGTTTTATTAACCGACATTGCTGGTGTTGAAGATCATAATGGCGACATGGATTTCAAAATTACTGGTACCAGAAACGGTATCACTGCAATTCAATTAGATATCAAAAGAGCCGGTCTCACTTTAAAAATGATCACCGAAACTTTTGTCGCCAGTACTAAAGCTAGACTTCAAATTTTAGATAAAATGGAATCAGTTTTAGCTGCTCCTCGATCAAAACTTTCTGAATTTGCTCCCAAAATTACCATGGTCAGTCTTCCAGAAGACAAAATTGGTGAAGTTATCGGTAGTGGTGGTAAAACTGTCAAAGCCTTAATGGAAAAATATGATGTCCAAATCGATATTGATGATTTCGGAAAAGCCTCTATTTCTTCCCAAAATCAGGAAAATATTGATAAGGCAGCTTATGAAATTGAGTCAATGATTAAAGAAGTCCAAGTCGGTGAAGACTATGAAGGCGTTGTTACTCGAGTTGAAAATTTCGGCGCTTTTGTTGAATTTTTACCAGGTCGAGAAGCCCTACTTCATGTCTCAGAAATGACTGGTGGTTTCTTGTCTGATCCATCTTCAATTATTAAGGTTGGTGATCACATCAACGTCAAGATTGCTGGATTCAACGACAATCATCAAATTAAATTATCATCTCCTGAATTTAAAGCCGCTCATCCAGGTGAAGCTCGACCAGAAGGCCAGATGGATAATCGAACTTCCGGTTTTCGAAATTTCACTCCACCTCGTGGTGACAATCGTCGCGAATTTAGGCCACGAAGATAATTCAAACAACTGGTTCCAAATTCTTGTATAATTTTTTAATGACTGATAATTTATTAACGACTAAAGAGGCGATTAAACGGCTGACCGATAAAGTTGCATCTGTTAAAATCCCCGAAAGTTTAAATTCTAAATTACAAGAACTTTTTGATCAATTAGAAATTAATTCTCAAAACGAAGAATCGTTTTGGCCGATCTATCAAAACATTTCTAAATATATTGATTGGATTATCGCTGTTCCTTGGTTTACTCAAACTAAAGATATTTTGGATTTAAATTATGCCAAAGAAAAATTAGACGAAGAACATTTTGGTTTAGAAACCATCAAAGAAAGAATTTTAGAATATATTTCCGTTATGGCTCTTCAAAAAACTCGAAATCCTGGAGAGCCAGTTCATGCACCTGTTCTTTTATTTGTTGGTTTGGTTGGTACTGGTAAAACCACTATGGCTAAATCAATTGCCAAAGTTTTAGGCAGGGAACTTATTAGAATTCCTTTTGGTGGTCTAGGTGATGCTAATTATCTGCGTGGTCATTCCCGTATTAATCCGGATAATGAACCAGGACAAATCATTAAAGGTCTGGTCAATTGTAAGAGTAATAATCCAGTTATTTTATTAGATGAAATCGATCGTGTTGCCGACGATGCTCTAAACACTATTATGGGAGTTTTGGTCGAAATCCTCGACCCAGAACAAAATAGTCGTTTTGTTGATCATTATATTGATTATCCGGTTGATCTTTCACAAGCAATTTTTTGTGCCACCTGCAACAACACTTCTCGAATTGCCACCGCTGTTTTAGATCGTTTGGAAGTTATTCAAATGCCTTCCTATACCGACGAGGAAAAAATAACTATTGCAAAAGATTATCTTTTACCTAGAGCCCTTAAAGCCAATGGTTTAACTCAAGAAGACTTAAATGTTTCTGCCGATATTTGGCCTCAAATTGTTAGGCCTCTTGGATTTGACGCCGGTGTCCGCACTCTTCAACGCAATATTGAAGGCATGTGTCGCAAAGTAGCTAAAATTATTTTAGAAGGTAAAACCAGACAGGTTACTGTTGATGAATCCAACATCAAAACCTTTTTGCCTCAGTGGTAGAGATTTTATTTATTATTTACATTTATGTTAAAACAAAAAACAAATATTATTAAAGCACCTAATCAAGTTAGAGAATATCACTCTGGTACCGATTCGGTTCGCATCAGCTCGCTTGGCGGCTTTGGTGATGTCACTCAAAATATGTTCGTTTACGAATTTATTCCCAGTGGTGATGTTTCTAAAAGTCAAATTATTATCGTCGATTGTGGTTGTGGATTTCCTGAAGAAGATGCTTTTGGTGTTGATCTTCAAATTCCTGACACTCATTATCTTCAAGACAAAAAAGACCGAATTTTAGGTATTTTTATTACTCATGGCCATGAAGATCATATTGGTGCTATTCGTTTTGTTTTGCCAATTTTAGGTCAAAACATCCCAGTTTTTGCTCCAAAATTAGCTGCTGCTTTTATTGAAGCCAGACTTGGCGAAGTTCAAATTCGCGCCAATATTCAAACTTTTGATGACGCAACTTTGCCAATTGTTAAAAGTGTTTTTACTATTGATCCAATTAGAGTTACTCATTCGATTCCAGACACTTACCATTTTGCCATCACTACTCCTATTGGTATTTTTTATCATGGTTCAGATTTTAAATTTGATCTTTTTCCTCTAGATGGCAAAGGTGCCGACTATCAACATATCGCCCGTATTGGCCAAAGTGGGAAAGTTATTGCCCTAATGTCCGACTCTTTAGGTGCCGACAAGGAGGGTTGGTCGCCATCAGAAGGTTCAATTGCCCAAAATTTTAAACAAGAAATAATTTCTGCCAAAGGTCGTGTTTTTGTCACTTCAATTTCCAGTAATATTATTCGTTGGGCTCAGGCCATTGAATACGGTAAAAGTGTCGGTCGAAAAATAGTCATTGTTGGTTTTTCTGTCGATCGTGCTATCAGTATTGCCAAAGATTTAGGTTATGTAACCTTAACCGAAACAGACATTATTCCCATCGAAAGAGTCAAGAATTTTGCTGAAAATAAACTTTTATTTTTAGTTGCCGGTTTTGCTGGTCAACCAGATTCTGCTTTAAGTAAAATGATTATGGGTAAACACAGGATAAAAATTAAGTCTGGTGATAAAGTTATTTTTTCATCTCCAGACTACATTCCTGGAACAACTTCCAATATCTATAATATGATAGACATCCTTTCTAAAATGGGTGCCGAAGTTATGTATGGCGAAAAAGAAGAATTACATGTTTCTGGCCATGGTTATCAAAAAGAACATGCTCTTTTAATTAATTTACTAAAACCAAAATATTTATTACCAATTGGTGGTAATTATCGTCATCTTAAAGATTATCAACAAATAGCCAAAAAATTAGGCTACAGCGAGGATCAAGTTATTTTGCCAGATTTCGATAGTTCTGTAACTTTCCATGGCAATGGCACAGTAGACACTAATTATCATATTTCCATCAGAAAAGTTTTAATCGATGGATTTGGAGTAGGAGATGTTGGCACCACTGTTTTGCGTGATCGTAAATTATTAGCCGAAGATGGTATGTTCTCTGTTGTTCTTTTAATGGACAAGGAATCTGGTCAACTAAGTAAACCGCCAGTAATTCTTAGTCGTGGTTTTGTTTTTATGAAAGAAAACACCGAACTTATGGACTTTTTAAAATTAGAGGTTGCTAATAAATTTAAACAATCAACCAGTTCTCCAGCCAACATGGATTTTATTCGTGAAGAAGTCCAGGCTTATCTTGAAGAAATTATTTACAAAAAAACCGGCCGCCAACCAATGGTCTTACCATTAGTGATCGAGGTTTAAAGTAAATTCTTTCCCGGATAATCTGGATCAATGTCATTTATTTTATTGCAAAGTTTTTTTCTTGCCTCTTCTCTTTCTTTTTTAATTTTATTGTGTGCCTCAGCAGCATTATTAAAAAGTGTTTTTTTATCAACATTAGGGCTCATTTCAGAAACAATTCTATCCACTTTATCTTTAAAACAATATTCACCACCAACCACACAATCAGGACAACTTCTTTCTCCCATAAAGATATTATATCCTAATTCATAAAATCATAAGCTATAATAAAGCCATGAGATACTCACAACTTTTCGGTAAAACCAGTAAAACTGTTGCCTCTGATGCCGACAGTATTAATGCTAAATTATTAACCCAGGGTGGTTTCATTCAAAAAGAAATTTCTGGTGTTTATAATTATTTACCCTTAGGTTTGCGTGTTTTAATTAAAATCCAAAATATCGTTCGCGAAGAAATGGATAAAATCGGCTGCCAAGAAATTTTAATGCCAGCCATGACTCAAAATGAAAGTTGGATCACCACTGGTCGTAACAATATGGACGTTCTTTTCCATTTTAAAGGTCAAGGCGACACTGATTTAGTTTTAAATCCCACTCATGAGGAGGTCGTCACTCCTTTGGCCCAAAAATATCTTTTTTCTTATCGTGATTTACCAGTTGCTGTCTATCAAATCCAAAACAAATTTCGAAACGAAGCTAGAGCTAAATCCGGTTTGCTTCGTGGTCGTGAATTTAACATGAAAGATCTTTATTCTTTTCATGTCGACGAAGAAGATTTAAATCGTTATTACGAAATTGTCAAAAAAGCTTATTTTGAAATTTATAAAAGATTAGAACTTGATGATATTACTGTTTTAACTTTTGCCTCTGGCGGTGCTTTTAGTCAATTTTCCCATGAATTTCAAACCATAAACGAAAACGGTGAAGACACTATTTATCTTTGTGAAAAATGTAAAGTTGCCATAAATAAGGAAATAATTGATACTCAAAAAAATTGTCCAGAATGTGGTGGTGA
>CAYRMT010000032.1:0-6646 GCA_964425635.1 uncultured Gammaproteobacteria bacterium
GAGCAGAACCTCGGATAATTGGAGTTTCATCGCCTGGAAAACCATATTTGGTTAATAAGTCACGAATTTCCATTTCAACTAAATCTAAGAATTCAGGATCAGTAACGAGATCGCATTTGTTTAAGAAAACGACCAATTTTGGAACGTTAACTTGGTTGGCTAACAAAACGTGTTCACGAGTTTGTGGCATTGGACCATCCGGTGCAGAAACAACGAGGATGGCTCCGTCCATTTGAGCAGCACCAGTAATCATGTTTTTAACATAATCAGCGTGTCCTGGACAATCGATATGAGCATAATGTCTTTTTTCAGTTTCGTATTCAATGTGGGAAATAGCGATAGTAACGATTTTAGAAGCGTCACGAACTGTACCACCTTTGGCGATATCAGCATATGATTTTCCCCCGCCTTGAATTGATGAAATAGCTGCGGTTAAAGTGGTTTTACCATGATCGACGTGGCCGATAGTACCAACGTTAACGTGTGGCTTAGTTCTTTTATAAGTATCTGCTGCCATGTTTTTCTCCTTTTTTATTTATTGTCTTCTTTAAGACTAAATTGAATTAATAATTTTAGATTAAAATGCTTTTAGATTGTATCAGCTAGGCCGAAGCTTTGCAACATACAAAACTAAGCAATTTAATGCCTTTTTTTAGAATAAAAATAATCTAAATCGAGTTAAATAAAATTTTAGCATAAAAATACCCCGTCAACACGGGGTATTTAATTAGAGACAAAACTATTTTATTCTGCTGAACCAGTTTTAGTAGTTAATTTTTCTTGAATATCACGAGGAACTGGGTCGTAGCGACATGGTTCCATATAGAATGATCCTCGACCTTGAGTTAAGCTTCGAATAACAGTGGCATAACCACCAATTGATTCGAGAGGAACAAAGGCATGAATAGTACTAAAGCCATGACTATCTTCTGTGCCATTAATTTGACCACGACGACTAGAAAGATCACCAATAACAGTTCCTAAAAATTCGGAAGGAGTACTAACTTCAAATTTCATGATTGGCTCGATAATTAAAGGTCTGGCAGCAGCGAAAGCGTCTTTAATAGCATACGCTCCGGCTAATTTGAAAGCCATTTCGGAAGAATCAACTTCGTGGTAAGTTCCATCATAAACAGTGACTTTGATATCGGTGGCTGGAAAGCCAGCAATAATACCCTTTTGGAGCGTTTCTTTGACACCTTTTTCGATAGCAGGAATAAAATTGGCTGGAATAGCGCCGCCTTTGACTGCATTGACAAACTCATATCCCTCACCTCTTTCTTTTGGTTCGACTTTAATTTTACAGTGACCATATTGACCATGACCACCTGATTGATGAATATATTTACCTTCACCTTCGGCTGGGGCTGAAATAGTTTCACGGTAAGCAACTTGAGGAGCGCCAGTTTTAACATTGACACCAAATTCTCTTTTAAGACGATCGACGATAATTTCGAGATAAAGTTCGCCCATGCCGGCAATAATAGTTTGGCCGGTTTCTTGGTTGTAGCTAACTCTAAAAGTTGGATCTTCGATGGCTAGACGGTTGAGAGCGGTACCCATTTTTTCTTGATCATCAGCAGTGGCTGGTTCAACTGAAAGAGAAATGACTGGTTCAGAGAATTGAATTGGAGAAAGTGAAATAATATTATTTGAATCACAAAGAGTGTCACCAGTGGTGGATTCTTTTAAACCAATACATGCCACGATTTCACCAGCAAAACCTTCTTCAAGACCTTCTCTTTTATCGGCGTGCATTAAAAGTAAACGACCAATGCGTTCACTTTTACCTTTGGTCGTATTATAAACTTCAGAACCAGCTTTTAAAGTACCAGAGTATACCCTAACATAGGATAAAGTTCCCACATGTGGATCGGACTGGACTTTAAAAAGAAGGGCTGATAATGGCTCTGTTTTTAAAGGTTTTCGATAAATTGGTTCATTGTTTTCTGGGTTGTAGCCTTCAATTGGAGGAAGGTCTAGTGGAGAGGGAAGATAATCAACTATACCATCGAGAATTGGATGAATACCCTTATTTCTCCAAGAGGCACCACAGTAAACAGGAAAAAGTTTTCTGTCGATAGTAGCTTTTCTTAAAGTGGCTTTTAATTCTGCAACAGAAATTTCTTCGTCATTTAAGAATTTTTCCATTAAGACTTCATCCTCCCCAGCGATTTTTTCAACCATTTCGGCACGAGCTTTAAGGGCTTTTTCTTTATATTCTTCAGTAACAGGTTTTCTGGTAAAATCCATTCCTTCTTCATCTTTATCGTAAACAATCATTTCCATGTTCATTAAATCGACAACACCAACATGGTCATGTTCCTCACCAACAGGAATAACAACAGGACAAATGGGGGCACGAAGTTTTTCGGTAATGCTGTTTAGAGTATTCTGAAAGGAAGCACCGATTTTATCCATTTTATTAACAAAAGTAATTCGAGGAACCCCATATTTGTCGGCCTGGCGCCAAACTGTTTCAGATTGTGCCTGAACACCGGCATTTCCATCGAAAATCATAATGGCTCCGTCGAGAACACGAAGGGATCTTTCCACTTCGGCAGTAAAATCGACGTGCCCAGGAGTGTCGATAATATTTAAACGATAATCTTTCCAAAAGGTAGTGATACAAGCGGATTGAATAGTAATACCACGCTCTTTTTCTTGGGCCATGGAATCAGTAGTAGTTGAACCTTCGTCAACAGAACCAATTTTATGGATTTTACCGGTGTAAAATAAAATTCTTTCAGTAGTAGTGGTTTTACCTCCATCAATGTGAGCGATAATTCCGATGTTTCGGACTTTATCAATAGGTAAGTCACGATTTTTAGTAAGTTTAATTTGTTCGGCCATTATTAATGATAAATGATAATAAAAACTGTTGCACTTCAAGCAACAGCGGATGGACTTATGATACCATAATTTATGCAAAAAAAAGTAGCGATTATTGGCGCAGGGATTGGCGGTTTGACGATAGGATATGAATTATCAAAAAAAGGGTATGTGGTAACAGTCTTTGAAAAAGAAAAAGAAGTTGGTGGATTATTGTCGGATTTTGAGATTGAGGGAGAAAAATTGGAAAAAACTTATCACCACATTTTTAAAACTGATAAAGAAATAATTGATTTGATTGAAGAATTGGGTCTGCAAAACAAACTTAGATGGCATAAAAGCTCAATCGGGCTTTATTACAATGGCAAAATGTACCCATTTTTAGGCGCAATTGATTTACTGAAATTTAAAGGATTGGGATTTATTGATAAATTTAGGCTTGGTTTAATTTATTTATGGCTCAAATTTGATGGGGCTTGGAAAAAATATGAAGATATTACTGCAACAGAATGGATGGAAAAATGGGCTGGAAAAAAGGCTTATGAAGTGATTTGGAAACCTCTTTTAAAAGGAAAATTTCACGAATATTACCAAAAAATTTCAATGGCCTGGTTGTGGGCGAGAATTCATACTCGAGGCGGATCGACCAACGAAAAAGGAGAAGAGGTGTTGGGGTATATGGATGGTGGTTTTATTCAAATTATTAATAAATTAAAAGAAAAAGTAAGAGTTATTAATAAAGAAATTGTTAATGTTGAAGAGTTGAAGAGAAAATTTGATTTGGTGATTGATACGAGACCGATTAAAGGTGTTGATTATATTGGGGCGGTTGATTTGGTTTTTAGTTCAACCCAAAGTTTGAGCGAATATTATTGGCATAATATTAATGATTTAAAATCCCCTTTTTTGGTGATGGTGCAACACAATAATTTGTTAAAAAATGGTGGATATAATGGAAAAAATATTTATTATTTGGGGACTTATGTGCCACAAAATCATGAATATTTTAAACTTTCAGATGAAAAAATTGAAAAGGAATGGTTTGAATATTTAAAGAAAATTAAACAGGAATTTGACGAAAAGCAGGTTTTAGAAAAAAAGATTTTTAGATTTAAAAACGCACAGCATATTGTTACAAAAAATTATAAAGCCCCAGAGTATAAAATTGGAAAAAATTTGTATCAATTAAATTTTTCTCAAATTTACCCGGAAGACAGGGGAATTAATTTTGCTGTAAAAGAAGTAAAAAAATTGGTAAAATTGATCAAAAATAATGAAGATAGATAGATTAGACAAAAAGGAAGTTTTAGATTTAATTGACGGTAGTAATTTTGAAAAAATTTTTTTGGATATTGATTACACTGTTTTAGATTTGGATGCTGGAAGTAAAAAGGGTATGGAGAGAATTAATAAATTTATTCCTAAGATGGGTGAAAAAATTGGCAATATCTATAATTTAATTTTAAAGGGGAAAAGAGGATTAAATAATTTGACACCAGACGAACAAAAAAGATTCGCAAAAATAATGGAAAGGGTAGAGTTTTATCAACCTAATATTGTGCATAAATACGGGTTAAAACATTGGTCTAGAGAAGTAATGGCAATGGTGGCGGCTGAGGAATTAGGGTTGAAATTAAATGCCAAAGAAATAAAGAGAATACGCCAAATTTTTTGGAGGTCTGTAGCTAAATATGAAAGGTTTTATACTGATGCTATTTCTTTTTTGGAAAAAATTAAAGAAAAAAAAATTAATATAGTTTGGGTAACAGGAAGTGATTCTGTTTTAAAAGTGAGACGGATTGACGATGAAGCAAGTTTAGAATATGATCCCGAATATTCATCGAGAAAAAAAACTAGACGCCTTAAAAAATTATTAAGGAAATATCCAGGTGAATTAATTACAGGAGATCCAATTGATAAGCCGATGCTTTGGGAAAGTTTGTTAAAAAATGTAGATATTGAAAAGGTTTTAGTAGTAGGTGATTCTTATGAAACCGACCTAAAACCAGCAGAAGAATTGGGGATAGAGACGATTTTAATTAGTAGATAATTGTTTTTTAATTTCTTCTAAGCCTTCAGAGAGAGTTTTGAATTTTAGGCCAAGATTGGTGACTTTTTGATTTGAAGTAATTAAAGTTTTTTGCCAAGGACGAGAACCAGCTGGTTGAGATTTAATATATTCTTCCAAACTGCTGGCCGAAATTAAATCCTTATTTAAATTAAAGGCCTTAGCTATTTCTAGACACATTTCATATGGAGAATGAGATGATGAACCAACTAAATGGTAAATTCCAGTAGTTTTGTTGTCTAAAAAATATCCTAAACTTTCGGCAATATCATCAATAAAAGTATAAGTGCAAATTTGGTCTGAAAACATTTTGACTGGTTCATTGTTTTGAAGTTTAGTTAAAACTTTGCGAATAATATCGACTTTTGGTTCAAATTTGGCCCGATAAGGATAAGTAATACGAGATATATTGTAATTAGTATAACCAGAATCGGTAATGACTTTTTCGCCAAAATATTTGGTTTCACCATACCATTCAATGGGATTAGGAGTGTCGGTTTCAATATAAGGAGTGGTTTTGGTGCCGTCAAAAACAAAATCGGTGGAAATATAAATTAAATATTGGTTATATTTTTGGGCTAAATTTAAAATATTTCTGGTGCCTTCAACATTGAGTTGGTAACAAATTCCAGAATTGTCCCCTTTTTGCTCCCAAGCGGCATTAGTGTCGGTAAAAGCAGCTAAATGTAGAACGGCAACAGCATCTTTATTTTTTTCGAAAGCTTGGCTTAAACTTTGTTGATCTAAGAGATTAACACCACTATCGAGAGAAAAATCGACAAACTCAAATTTATCTTTTAATAGTTCAACTATACGGCTACCAACTAGACCGGATAGGCCGGTACCAATAATTTTTTGCATATTTAAAAAATTGGGTTATTTTTAATTTCTTCTAATTTTGGCCAGAGTTTGTCTTTTTCGGATAAAATAAAATCTGATTCTAATTTTGGCCAATCAATTCCAATTTCTGGATCGTTCCAAAGAATACCACCTTCAGATTCTTTATTATAAAATTGGCTGCATTTATATTGAAAATCGGCAATGTCGGAAAGAACTAAAAAGGCATGAGCAAAACCTTTGGGAATAAAAAACATTTTTTTGTTTTCTTCAGTTAGAAGCACTGATTCGTATTGACCAAAAGTTAGGGAATCTTTACGAATATCAACAGCGACGTCTAAAACTTCTCCGCGAGTGCAACGAACCAATTTATCTTGAGCAAATGGTGGTTTTTGAAAATGAAGACCACGCAAAACGCCTTTGGTGGATCGAGAATGATTATCTTGAACAAAGACTACATCGATGCCGTTGTCGACAAAAACTTTTTGATTGTAGCTTTCCATAAAGAAACCACGATCATCGGGGAAAACTGATGGTTCAATAATAACTAGACCTTCGATTTTAGTTTTAAGAAAATTTGGCATTATTTTTGTTTATTTAACTTCTTGTAAAATTCTTCAGCTTCAAGTTTGGTATCTTGATACCAAACTTGATTGTCGGTGTACCACTCAATGGTTTGTTCTAAACCAGTTTCCAAATCATATTTTGGTTTCCAACCTAATTCTTTATTAATTTTATCCCAATTAACAGCATAATTATCGTGGGCTGGACGATCGGCAACATATTCAATGTCTTTTTGGGTTTTTCCCATTATATCTAAAATGGTTTTAACTAAATCAATATTACTAGTGCCCTTTTTAAGACCACCGATACAGTAAGTTTCGCCTATTTTTCCTTTTAATAAAATAG
>CAYRMT010000033.1:0-3218 GCA_964425635.1 uncultured Gammaproteobacteria bacterium
TTTTACTTTTTAAAAAAATTAAAAAACCAATAAAAGAAAAAATAAAAATAAAAATTCCATTGGTATATGGAAAAATATTTTTTAATTGAAAAAAATATGGTAGAGAATTTTCAAATTGACGAGTATAAAAAACTTTACTAGTGCCAACAGCAACAGAAGTTTCATAATCCATAGCTGATTTAAAATCGGAAAATTTGATGATATTAAAAGGGGAAAAAAGAAATGATAAAAATAAAATTAAAATGGTGAAAATGAAAATGGAAAAAATGAAATTTGGAATTTTTTTATTTTTTAAAAAAATTAATAAAAAACAGAGGTAAAACGGTAAAACAAAAAAAACAGCAGTTATCTTAGAAGCAAGACCAATGGCACTAATTAAAATGGAAAATAAAAAAAAGAGTTTTTCTTCGGTTTGATAATATTTTAGTGACAAAAAAATATTGACAGAAAAAACAAAAAGGAGAATAGATTCGGTGGTTCCAAAGTGAGCTAATTGAATTAGTCCTGGACTAAAAATTAAAAGGAATACAAAAATATAACTTATTTTTTTAGACTTAAAAATATTTTTGGCAACCAAATAAAAAAATAAAATAGATAAAGACGAAAAGACAGCTGACCAAAAACGTAAAGTTAAAATTATGGTGGGAAAATTATGATCAGGAGTTGTAAAAAAAGTTAAAAAAAGAGGGAATTGTCCGTAAGCAAAAAAATGTGGATTAAGATCCAATGGTGTCATTCTGGAAACAGCAATGGCCATATTGTTTTCATCTGGATTAAAAAAATAACCCTGGCCCCAATCTAGTGAATAAAAACGAGTAAAAAAAGTAAGAAAAATTAAAAAAAACGGGATTAAAATTTTTTGAATTTTTTTAAATTGCATAGATAATGCCAATTATCATCAGTCCCCAAATTAGGACTGAAAGTAAAATGGGTATATCTGTAGCAATTACCCTTTCTGGCCTCTCACCTTCTTGCATTTCAAAAATTATTTGGCCATAGCGCATAATTCCGAAAATTACTGGTAAAAGAGTGATCATGTACCATTTCCGATTCAATGCGTTTGGAAAATAATCTAAGAGAAATTGATGTAAAAACCCTGAACCAGTGAAACTAACTGATTCCTCAAAAAAAGTAAACAATGCATAACATACTAGGGTACAAACAGCGAACATGGTGGTGTAGAAGTTTAAGAGAGTCTTTCCATAACCAGCAAGGGAGGATCTGGCTTTAATACCACTGTTAACTAGCTCGCTACGACGTTTACCACTGGCAATAAATAAAGATAAAAAAATGACAGTTAACATAATCCAAATTGGAAGATGGTAACCTGTTACGATTTCACCAGCAAAGGCACGAATTATAAAAAACAAAGCTATCCCCATAATATCGATAATGGCTTTCTTTTTTAGAAATAAGGAATAAGAATATTGTAGAAGAATAAAGATAAGAGAAAAAATGAAAAAGTTGTAACTAATAAAAATGGTTATTCCTAACCCTGAAAATAAAAGTAAAAACGCAATAAAAATACCAGCTGATTCTGAAATATCACCACGAGCAATTGGACGATTTTTTTTAACTGGGTGAAGTCGATCCTTTTTAGCGTCAACGAGATCGTTAATAACGTATGATGAAGATGATAAAAAACAAAAAGCTATAAAAGCAAAAAAATTAGGAATAAAAAGCTGATAATTAAAAAGTTGTCCATTTAAAATTATGGCTGAAAAAATAGCCAAATTCTTTGTCCATTGGGTAGGACGAATCTCTTCAAAAATAGAATTTATTTTTTTAATTCCAAGCATTAGTATAATATGATATCATTTTTCTTTTTTTCTTAGAGAAAAAAAGAAAAAACAATAAACGATGAGGCTATTAAGAGCAATAAAATTGTAGGAGCAGTGTTGCCGGTTTTTGGAATACCAGAGCTGGTACTAACTGAGGTTATTGGTATATTGGTCGGACTTAAGGTTGAGGTTGGAGTAGAAGTAATAGAGAGAGTAATGGTTTCAGTGGGGATAATTTTTATGGTGGGGGTTGGAGTTGGAATGGTAGTCGGTGTTGTAGTAGGTGTTTGGGTGTTAGTTGCGGAAGCTGACGGTGAGGCTGAATAAGCAAGATTTCCATCTGAAGCAAGAACCGTAAAATTTCTAGTTATTGCTTTTTCTACTCCATTAACAATTACTGTAGCAGTGATGGTGTGTTCGCCTGGTTCTAAATTTGATGGGGGAGACCAATTCCAAGAACCATCATTATTAACAGTAACTTCACCATTATATGGTGTTGATGAATGAATTTCGATTTTAATTGTAGAGTTAATTGGCCCGGTTCCAAAAAAATCCGGTTTTTGAGTAGAAATAGACTCATTTTCTTTTGGATTTAAAATATCTAATTCTTTTGAGTCTGAAATCGGGGTGATTGAAGACAATGATCCGGTATCGGTTTTAGTATCATAAGTAACAGTGGATGAAAATTGATTTTGGCCTAAGATAATATCCGGAGTTGGATCATTATTTGAAGTATTACCAGTAATTTGGGTTATTTGATTTTCTTGATCAATAACAATAATTTCTTCTGAAATGTTTTTTGTCGGAGTGAACCTCCCTGTTTTTGACTCATTAAAACTATTGGCCAAAGAAATATTCCAATTTCCTAATGAAGTTACTAAGGCTGATAAGGGTGATGCCCCAGGAATATTAACAAAAACAATTACCTTTTTGGCCGCCTTAAGCTCTGGGGTAAAAACTCTACCCCAAGCTAAATTTGACGAAGGAATTTGACCACTGGGGTTTGTAGCTGTTTTAAATAAGTATGAAGATTCTTTATATGTTGTACCGTTTGTAATAAGAGAAAAGCTGTATTCTGAGCCAGCATTAAGATTGTTAATATCAAAATAATGGATTTTACTTTTTTGACCAACATTAACCGTGGCTTCATTTTCAATTATTTGATTGTTGATAGACAATGATGATAAACACATTGATTCGGTTACAAAGGAAATAGAAGCGGCACTATTAGTAATATTGGTTATTTGAAAATTTTTTGGTTTGCAATTATCACTAGCTTTAGAAGTAAAACTAGTTTTTTGGTTGGTTAAAAAAACTCCAACAAAAACTCCACTTATTAAAATTATCAGGCCTAAAATTGTTGGAATTTTTTTTTCTTTTAACATTATTGTGTAGAAGTTGATACTGAACTACTCTTAATTGATGTTACGGCGCTGG
>CAYRMT010000033.1:3318-6633 GCA_964425635.1 uncultured Gammaproteobacteria bacterium
TTGCGGCGCTGGTTGCGGCGCTGGTTGCGGCGCTGGTTGCGGCGCTGGTTGCGGCGCTGGTTGCGGCCTCGGTTTGAGGTGCTGTTATTGATGTAAGAGTAGGTGTTGGCGTAATTTCTATCTCTGTAATAGTTTCTACTGAGCCCTGATTGTCAGGGGCTATGGTTGGTGTTGGTGTGGTTTTATTTAAAGTTTGTTTTGGTTTTATGATTGAAAAATCAAACGGTTCATCAGTATTTTTATTTTTAGATTCAATTGTAGAAATAACGGTAAGGTCTAAATTTGGGCTAAAATCACTCAGTAACGAATCTTTTTCAATTATTTTTTGAGGGGTTATAAAACTAAAATAACTTTTTTGAACTATTGAAAAAAAAATAGTTAAAAAAGTAAAAAAAGAAACAAAAACAAAATAGAAGGACATTTTTATTTTTTTCATTTAATTATCTGGTAGAAAAAATAAATCATTAGAGAGACTAATTTTAATGTTTTTTGGATTAAATTCATTATTTTTAGTTTCTATTTGGTTTATTTGAACGTTTGAAACATTTAAAAGGCGACGGTTGTTTGATATTTTATTAAGCATATCCATAACAGTAGAATATGTTCCAATACCGCTTATATCTATTTGATAAGTTTTGAAGAATTGTCCAGCATTTTCTTCTTGAGTGTTTTTATTGTCTAAATTTAAATTTAGTTGATCTATTTCTAACGATGAATTTTTAAAAAGGGTTGCGATATTAGAAGCACTTATATAAAACCGTGACTGCGAAGGGAAACTTTCTTCAATCAAAGAATATTTTTCCTGCATTTGGGAGTAATTTTCTTGAGATTTAATTATATTTGTTATTTTTTTATTGGCTTTTTCGATAAAATTTTCTTTTGATTTTATTTCACCCAAGAGAGAAGAAATTGTGGTCATAGTGGGCATGATAGCAAAAAATAAAAAAATAGCGATTAATGTAAAGGTGCCACCAATTTCTAGGTATCTTAAAAATTTTTCATTTTCCGCTTGCTTCCGAATAAAGCTATACATAGGCTGTAATTGGAACCAATTTTTGTTGTATATCATTTTTCGGTTTAAGTTTTATTCGAGTTAAAATATAAAACTATAGAAATTGAATATTGATTTTCCTTTTCTTTTTTTTCAATTTTAGTGATATCTACTTGTTTAATATCGGGATTTAGGGTGAGATTGGTTATAAACGAAACAATACTTTCCTCTTTGTAGGCAATTAAAGATGCATTAATGACCGTGTTTTTAGTAGTAGTATCTGTGGAGGCAGAAATTTTGTTGTAAAAAAGGTCTGTTGGTGTACTGGAAATTAAAGAATTAATTTGTTTGTCATATCCTAGTTGATTGGAATAAAAATTCTTAATGAAGGACAATCTTTTTTGTAATTTGATGAATTCGGTTTCAAATGGAGCTGTGCTTTCCAAAATCGCCTGTTTCTGGCGAACAATTTCTGATAAATCTGAATTTTTGCGATCGAGCCAAAAACGAGAAATAAAAACAGAAATAACAATGAGTTCGGTTAAAACAATAGTAACTCTACCGGTAGTGGTAAGCCATTTAAAAAAACGTGCTTCAAATGATCTAGGGTTTTCCGATTCAGGGAGAAGAGACGGTTCTTTCTTAATAGCCATACATTTAGTATATATGACTATTTGTGGAAAATAAAATCCTTAAATTTGAGATAATATTTTTTGTAATCTTTAATTTCCTCCATCTTCAAAAAATTCACTGCAACAACATATGTGAATAAACCAATAATTGCGGAAATTATCATTAATGTTAATACGGGAATAAAATGAGTGGTGTCGAGAATAAAAAGGTCTAGGAATTTTATTGACAACCAACTGGCCGCTCCCATTAGAATTGAAGAAATTAATATTTTATAAAATTTACTGAAGGTATTGGACCAATTAAAGCCATCGACAATTTTAATAAACATGATTAATAATCCAAAAAGCTGAACCAAGTTACCAATGGATGCACTAATGGCTAAACCAATAACACCAAAACTGGTAAAATTGACAAAATAAAAACTAGTAGCAATGTTTATTGTTAGAGAAGCGGCTGAAACGAAAAAAGGAATTTTGGTGTTGTGAAGAGCATAGAATGATCGGACTAGAATTTGGATTATGGCCTGACAAACAATTCCGGGGACCAAAAAAGCTAAAATTCTAGAAGTTAGAATGGTTGCTGACCAAGGAAACTCTTGAGATCCATATAAAATTCTAACGATAGAGACTCTTTCCACTAAAATCAAGACACTAACAGGAAGAGCAATAAATAAACTTTGATTTATAATTTTACTGACAGTGTTTCTGAAAGTATTTAAATCGTTTCGAGCTATGTTTTTAGAAAGGATTGGAAGAGATGCTTGTCCGACGGTTGTACCAAATATACGACTAGGTAAGTACATGAATTGAAGAGCTAGGTTAAAAAGGGAAATTGATCCTGAAGCTAAGGTACTGGCGAAAAACAAAGTGATTGTACTTTCTATTTCCCCTAATCCTAGGGAAAAAATTCTTGGCACCATAAGTCTAAAAATTTCTCTGACTCCGCTCAGTTTGGTTTTAATTATTGGGTAATAAACAAAACCTTGGCGACGAACTACAGGTATTTGAATGGCTAAATGGAAAAAGGCACCAACAACAGCACCAATGGTCACACCATAAATACCAAACATTGGCGCCAAAGTAAAAATACTGATGATAATAAAAATATTGTAGATAATGGGGGTAATAGCAGGGACAATAAAAATTTGATTAACTTGTAAAATGGCTGAAGCAAAATTACTAAGTAGAAAAAATATTTGGGCAAAAAGCAAAATACGGCTAAGACTGGCCATTAAAGATATTTGGTCAGGAGAAAAACCAGCAGCAATTAAACCAGAGATTGGTTTAATAAAAATAAAAACAATTATGGAAATAAAAATGAAAGCAATTAAAAGAAGATTGATGACAGTTGAGGCAATTTCGTCGGCGGTTTTTTTGTTTTTGTGTAAATAACTCGAAAAAACAGGGATAAAAGAGGCAGACAAGACGCCAGTGACTAAAAGTTTAAATATTAAATCTGGAATACGAAAAGCAGCATTGTAAACATCAAGATCAGCAACACAACAGGAAAAGAACTCGGCATAAAGAAAACGATTTCTTAAAAGACCTAGAATAGAGGAAACACTAAAAGCTATAGCTAAAACTAAAGATGCCGATAGGATGGAATTTTGTTTTTTTTGACTTATAAGCCTAATCCTTTCTCTAACGGTCATGATTTGAATTATATCTGATTATTAATCAGTTATATATGGT
>CAYRMT010000034.1:0-6443 GCA_964425635.1 uncultured Gammaproteobacteria bacterium
TTGCTGACGCTTGTTTTCAAAACAAGTTCCTTACCATTCGGAGCACCCCTCCAATTTATTGAAAAATTTTTGAGCCCGGAATGAAACTCGAATTCATGACCTTCCCCTTACCAAGGGGATGCTCTACCAACTGAGCTATCCGGGCACAATTGATACTTTGATATTGTATCAAAAAGTTAAATAAAAATGAGCCTAAGGTGGGATTCGAACTCACGACCTGCTGTTTACAAAACAGCTGCTCTAACCAACTGAGCTACTTAGGCAGTAGGGTATTATATAATAAGAACATGCAAAAGAAAAAGATTTTGGTGTTGACTGATCATATGCCGTGGGGTCATAGGTCGATAGCTAAGGCGATTTTTAACTTTCTTAAAGAACACGAAAGAGAAAATGATTATGAGGTTGTTTATGCTGAAATTAAGGCGGAAACTGGGATTGGAGATGATTTGTATACTTTTGCTTATCGGTATTTGCCGGTTTCTAATCGATGGGCAGCTAAGGTTTTTGATATAAAATTTGCCAGAGATTTAATGCGCAAGAGTACTGTTTTTAACTTACCTAGATTAAAAAAAGAAGTTAATAAAATAAAGCCAGATTTAATAATTTCAGCATATTTTATTCATTCACATAGTTTGGCCGATTGGAGAAAGGAAGAAAATAGACAGTTTAAATTATGGACAATAGTTGCTGATCCGTGGACAATTAATCCAATTTCGTTTGTGAAAGGTTGTGATTTAAATATAGTTTATGACGATATTGGAGAAAAATTAGCCTTGAAATATGATATTAGGAAAAATGAAATATTGAAGACTGGTTGGTGGGTGAGGCCGGAAATGTATAAAAAAATTGATAAAAAGAAGGTCAGAAAAAAATTAGGAATTAAAGATGATAGACCGGTAATTTTTGTTGGGGGCGGAAGTTTGGGAACAAGTGCATTACCAAAATTGTTACCAACTTTAATTTTTCTTAAAAGTAAAGTGACTTTTATAATTAATACTGGAGTGGATAAATTTTCATATAAGTTGGTGGATAAATATTGCAAGATTTTAACTAAATTAAGAAAAGACGATGTGGTTATTATTAAAAATATGGGATGGATTGATAATATGGCGGAGGTTTTGGGAGTGTCAGATATTATTTTTGGGAAAGCGGGTCCAAATTTTTTATTTGACAGTGTGGCTTGCCAAAAACCGTTTGTGGCAATTACTCATATTGGTGGTCAAGAGGATGGTAATGTTGATTTAATTAAGAAGAAGAAATTAGGGTGGGTTAGGGAAAAAAGTAGTGAATTGGTTAATTTTTTGTACCAGTATTTAGATGACCCAGAGTATTTTGAAAATAAATTTAAGGAAACTATTAAAATTGAAGCTTTGAAAAACGAAAAAAGTTTGAAAATGATTTTAGATCGAGTAAAAAAGGAGTTGAAATAAAAAGTCCCACCAAAAGTTTTCTTCAATAATGGCTTTTCCACGCTGAAAAAACGTGGCGGAAAACTATTTTAGAGCGCAAACTCTAAAAAAACGTTTCCCATTTAAGTTGGTTAGCTAGAAAAAACACCTTCTTAAAGTTCTGCTTTTGGTAGGACAATTGATTTTAACATTTTTGATATAATTTAACTATGAAAAATAAAACGAAAATTACCAAAGATATTTTAATTTTAGACTTGGTGGAGCAAAATCCAGATTTAGCTGCAGTGCTAACCGAAGAATATGGGTTTCATTGTGTTGGTTGTATGGCGGCATCAATGGAAACTTTAGAACAAGGGGCATTGGTGCATGGAATGACTGATGATCAAATAGAAAAAATGGTGGAAGATCTGAATAAGAGGTTAAGTAAGTAAAGACAAGGCGAACTCAACAATTGGTGATAGAATAATTTGGAAAATAGAACTGCCACCGATAGGAAGAAAAACTAGAACAATTAAAAGGATAAATCCATAGCGATCGAAAGCTTCTTGCCATTGAATTGATTTTTCTTCTGGAAGTAAGTTTAGAAAAATTTTAGAACCATCTAGAGGCGGAATTGGTAAAAGATTAAAAATGGCCAAAGAAATATTTATTAGAACTAAAAGGTAAAGAAAAATACTTTGAATTCCTAAAAATTTTAGGAGAATAGATGCTAAGAGTGCTAACGAAATGTTTCCAATTGGACCAGCCAGAGAAACTATGATTTCATCTTTTTTGGGATTTTTGAAATTATAAGGATCGATTATAACTGGTTTAGCCCAACCAATTGTAGGAAATCCTGTAAAAACACTTAATAAAGGTAGGAAAATTGTGCCGATAGGATCGGCATGGGCGAGAGGGTTTAATGTTAGCCGACCAAGAGAGCGGGGGGTTGGGTCGCCAAGACGATCGGCGGCAAAAGCATGGCAAAATTCATGGATAGCAATACTGATGATCAAAACTAGAAAGGAAAGAAAATTTATCATATTTCAAAAAATAGTTCGATTTGATATTATACCTTACTATGAGAACGTGTAGTTTATGTAATAAGGGAACTAGGATTGGCCAAAACCGATCTCATGCCCAAAATAGAACGCCAAGAACTTTTATGGCTAATATCCAAAAGGTTACTTTAATGGTCGGAGAAGATAAAATTAGCGGTAGTTTTTGTGCCAAGTGTTTGAAAAGACTTAAAAAAGAAACTAAAGAACAAAAAACGGCACTTAAATAAAGCACCGTTTTAAGTTCGAACTTTTTCAATATTATTTTTTGGCTTTTTTAGCCACTTTTTTCTTGGCGACTTTTTTAGCTGGCTTCTTGACAGCTTTTTTGACGACTTTCTTTGCTGGTTTTTTAACAGCTTTCTTTTTGACTGGCATATTTTTTACCTCCTTAAATTAATTAAAGATGATTTCGAAGAAATGTCAAAAAAGAAAAATCCTATTTATGGGCAAAATTTTTTTAATTTATTCTTAATAATTATTTTTTATTTATGGTGTAATATTTAGAGATTTCAGACCAATTGACGATTTTTTTACCTTCGATTTGAACAACATTGGGAATTAATTGTTGATTAATAATGGAGGCAGATAAAATTTTCATTTTGATTTTTTGGGATTGTTGATTGGTGACAAAAGTCCAGGCAATTGGCCAAGGGTTGAGTGCGCGAATAAATCTTTCTATTTTGGCTTGATCCCAAGACCAATCGATTTGGGCATTATCTTTGGTAAATTTGGGAAAATAGGTTTTTTTGGTATGATCTTGAATAATAAGATTGGTTGGATGAGAAATGTAATTTTTTAAAACAGATTCTAAATTGTCAGCGGCGAGATTGAATGCTTTTTGATAAAAGCTGGTGGCAGTTTCGGTGTTGGAAATTTCAAAATTGATTTGAGAAATGATGGGGCCGTGGTCTGGGAGAATATCAATTTGGAAAAATGTAACAGAACTTTGGGTTTCACTATTGATAATTTGCCAGGGTCCGGGAGTGGCGCCACGATATTTTGGTAGGGGTGAGGGATGAATGTTGACGACTTTAAATTTAGGGATGTCGATCATTTCTTGACTAAAATAGGGAGGACCAAAGGCGACAACGAGACCAAGATCTGGCTTTAATTTTTTAAATTTGTCAATAAATTCTTGATCAAAATCTTGAGGTTGAAGGAGATTTAGATTATGTTGACGAGTAAAATCAGCCACAGGATTGGCAGTGATTTCTTGGTTACGGCCGGTGGCCTTGTCTGGTTTAGTGACGACGGCCAATAAATTGAAATCTTTAATTTCTAGAATTTTTTTGAGAATGATTAGAGAATATTCGGATGAACCGAAAAAAATGAGATTGACCATGAGTAATTTTATCAAGTTAATTTGGTAAAATAGCCTATGAGAAAGATTGTGATTTATCCGGCAAAGATTTTGAGACAGAAGACCGAGGAGGTTGAAGTTGTTGATAAAGAAATGCTTAGAGAAATTAATGATTTAAAAAAAATTTTAAAGAATGAAGAAAATGGTGCTGGTTTGGCGGCGCCACAAATTGGAGTGAGTAAGAGATTTTTTGGAGGCAAAATGTTTGACAACAAAGATATTTCTATTTTTATTAATCCAAAAATTGAAAAAAAATATGGAGAAAAAGTTTTCCCAAAAATTATTGGTGAGGATAAAAGGGAGGAAGATTTTTTGGAAGGGTGTTTGTCTTTTCCAAAATATTTTGGAACCGTTAAAAGATTTTTGGAAATTGATGTGAGTTGGAATGAAATTGATTCAAAAAAACAATTAATTCAAAAAAAGAAAAAGTTGGTGGGTTTTGAAGCTATTTTGTGGCAACATGAATCGGATCATTTAGATGGGGTTGTTTTTGTTGATCACGTTAAAACGGATAAAGGAAAGTTTTTTAAGGAAATTAATGGGAAGATGGAAGTGACTCCAGTAATTTTTTAGCTTCTTGATTGGTGGGGTAAGAATAATCGATAGTTTTTTGAAGATTTTGTTGAGCTAGATCGTATTTTTTTTGAGACAAATAAATTTTTCCGAGGGCGAAATAAGCGTAATCGTAGTTTGATTTTAATTCAATAGCTTTTTGATAATAAGGAATGGCTTGATCAGTGAGACTAGCTGTTTCTAAAAATTGGCCAAGAGAATAGTAAATTTTAGGGTCAGTGGGAGCTAAACTGGCGGCGTTAGTGAGAGCAGCGATAGAAGTGGAAAAATATTTAGTATCAATACCAGAAAGGTAAAGATAGTTTTGAGCACGTTGTTTCCAAAAATTAATATTGGCAGGCGAAATTTTAATGGTTAGATCGGAATAATTGATGGCTTGATCAATATATTCTTGTTTACCTGTGCTTAGGGCAATTTTTGAATAAATGGTGGCTAGTTTATCGGTGTAGAGAGGTTCATTTGGATTTAGTTGATGACTGGCTTGAGCAAAAGAAAGAGCAGTTTGATAGTCGTTTTGAGAATCATATTTTTCGGATTGATTATAAGCAATGTCAGCAAGATAAAAGGAAATTGTTTTTTTAATAAAGAAGAAACTGATTAAAAGGAGAGGAATAATTAAAAGATTAAATTTAGTTTTAGCTGGTTTTGATGGTAAAAATTCTTGATTAGGGTTTAGAAGAGTGGGAAGAAGAAAAAAGAAAAGAGAAGTAGTGGCAACAGAGAAACCAGCAGCGTTGGTGGTTAAAATAGTAATAAAACTAACAAATATTATTGGACTTAATGGTTCTGATTTAAGTTTTTTGAGACATCTGATTAGGATGGTAATAATGATGATACAGTAAGTGATAAGACCAATGATTCCGGTGGTGGCAAGATAATTGATGTATTCGTTGTGGGCTTTGTTGTAGAGAAAATCCCATTCGGAAGTGAGGTTGTGCTCAATGGGGCGGGTCCAATAATAGGAGTAGGCAAAGGTTTCAACACCGGTACCAAAAACGGGGAATTTTTTCCAAAGATCAATGGCTCCTTTCCAAACAATTTTGCGAATGTCGCTACTGGAAGTAATTAACATTTTGGATGATTCAGTAGTATTTAGAGTAGTTTGTGTATTTAGTTTTTGAGGGAACAAATAGTCTTTGATGGGATTATTAATAGTGAAAGTTAGTAGAATAAAAATCAAGGTAAAAATGAAGATTTTTTTTAAGGAAGATTTGTTTTTTAAATTTTGAAAAAAGTAGATTATGAAATGGAGAATAAGAGAAATGATACAGGCGATGATGCCGGACTTGGATTTGGTAAAAAGAATTGAGATATAGAAACTAGAAGTGAGAATTAAAAAATAAGATCTATGAAGTAGAGTTTTGGAATTGAAAAATTTAAAAATAGAAAAAGGAATAAGAATGCAAAGATAGGCGGCGAGCCAATTTGGTTGGCCAAAAGTAGAAAAAACTCGAGATTGAACGTCTTGAACCCATAAGTTTTTATCGATACCAAAATGTTGGGCTATGGCATAGATTGAAACTAAAAATGCCGAAAATAAGGAAAAATTGATGATTTTATTTTTGAAATCGAAGTCAATATAAACAGACAAAATAAAGAAAAGAATAAGGTAGCAAATTAGAGATAATAGACCACCATTGAGACGGGAATAGTAGCCAAAAAAAGAAGTATGGGTATCAATGGAATAGTAAGTGGAAATTACTTGGGAAATAAAAAAGAGAAGAATAGGGATATCTAAAAAAGTTTTTTTGCGGAGAGGGGCTTGTTTTTGGAAAACATTAATTAAATGGAAAGTAGTTGTTAAAGTAGTTAATAAATAGACGAAATACATTTTTGGTAATTCAAAAAGTTCAGAGTTAGATTGGGTGAAAATAAGAGGGGTTAAAAAGAATAGGGTAAAAAACAAAAAACGAACTGACTTACCAAAGGTCCTCATAGAGTATAATTTTAACAGATGAAGTTATTTGGGATCAAAGAAAAATTTAATGAAATTGTAGCTAGTTTTAGTTGGGAAATTGGAGTGGATTTGGGAAGTAGTAATACTTTGATTTATTTAAAAGA
>CAYRMT010000035.1:0-6192 GCA_964425635.1 uncultured Gammaproteobacteria bacterium
GAAATTGCCAAATCTAAGGGATTAATTCAAGTTTCCGATTCTGGTGAAATTGAAAAATTAGGAAAAGAAGTCATTGCCGCCAATCCAAAAGCTGTCGAAGATTTCAAGAAGAATCCAGCCTCAATTGGCTTTTTAATCGGCCAACTCATGAAAGCCTCAAAAGGTAGTGCCAACCCCCAACTAGCCAAAGAAATTTTAGAAAAATTATTGAAATAAAATATCCTGTAATCTTGTTTTTTTGCTGTTATTATGATAAACTTCCACACAATGTTAATACGCGATTGTGCGTAAAAGTACATTTAAAATCTGGGTGCCAGAAAGGGGGTTTGTAAAATGAGTAATCTTCAAGGAATAAATGATTTACACAAAAAGGCTATAAGAACTATAAAAGGAAAGATTGATAAAATCGATCAAAATGAAAAAAGTTCCAACTCCGACGAAAAAAGAAGCATTTTAGTCGAAACCATGATAATTATTAATGTAATTTTCAAAGCAATTCGCGAAAATGTTCCCAATGAAATTAAAAATTTATCAATAAAACATTCTCCTATGAAAGTATCTGTTCTTCAACAATCAGAGAATATTTTAAATATAATAGGTCTCTGTTTATTTACCACTAGTAAAACAACCTTCGAGATAACCGCCGTCAATGACGCCATCTAACACCCATAAACTTTGTGCCCGTTTGAGGATTTTATAAAAATCACAGACGGGTATTTTTTTGTTTTAAAAACCTGTTATTATTAATTAATAAAAATTAATATTAAAAATGCCAAAGAAAAAACCCGCCCTTAAAAAAGATTTTTTTTCTACCCAGACCAATTTTATAATACTTGCACTATTTTGTCTTTTTATTGCTATTCTTTTTCGTTCTATTTACGCCCCAATTTTTCAGGGTTAATCCAAACTAATTAGTTCTTCTAAGCTGTGAATAGTGGTGACTCCTTCTATTGGTTCGTCATCATTTCTATTAATCCAAATAATTTTAAAACGATTCAACGGTTTTAGTTTTTCCATCACCTCTTTTTTATCATCAACAATAATTGCCTCATCTGGTAATTTTGACACAAAATCTGCTCTCAATTTATTTCTATCTATATAAACAAATTCTTTTTTAAAAAAATTCTCAACACCAGATGATCTAATTTTAATCTTTTGAAGACTAACAAATCCTTGAGAATATATTCCTAAATCAAAATTATCATTAAGTTTTTCCAAAACAGAAATAGTTTCTGAAAATAAAGCCCCAGAATAAATTTTTAGGTTATCAGAATTAAAATCTTTCAACTCGATTTTTTTATTAAATTTTTCAGAAAAACTTTCCACAAATTTTTTTATTTGAAAATCATCCGATCTTTTCAAGTTTTCAAAAAACTTTTCTTCAAATTTAAAAATCTCTTCTTCCGATACTTCACATATTTTTGCCAGATTATTTCTTAATCTCTTTTTATATTCAACTTTACTAAAAAGCGTGTCGTCCCAATCAAATAAAATTAGTTTTCTCTTCATTAAGCCATTTTACTATAAGCCTGAGTTTTAAGTTAAAATAGCTTACGTGGCCAATTTTCAAGACGAATACCAAAAATTAAATCCAGAACAAAAACTTGCTGTTGACACCATCGACGGCCCAGTTATGGTCATTGCTGGCGCTGGCACTGGCAAAACCCAAACGATTACCCTAAGAATAGGAAAAATATTACAAGATACTCAAATCAACTCCAGTAACATTTTATGTCTTACTTTTACTGATTCTGCCGCTTTGAATATGCGATCCCGATTATTAAATTTAATTGGCTCCGACGCCTATGGTGTTCGCATGTGCACCTTTCATGCTTTTTGTAATTCAGTAATCAAAGACAACCCTCAGCATTTTTTATTTTCTCAAAAAGAATCAATTCCACTTGACGATGTCAAAAAAATTCAAATCATTAGAAATCTGATTGATCAACTTCCTCAATCTAGTCAATTAAAAAATATCAACGCTCTTTATTTTTATCAAAACGAAATTAGTAAAAGTATTCAAAATTTAAAAAAAGAAAATATTGATGCTAATAAATTTGAGGAATTAATCCAAAATTCTGCCGATTTTTCCAAAATTGCGCTTCCTTTTGCCCAAAAATTAAGCGAAATTAGAGCCACTCCCAAAGCTGCCCCAGAAATTACTGGCCTTGTTGAAGATCTAATTTCTAAATTAAAAAATAACCTTCTCTACCAAATTAAACTAAATTTATTTTTGGATTTTTATCAAAAACAGCAAACTTCGCTTTCCGATTTCAAAAAAAATGTTAAAGATTTAATTGAAAAAACCGATTCTCAAATTAGTAAGCAAAAAGATTTATTAATTCTTTATCGTGGCTATCAACAACAATTAATCGAGCAAAATCTCTATGATTACGAGGACATGATTATGTGGGTTATCAATGCTTTTAAAACTAACAGAGAGCTTCTTTTGGATTACCAGGAAAAATTTCAATATATTCTAGTCGATGAATTTCAAGACAGTAATAATGCTCAATATGAAATTATAAATTTACTTACTCAAAATCAAGATAACCCCAATATTTTTGTTGTTGGCGACGATGATCAATCTATTTATCGTTTCCAAGGTGCATCCATCGAAAATATTTTTTCCTTCTATCAAAAATACCAAAAGGATATCAAGGTTGTTGTTTTAAAAAATAACTATCGCAGTCATAAATTAATTTTGGATTCTTCAAATAATGTTATTTCAAAAAATGAAAATCGCATCAGTCGTTACATTGAAAATTTAGATAAATCCTTAAAATCGACTAAAACATTTGATCCAGATCCAATAAATCTTTTTGCCGCCGCCAATGCTAATGAAGAAAATTTTTATATCGCCAATAAAATCAAAGAATTAATCAAATCAGGGATTAAACCATCAGAAATAGCTGTTCTTTTCAGAAACAATTCTGATATTAACGATTTATTGCCTTATCTTTCTCAATTAAAAATAAAATATCTTCGTTCTGATTCTATTGATATTTTTCAATCAATACCAATCCAACAATTAGTTTCTCTTTTTCAGTATCTAATTAATCCTACTGATAACGAGACTCTTGGAAAAATTCTATCCTTTGATTTTTTAGATATTAAATCATCCGACCTTTACAATCTTTATCTTCACACTTACCAAACTAAAGAATCTTTATTTGAAATTATCGGCAACAAAAACAAACTAATCGACCTAAAAATTTCAGCATCATCGATTATTAAATTAAATAATTTTTATTTCCGAGTTGCTAAAGTTCAAAAATATTTAATCAACAAAACTCTTCCTGATGTTTTTAATTTTGTCATCAGAAAATTCAAATTCTTACCATACATTTTGCGTCATTGCGAAATAGAAACCTTAAAACAATTAAACACTCTTTATTCCCATTTAAAAAATTCTCTTAATATTGAAAAAATAGATTTAAAAACTTGGGTCGAGGGAATTTTGCTTTTGCAAGAAAATAAATTGGAATTAAAATCGCCACCATTAATTGATGATTTGGAAAACAGTATTAAGTTAATGACTGTTCATAAATCTAAAGGTTTGGAATTCGAACACGTTTTTCTAATCAAAGTTTTATCCGGTAAATGGGATAATTCTGCATCCCGATCTCTAATTAAACTACCGCTTGGAATTTCCAAAACAGATGCTCTCCAAATAGACAACAAAGATATTGAAGAAGATCGCCGTCTTTTTTATGTAGCTCTCACTCGCGCTAAAAATCAAATTTATATTTCTTATCCAAAGTTTAATGACAGTGGCAAAGAACAACTCCACTCTGTTTTTATCAATGAAATTAATGATGAATTAATTGACAAAAAATCATCCGATTCTCAAACCGAATCAGAAAGTTTGCGACTTTTTTTCACCCCACAAAATCCAACTTTAATTTCCAAATCTCTTTCCAGCTACATCAAAAACTATCTTGACACTACTTATAAATTCAATATCACCCATCTCAATTCTTATGAAAAATGTCCTTTGTGTTTTTTCTTTAAAAACATTTTACATTTGCCTGCTTCCAAAACAAGTAGTTTATCTTTTGGAACCAGTGTCCACGGCGCCCTATCTTACTTGTACACCAGTCTTAAAAAAGACAAAAATCTAATTTCTCTTGAAAAATTTTTAGATGTCTTCAAACAGAATTTAGATCGAGAATCAGTCGATCAAAAAAATTATCGGGATTTACTCGACAAAGGTAGGGAAGTGTTAACTAAGTATTACGAAAATTATAAAAATGATTTTACTGGTAATTATTTTTCCGAGCGTGATTTTAAATTTTATGGTGCCAGATTAAACAATATCCCAATTACAGGTAAAATCGATTTACTCGATGTTATTAATAAAAATGAAGCTAATGTTATTGATTTTAAAACCGGCCGTCCCGATAATAAATACAAAGAATTATCTCCAGACGGTGATTATTTTCGCCAATTAGTTTTTTATAAAATTCTCTGTCAACAGTCAAAAGGTTTTCCTTATAAAATTAACCAGGGCACCGTTGATTTTATCGAAACCGATTCCAAAGATAAATTTGTCCGAAAAACTTTTAGTCTAACTCAAGATGATGTCGACAATCTAACCGTTTTAATTAAAGACACTTTTCAAAAAATTTCGGAATTAAAATTCGCCCCCAAAGACACTTGCGACGACCCCGATCATCTCCATTATTTATTCAACAAATATTTTAAAAATGAAAATTAAAATCAAAAGATTTGATAAAACTCTGCCATTACCTGTTCACAAAACCAATGGCGCTGTGGCAGCCGACCTATATTCTCGTCTCGATTTTACAATTGAACCAAAAGGAATAGCCTATGTTCCCATGAATGTTGCCATTGAAATTCCTGATGGTTATTTTATTCTGCAATCTGCCAGAAGCTCCACCCATAAACTTGGTCTTATGGCAATCAATGGAGTTGCCATTTTTGATCGTGATTATTGTGGTGATAATGACGAATATCATTTTGCCGCTTACAATTTTACCGACAAGCCAGTCACCATCGAAAAAGGCACCCGTCTTTGTCAAATTTTATTAATCAAATGTGATGATTTTGATTTCGACGAAGTAGATACTATGGGAAATCCCTCCCGCGGCGGCTTCGGAACAACTGGGGTAAAATAAATCTCAATCTCCCCTAACCCCTCTTTGACAAGAGGGGAATTAATTCATCAATTTTGTTTTTTACAGTTTCAATACTATTTACTACTTCGTCATTTGTAAATCTTATTGTTGTAATTCCAATCTGTTTCAAAAATTTATCTCTCAATTCATCAGTTCCTTTCTTTTTTATATGTGAGCCACCATCAATCTCAATTGCCAATGATAATTTTGAACAATAAAAATCAATAATAAATCGATCAATTGGTTTTTGTCTCAAAAATCTATAGCCGGTTTTATCTCTCGATAAAACTTTGCCCCAAATTATTTTTTCAGCATCAGTCGGTTTTGTCCTATTTCTCTGCGACATTAAAGTCAAACTATTTCAATACCGAACACAATTTCTTTTAGAATTTATCGCTTCACAATCAACCGATTTTTTCATTAATTTAATTATAATCTCCTCTTGCCAAAGAGGAGAAAGTTGGCTCTGCCAACAAGAGGAGATTGAATGAAGAGAGAGATTGAAATGATAAAATGGTCTTATGACCCTTGTTTACATTCTCCTAATTCTAATTCTCACCGCCCAGGTTTATTTAATCTCTAAATCAAAAACAACCGATAATACGGCCCAATTAATTAAAGAACTCGATAAAATTCAACTCAAATTGGAAAATTCAATCAAACAAGATTTTTCTCTTAATCGCCAAGAATTAAATGGTTCTTTCAATAATTTTTCCATCAAACTCGACAAACTTATCACCAGTATCAACACCAGTTTAAATCAAGTTCGCGAATCCATCGAAAAACGACTTGAATTAATTCAAAAAGATAATTCCATTCAACTCGAAAAAATGCGGGTTACTGTCGATGAAAAATTACAAAGCACTTTAGAAAAAAGACTCGGGGAATCATTTAAACAAGTCAGCACTCAACTAGAATCAGTCTACAAAGGTTTGGGCGAAATGCAAAATTTAGCAGTCGGTGTCGGTGATCTTAAAAAAGTTTTATCCAACATCAAAGTTCGTGGCACTTGGGGTGAAGTTCAATTAGAAAATTTACTCGATCAATTTTT
>CAYRMT010000036.1:0-5937 GCA_964425635.1 uncultured Gammaproteobacteria bacterium
TTTGACCAGCCCATTTTGCTTCTTCGTCGAGTTTTTCGGCAATATTTTGACTAAGCACTTCAGCCTCTGAATCGGAAACTTGGGAAGGTTCGACAATAACAACAACTTCACGACCAGCTTGATATGCAGCAACGCTAGTGACACCAGAGAAGCCCATGGCGACTTCTTCAATATTTTTCATTCGCTTTAAATATTCCTCGTGCACCTCATAACGAGCACCTGGTCTGGCACCTGAGGCGGCATCGCCGATATAAACGATAACTGATTCAACTGAAGAAAATTCTTTATCTTCGTGGTGTTCTGCAACACAGCTGATAATGTCTTCTGAAATTTTAAACTTTCTTAATAAATCGACACCAAGATCAACATGGGTTCCTTCTTGATCGGTGATGACTTTTCCAATATCGTGTAACAGAGCGCCAAGTCGAACAGTGTTGACATTGGCTCTTAACTCATAAGCAATGGCAGTGGCAATTTTAGTGGCCTCGATGGTGTGTTTGGCCAAATTTTGACCATAGGAAAATCTGAATTTATACTTGCCAATTTCTTTAATTAAATCGATTGGTAAATTAAAAACACCAACTTCTTGGGTAATTTTTTTACCTTCGTTTAAAAGAATCCTGTCCATTTCTGTTCTGGTTTGAGCCACAATTTGTTCAATTTTAAGAGGTTGAATGCGACCATCTTTAATTAATTTTTCCAAAGAAAGACGAGCAATTTCACGGCGAGTGGAATCGAAAGAGGAAATACGAATATCGTTTGTTTCGTCTAGTTCAAGTTCAACACCAGTGGCTTTTTCAAACGTACGAATATTTCGACCTTCTCGACCAATAATTTTTCCTTTGATTTTTTCATCAGGCAAAGAAATGGTGGAAACGGTGTATTCGGCCACATAATCAGTGAGACCGTGGCGAATATTGTCGATAATCACTTCTTTGGTAATTTCTTCTTCTTTTTGTTTAATTTCATCGCGAGCTTCTTCAATTTTTTTAGATACCCAGGAAGACATTCTTTTTTCAATACTGTTCATTACTAACTGTTTGGCTTTTTCAACATCAAGACCGGAAATTGTTTCGAGCTTTTCCATTTGCTTTCGATAAACATCGTCGATGCTGGCTAATTTGGTTTTAATTTCAGCAGTTTGAGTGTCGAGAGATTTTTCTTTTTGAATTAAATATCTTTCCTTTTCGTCAAGAGACGATAATCTTTGAAAAATTTCAGCTTCTTTGGCTTTAGCCTCAGATTCAATTCTTTTAGCATTCTGCAAGGTAGTATCGACTTGGGCTGTGTTAACAACCGGATTTGCAACTGGAGCAGTAGTCTCGGTTTTTGTAGGAGAAAAGACGACGCGATTATTATCTTTTTCGTTTTCTACTTTTTTAACTTCTTTCTTGTTTTCTTTTTTAGTAATGGGTGGTTTGGAAATCTTAACATCTCCAGACTTAGAGGCAGAAAACAACCCCTTAACCCTTGATAAAAATACATCTAACATAGAACCTCCAGATACTTTTTACAGCAAAACACACCACGGAAAAATGGCTTAAGTTAACAACGAGTCGGTTTTTTGACTAATTTGAATAACATATTTGGGTGCTTTAGAATAAAAAGTTAAAATTATAATTTAATTTAAAAACTAATTGCTATATTTTATCTAAAATTGACCTCGTCGTCAAATGCATTATTTATGTCTGATAGATTAAAACCACGACGGTAAAGAGAAGATTTTAGTTTTAATTTATCTATATTTTTTTTCTTTAAAATTATTTTTTTAATAATTTCTAAGTCGTTATTTTGAATTTGAGTTTTAATATTAAATTGACTTAGTAGATAAGAAATTTGTCGACTAGATTTGGTTTTATTTTTTTGAATAAAATATTCAATAAATTTTTTTTCATTTAAAAGATTTTTTGAATTGAGATAGTCAATAATTTCTTGGATGATTTCATTTATATTTTGATAACTAATTTTGTATTTTAAAAAAAATTTTTGAAAAAATATTTTTAATTTTTGATAAATTATTTTTTCGACTTTTGGAGAAATAGCTATTTGGCGAAGAGCATATTCGCGACCGACAAACTGCAGAGCAGTTTTGGTGATTAAGTCTAATTTTGATTGATCAATTTCTTGATTTTTTACCAAAGATAATTTAACAATATCGTCGATAAAAAAAGGAAGAAAAGAATTGTCAGAAAAATTTATCCAAACTCGATTTGGAAGTTTACTGGCTTTAATGCTAATAATTTGCATTATTCTTCAACTGGAGCATCGAGCGGTCGCTCAAGTTTAACTGGTTGAGTATTTTCTTTGACTTTTTTCCAAATTTGATCTTTAAGATCTTTGGCTAATTTTGGGTTTTCTTTAAGATATTTTTTAGCACCTTCGCGGCCTTGAATGTTTTGACCATCGACTTTAAAGAAAGCACCAGATTTGGTAATTAGTCCGTGTTGAATGGCTAGGTCAACAAGACTTCCAAAGATAGAAATGCCTTCAGTGTTCATAATGTCGAATTCGGCTTCTCTAAATGGTGGAGCGACTTTATTTTTAATAATTCGAGCACGGTGTTGGGAACCAATGGATTCACCAGAGGCGGTTTTAATATTGGCAATTTTACGAAGATCGATGCGAACGGAAGCATAAAATTTGAGGGCTAAACCACCAGGAGTGGTTTCGGGGTTACCAAACATAACGCCTATCTTTTGGCGAATTTGATTGGTAAAAATAACAATGGTTTTAGATTTAGAAATGGCACCAGTTAATTTACGAAGAGCTTGTGACATGAGGCGAGCTTGAACACCCATCATGGAATCACCCATTTCCCCTTCTATTTCAGCTTTTGGAACAAGAGCAGCGACGGAGTCGAGAACGACAACATCAACAGCGTTGGAACGAACGAGAGTTTCGACTATTTCTAGGGCTTGTTCACCACTGTCTGGTTGAGAAATTAAAAGATTTTCAAGATTGACACCAATTGAAGCAGCGCGACTGGGATCAAGAGCATGTTCAACGTCGATAAAAGCGGCTGTGCCACCCATTTTTTGAGCCTCGGCAACGACATGAAGACAAAGAGTAGTTTTTCCAGAGGCTTCTGGTCCAAAAATTTCTGTAACTCGACCACGAGGTAGACCACCAACACCGAGGGCAATGTCTAGTGGAAGACAGCCAGTCGGAATAGTGTCAATAGACATATCGGCCTGTTTTTCGCCCATTTTCATAATAGCACCATCACCGTAAGCTTTAGTAATCTGTTCCATAGCAACACGAATTGCTTCATTTTTTTGACTTTGACTACCACCAACAGGAGAACCTTTTTGTATTTCTTTTTTTACTTTCTTTTTATACATATGTTTTTAATAAAATTAACTTTACAGTAATAGTGATAACAAAAATAAATATATCAAGTCAATAAGTAAAACGAAGAAAACCCGAATTTGATATAGTTTGTCGGAGAAACTATTAAATCTGATAAAATAATGAAACGGGGATTGGCGCAATTGGCTAGCGCGCATGCATGGGGTGCATGAGGCTGCAGGTTCGAATCCTGTATTCCCGACAAAAATGATAAAAATAAAAAGAGAAGAAATTTTAGGTAAATTATTTGAAATAATTGTTTTTTTTAAGGGATTAGAAGGAGTATTTGAAATATTAGGCGGAGCTTTGTTGGTTTATGCAGCAAAAACAGACAAATTGGTTCAATTTATTTTGAGAATAACTCAACATGAATTGGCTCAAGACCCCAATGATTTTTTAGCAAATAAATTAGTAGAGGTGGCACAAAGTATCAATCCGGGAATTAATTTTGGAATGGTTTATTTATTGGCTCACGGATTAATAAAAACTTTTTTATCAGTCATGCTTTTAAAAAGAAAACTATGGGCATATCCTTTGGCAATGTATACCTGGTTTACTTTGGCAATATTATTATTAGTTAAATTTTTTGATGAATTTAATCCATTGTATCTACTGTTGTCATTTTTTGACCTAGCAACAGGAATACTAACAATAATTGATTATAGAAAATTAGAGGCTGAACTAATTTGTAAAAAGAAAGAAAATTAACCTTCAATAGAAGATTGGGCTAATTCAAACTCTTTTTGTTTTTGTTCTTCTTTGTAGACCTTAGCCGATTCACGAATAATATTGTAGGCTTCTTTTCTGTTAAGCCAACCTTTGACATTAACATCTTTATTACTTTCTAATCTTTTGTATTCAGTAAAGAAATGAACTAATTCTTTTAAACAATGTTCAGGAACATCGGATAATTTTTTGATTTCATCATAAACTGGATTCTTTAAAGGGACAGCTAAAATTTTTTCATCTTCGCCGTGTTCATCAGACATGATTAGAACTCCAACTGGACGGACTTCTAAAAGACAGCCAGTAAAAACAGGAGCATTGGTTAAAACCATAACATCTAAATGATCTCCATCTTTAGAACGAGTTTCAGGAATGAAACCGTAATCGACTGGATAGAACATAGGTGAATGTAAGACACGATCCAATTTGATAATGTCTAATTCCTCGTCGTATTCGTATTTATTTGATGTTTGTTTGGCAATCTCAATAATAGCGTTAACTACTTTTGGAGATTTATCGCCAAGAGTTATAAGTGAATTCATATGAAGGTAATTGTAACATTTTAATATTATAAGTCAAGTTTTTAATGTGTATTTGATACATATATAAGTTATAGCATAATTATAGACTTGGATGGGGTATAATTTGAGATATGGCAATTAAGTTTGGAGCAAATGAATTACTAAGAGATAGACATTTTTTGGTAAACAGTAAAATAATTAAAAAAACTAAAAATGGAGATGATTTTTATACATTAGAATTAAGTGATAAGGATGGAAAAATTGAAGCTATTATTTGGAACAACAATATTCCTCAATGTAATTTTGAAACAGGAAAAATAATTGAATTGAATGGAAAAACACAAGAATATAATGGAAAGATAGGAATAATTATTGATAGTTGCCAGATTGTGAATAGTGAAGAGGTTGGTGATTACTCTCCTTCTGTACCAACTTTGGTATTTGATATTGAAACCTTGGGAAAGGAGTTTGAGGAATTAGACGAGTCGGAACAAGACTATCTTTTGAATAATTTGGAAAAAGCTGAAGTTGATAAAGAAAAAGCTAAAACTAAAACAGCTTTATATTCTATTTTTGGAACCGTTTGTGCTATTGGCGGAGTGGATGTTAATAATAAAACTGGATTTGTTTTGAGTTTGTCGACTAAAGAAATTAGACCTGAAAAAGAAAATTTTAATTACAAGACATTCGTAACCGAAAAAGAATTGCTAGAAGAATTTTGGAAATTAACAGCAAAATATGAACAGTTTGTGACTTATAATGGTGACACTTTTGATTTTCCATATTTAATGATTCGATCGGGAATTAACCGAGTTAAAATGCCATTTGAAATTAAGAGATGGGGGGGAGAAAAATTTATTGATTTGCAAAATAAAATTAGACAAAATCATGGATTTAAACTGGAAATGCTTTGCAAGGCCTTTGGAATTGAAAATCCAAAGGGAGAAGGGGTTCATGGGGATGATGTGTCAAGATTATACGATGAGGGTGAATTTAATAAAATTGCTGATTACGTGGCCAGAGATGCGACTGCTACGACCGAATTGTATTTAATTTGGAAAAATTATATGAGTGGGCAGATTTAGTTATGGATATACAAAAAGAAATTGAACAAGAATTAGTTTTTAAAATTGAAATTAAAAACAAAGAAAAAAGAATTAGACAGAGAAAGGTAGTAAAGTTGGCGTCGGAAAATTTAAAAAAAATGACAATCGATAGATTGAACGGAAAGACTGGTGAATGTTAGATGACAAAAAGTAAAACTAGGGCAAGTGTAAAAGTATAAATTCCAAAAATCCAAAATTTGTGACCAATCAGAACTTTTTTAAGAATACCTAAAGCA
>CAYRMT010000037.1:0-1139 GCA_964425635.1 uncultured Gammaproteobacteria bacterium
CCGAAAATGAGGCCGACAATTAATACTATTAATAGTACTGGTGATATGGGCCAGACGTAAAAGGAAGTTTCATAAGGTTTGGTATTGAGAGAGGAATCAAGATTAACGGTGACTTTATAGTGACCAGGCCAAAAAGGCGGACTAATTTGACAGGTGGTTTGGTCGGTACAATAAATATCTCGACTGTGATGATTTAAAACATTGTCGGGATTTAATTCAAGCTCTTTAATTGTTTTGTCATTTTTAGTGATGGTGATTTTACCGTTAGTTTTAAAAAAGAAATCGGAATTGTTCTTTACTTTTCCTTTAAAGGTGATGGGGTTAAAAAGAACATCTTTGATTTTTGGAGAAACAGAAAGAGATTGGATTTCGGAAGAAACTTTTGGATTTTCGGTGTTTGAAACAGTCAATAAAATATGAGAGCCAATTTTACCACTGGCTTGGCTAAAATTGTTGTTGGAATTATTAGTGATATTTTGATCTTGAAAAATAAAAAATGTGTAATAATTATCGGAAAGGGGCATGGTTGGATTGGTTTTGATTTTTAAAACCAATTGTTGTTTAGAATTGGCTTTTAAGGTAAAAGGTTGACCTAATTGGATATTGGCGTTGTTAAGGGAAAATTCAATATTAGGGTTATTTATGGCTTGGCTGTAGTTAACAGAACCGTTGGTGCCGCTGGGAATCCAAGGTAACACTTCAGTGTTAAGGGTAATTGATGAACCAGAATCATTAATGACATCATAGGCCTGAATAATGGTGACTCCTGGTTTTAGAACAAATTCGATTTGAGCTGGGGATAATGTAAGATTAAAATTGGGCATATTTAGTATTTAGGAACAGCGATAAAATTAATAGAATTTTCGTAAGTACCAGCAGCTTGGAGGGGAGAAATATTAATTTTATAAGTGACAAGAGCGGAATGATCTTTGACTCGAGTTGGTTCAGACATTAAAATTTTGGCAGTTTCACCAGAAGAGTTGTCGGCAAATTGGCGAAAATAAGTGGAATTAGTGAAAAAAGATGAAGTACCATCGCCGTTAGCGTTAAAACCAAAACCATAAATGGAATTATTGGTCCAAACTCCAGAAACAGATTCAGAACAAGAACCAGAGTCACATTTGGTATCAGGAATAGTA
>CAYRMT010000037.1:1239-3321 GCA_964425635.1 uncultured Gammaproteobacteria bacterium
AATCGATAATTTGATAAAGACCGGTTTTTAATTTAAGAGAATGCCAAAGTAGGATATCGGTTTCGTCGTCGGCAATAATTTTTTCATTTTTAGTTTTTTCAGAAAATTGTTTACCCATAAACCAGGCTAATGGAGTTATTAAAAGTAAAGATGAAAGGGTGATAATGGAAGTAAATGAATTAAGTGATTGTGACAAAATTAGGACTAAAAAAAGGGAATAAGTTAAGGTTGAAGAGGAAGGATTTTGAAAGGCAATAATAAAAAGAAAGAAATAAATAAGAAAGAAAAAAGGAGAATTAAGTCCATTGGTTGAGAAAATAATAATGTTGATTAATAGAGCAACTAAATGGAGAGAAAAAGTTTTTTTGGTAAAATAGAGAATTAATATGGCAATGGAAGTGATGGCGATTAATTGGGGAGTAAAATAAAGGTAATTAGAAATGGAGAAAAGGAAGGAAAAAATAGAAACCAAAAAGAATAAAATAATACTAATTATTTGAGGCATTATTAATAGTATTAACTATTTGAGCTTTAGTATCAAGTTTTAATAATTTTTAATAAAGAAGTTTTATTGTTGATGAGTGGATTTGTTAAAAAAGATACAGAGTTTAAAAATAGTTGATGGATTATTGGTGTTGGGTTTTTTATTGGTGATTTTAGGAATTGGGATAAATTTTAGAGATCAATTTACAGAAAAAGGTAAAACAGAAATAGTGTCTAATAATGCTGGGTTGACGGAAAAAAGTGATACACAAGTTGATAATGAGGTAACGATTGATATATCTGGTGAAGTAGTAAATCCCGGGGTTTATAAATTAGAAAATGGGGCAATTTTGGATGATGCAATTGTGATGGCGGGAGGTTTGGGGGCTAAAGCTAATTTAGCTTGGATAGATAGGAATTTAAACAGAGCGGAAAAGCTTTATGATGGTCAGAAAATTTATATTCCTAATGTTGTTGATGACGAAAAAGTGATATTGGGGGTAAGTACAACAAAAAATATAATTCGGATAAATACAGCAAGTTTGGAGGATTTGGATACTTTAAGTGGAGTTGGCCCTTCAATTGCTCAAAGAATAATTGATTATCGAACTGAAAATGGGGGATTTAAAAGTATTGAAGAAATTAAGTTAGTGCCGGGAATTGGGGACAAGATGTTTGAAAAAATAAAAAATGATATCCAGTTGTAAAAAGCCGCCTTGTCTCAGCCACAGGCTGATCGGCCTCTGGCCGAAAGGGAGGTGGTCCGCCTGGCGGCGGACCGGAGGGTTTGTTTTATTAGTTATTTTGATTTATAGGTTTATAGATAAGGATAGTTTGATTGGGATTATTTTTAAAAATTTACCACCAAAAGAAGCGGCGTTGATGGCAGGAATGGTATTTGGTGATCAAAATAATTTTGATAAAAATATGGTTTTGAATTTTAGGGATAGCGGGGTGATTCATATTATGGTAGTGAGTGGGACAAATATTGTTTTAGTGTTTCGAGGACTGGTGGAAAGATTGGCAGGTTTTATCGGTAGAAAAAGGGTAATTATTTTTGGGTTTGGAATGATTTTGATTTATATGAATTGGGTGGGGTTTGAAATACCAGCGGTGAGAGCTTTTTTGTTAATGAGTTTATTTTATTGGGCTCAATTATTGGGGAGAAAATTTGATTTAGGTCGGGCAGTAATTTTAATAGTTTTAATTATGGTTTTGGCTGATTATCGAGTATTATTAAGCGCTAGTTTTTATTTAAGTTTTGTGGCGTTTGGAGCAGTGGTATTAAATTTTCAAAAGGAAAGAAAATGGTGGAGTGATTTTTGGAATTCGTTTTGGGTGAGTTTGTGGTTATTGCCAATTTTAGTAATGCTTTTTGGAAAGACAAGTTTAGTGGCGCCAATAACTAATTTTTTAATTTTATTTTTGATAGAGATAATCACAATATTGGGAATATTGGGAAGTGTGTTGGGATTAATAATGCCGATTTTGGGAAAGATTGTTTTGTGGTTAAGTTTTCCTTTGTTGAAATACATACTATTAATAGTGGGGTGGTTAGGGAATTTGTCTTGGGCGAGTGTGGAAATAAAGTTTAATTGG
>CAYRMT010000037.1:3421-5833 GCA_964425635.1 uncultured Gammaproteobacteria bacterium
GAGAAAGAAAAATAATGAAAACTAGAATTATTTTATTTTTATCACTGATGGGATTGCTGGTGATATTTTGGTTGACGTTGCCATCGCAAAAAGTGAATGTAATATTTTGTGATGTGGGACAAGGGGATGCGACTTTGGTGACTTATAAAAATTGGCAGATGTTGATTGATATTGGTTCGGAGAATAAAAAAGTGTTGACTTGCTTAGAGAGACATATACCATTTTGGGATAAAAAAATTGAAGTGGTAATGATTACTCATGGAGATAATGACCATAGCGGAGGGTTAATAGATGTGTCTAAATTTTATCAAATTGAACAAATTATTAGTTCTAAAAAAGTGAGTCAATTTGATTTAGTTAAAACTAATTGGATGGAATTTGAGGTGGTCAATCCCGTGGAAAAAACGAAAAATGAAGAAGATAATAATGAAAATTCAATTGTGGGAATTTTAAAATTTTATAGTTCTAAATTGAAGAGAGAGGTGAAGATTTTTATGGCGGCGGATATTGATTTGGAAACAGAACAAAGGTTTATTTGGAGAAAAATTATTGATAAAAAAGTTGATGTCTTGAAAGTAAGCCACCATGGTTCTAAAAATGGAACTAGTGATGAATTGTTGAAAGTACTAAAACCTAAAATTGCAGTAATTAGTGTGGGAATAAAAAATAGATTTGGGCATCCTGCAAAAGAAGTGTTGGATAGATTGAAAGAAAAAGGAATTGAAATTTTGAGGACAGATTTAAATGGCGAAATTCCTATTATGGATTTACGGTTTTAGAAACTTCGTTGTAGACAGTTTTTGAAACTTGTTTAATAAAATTGGCGGCTTGATCAAAATCATTAGCACGGCTCATAATGCAAAGAAGATAAGGTTTGTTGGGGAGATAAATAATACCGCAATCATGAAGTTGTTTTTCATGGCTAGGCAAAAATTGACGTTCGCCAAATTTATGAGCAATGGTAATATTTTGGGGAGCACCAGCAACTAAGCCTTTGTAGTATTGACTTTTACTTAAAAGAGCAAGAGCTTTTTCAGACATATCTTGGTCTAAATAGGAGGCGTTGAATAAAATTCGAAAGAATGAGGCATAATCTTTAACGGTAATAATGTCGCCATTAGGATCATTTTGGGCTTTGGAAATATCAACATCGAGATCTTGGTAGACCTTAAAAATTTTTATATTATCGATGTTGTCTAGAAGTAATTCGTAAGCGGCATTGTCAGAGTAAATAATCATACGTTCAATTAAATCTTCGATAGTGTATTCTTTATCTATTTCTAAGGTTTGGGTAGGAGTAATGTTTTGTTGACTGTAGTCAAAAGTTTTATTGTTAACAATTTTTTTAGTTAGAATAGAGGAATCATTTTCAGCAGCTTTAAAATAGGCCATCATAACTGGTACTTTGATAAGACTGGCTGGAGAAAAATATTCATTGGCATTAATACCAATCCAAGGTCCATTATTTAAATCGCGATAATAAACTGATCCAAATGAAATTTTTTTATTATTAACTTCCTGATCAATAATAAATTGAATAGATTGTTTTAATGAAGTTAAGTTTGGATCTTGACTAATGGTTGAACTTTCGCATTCTAATAAAGGATTTATGAATTGGTAGTTAAAATTTTTACGAATTTCTTTGCTTAATTGTGGAGTTGAAGTGAGGATATAGGGTGAAGCAATAATGCCGATGATGAAACTGGTTAAAACAACCGAAGAGGTAATAATTATTTTTTTAGTTGGTAAGGACATGGATACTACTATAATAGTATCATTAAAAAAAATTTTTGTAGTAAAATAATCTATGGAAAATTTTAAGGAAATAGAGAATAAATGGAGAGAATATTGGGAAAAACATCCTGAGCTTTATCAAGCAGATAATAATTCAAAAAAAAATAAAAAATATATTTTGGTTGAATTTCCATATCCAAGTGGCAGTGGACTTCATGTAGGTCATGCTTTTAGTTTTACCGGAGGAGATGTTTATGCCAGATTTAAAAGAATGCAGGGAGAGAATGTTTTATTTCCAATGGGTTGGGATGCGTTTGGATTGCCAACAGAAAATTATGCGATTAAGATGAAAAGAAAGCCGCAAGAGGTGACCAAGGAGAACACGGATATGTTTAGAAAACAGATGAAAGATTTAGCTTTTTCATTTGATTGGGGTCGAGAGGTGAATACGACTGATCCGAATTATTACAAATGGACTCAATGGATTTTTATTCAACTATTTAATAAGGGGTTGGCATATAAAAAGGAAATGCCGATTAATTGGTGTCCAAGTTGTAAAATTGGTTTGGCAAATGAAGAGGTAGTGGACGGAAAATGTGAGAGATGTGGAGCTGAAGTTAGTCGAAGAAATATTTCTCAATGGGTGGTCAAGATAACAGAGTATGCTGATAAATTAAT
>CAYRMT010000038.1:0-5689 GCA_964425635.1 uncultured Gammaproteobacteria bacterium
TCACCACCGGATACCAAGCTATTATCAAACCTCTCTTTTAGTGCTAAAAATGGGGCTAATTTGGGAGTTCCAGAAGTCAATTCTGAGTAGTTGGGCATCACATCAAATATAAGGCTAAAAAAGGCTGCTCTTTTAAGAGGATTTAGCGTATCTATAAGCAATTCTTCAAGGTGTTCCAGAAAATAACAGACATAATTAATTACTGTCTCCATGTTGATGCTGTTTGATATATCATTTTTTTTCTTTTTTTCATTTTCTAATTCGTTAATTTTGGCTTCTGTATTTACTACATCTTGTTCTATGTATTTAATAGCAATTTCAGATGTTAAACATTTAATTTTTCCCATTGTTAATTGAATTGATGTTTTTAATTCTTCAATCTTTTGATTAATGGTTGATTCGTCTTGTATTTGGGTTTTCATTCTATTATTCCATTCAGAAAGAACATATTTTTTTAGATTATTTATATATTTTTGATCGAATTTTAAATTTCTGACAAAATCCTCAACTGTTTTTTCTAGGTCACCAGACGATACTCGAAAATAATGACCTCTATTGTTACAGTGATAGGCGGGATAATATTTTCCCATTTTGCCTCGTGAAGCACTTGCTAATAAAGGTTTATTACAATGAGGGCACATAATAACCTTTTTATAAGGATATTTTGGATTCTTCATCAATTTAATAGCTAAATAATCAGGAACCTCACCTTTTTTGAACTTAAAAGTTTCACCCTCTTTATGTATAGCGTATTTTCCCCTATTGGCTTGATTAAACATTTCTATGGAAATTAATCCTTCAAAATTTCCTTTAACCCCATCTTCACCAGTCCACTTTTCACAATTAACCCCAGCATATACTGGTTTGTGTAGATATCTCCATAGTTGGCGGTAATGTAGTTTTTTATTGCCAGATTCTCCGATAATTTTAGTTCTATCCTCAGGATTTCGTCGGTATTGTTTTCTAGTTCTAAAACCCATATTATTTAGTTCTTCGACAATTTCATTGTCATTCATATTTCCTTGGCAACGCAACTCAAACATTTTTTTAATCCAAATAGATTCTTCCGGATGAGGTCTAAGGACTACTCTTTTTCCGTGTTGAGTTTCTATTTTTTCATTTATGTAACCAAAAGATGCTTGTCTAACTCGATAACCCATACGAACGTATCTAATTTCGGCACCAATCATACGAGTCATGATATCGCGCATTTCATCTTTAGCTCTTTCAGCTTCTAAAATTTCTGATTTTTTCGTAGGGCTATAAACACTCCAATTATAAGTAACACCTAAATGATCTAGAGTATTCACATCTTGATGACCAATAATTCCGTATATATCGACCAACTTAACATTACTTCTTTCTAACTGCATTTTTAAATGATCATATAAATATGACCCACCACGGGTAAAACGATCGATTGATTTAATAATAAATAGTTGAATATTATTTTTAGAATTTTTACAGTAGTCTATGGCCTCTTGAACAGGTTGTTCTTCTTTAGATGCCGACTCCATGAAAATAAAAAACTTTTTAATTTTAATATTTCTACTTAGGGCAAATCTTTCTATTTGTTCTTTTTGAGCCTCCGGAGAATCTCCTTGTAACCCTTGTTTCAGAGAGGAGATTCTTATTGCGGCAACGGCATTTTCTTGTTGGTACATAATTCTTCATTCGAAAGGTTAATTCCCCTTTTTTGGTCTTCAATAATTCTGTCGATAATTAAATTGGCAAAAATTCTTATTCTATCGTCAGTGTTTAATTTAGTGTCGACTTCTGGAATCTGATACTTTTCTGATATATTTTCATTTATTATTTTCATAGCTTTTTATACTTAATATTATCACTATATTGATAGTATTACAAACGTAAAATCTTGTCAACTATTAAATTTAGATCACTATATTAAGGATTAAATTTGTAGTATCATTCGGTAATATCTAATACTATTAGTTTTTGATATTAACTGCCCATTGAGAGTGGTTATGTTCAAAAATAATTATATTTGGCAATTAATTAACGCTTTTGTTTCTTATCTAGTCCCCTTTTTGTATTATCTAGTAACTTTATTGTTGATTCTATTGGGTCTGTATTTGATTTATCTTATTGTTAGACTTATTTTTCAAATAAAATGTTTTAAAAATCAAAGTGTTTTTCTAGAAATTACTCCGCCAAATTTAACTGAACAAAGCAGTTTTACTACTATTCAATTATTTAATGCAGTTCATGGTTTATTGCGACAAAAAGGTTGGTGGAATCGATTATTTGATATTTCAAAACAATATTCTTTTGAAATTTATTCAACCAAGGAAAAAGGAATTAGATATGTATTTAAAATATCATCAGATGATGCTCAAATAATTAGAAAAAGTTTGGTCTCTTATTTGCCGGGGATAAAAATTAAAGAAATTGATGATTATTTAGGTGAAAGTAATGAGGGAATAATTACGATAGTAAAACTTTCTAATAATTTTTTGATTCCCCTTAAGAAACAAGAAAATTTAAAGGAATACGACCCAATTGCGTATTTAACCGGAGCCATGACAAAACTTAATGATGAAGATTTAGTTTCAATCCAGTTTGTAGTATCACCAATTGATAAATATTTAATGACAATAGTTAAAAGATGCCGAGGATTATTTATTAACAATGGTGATGTATTTTTAGGGATAAACACTAGTAATAACGTTTTGGTTAAGTTTTTGGCTTTGGTTCTGCAAATACTATTAATACCAATTGGAATTATGGTTTTTCTATTTACTGAAGGAAGAGAAGGGCCAATCTTGCCTATTAATATGAGTAGGAAGTTTAATAATATTAGTCCTTATAAAGAAGCGGTGACGGCTCAAATAAAAAATAAAATTGACCAACAACTATTCAGTTGTTCTTTAAGGATGTTTATTAAAACCTCGAGTAAAAATGAATCTTTAAAAATCAAGAAAGGATTTATGTCAGCCTTGTCGCCTTTTACTAACTCGTCTCATCAATCTTTAGTTAGTAAAAGATTTTTAAAGATAAAAATAATTAAAAATATTAATTTATGGTTGTTTAAAAACCGAATTAATATCAATCGGGATTTAGTTTTATCAACCTCGGAACTGTCGGACTTATATCATTTTCCTTATATGACCACGACTAAAACGGAAAATATTGCCAAATTGCACACTAAAGAATTACCGGCACCGATTTCTTTAAAAAATAAAGAGGTTCGAGATATTTATTTTGCTAAAAATATTTATGATGGCACGGAAACCATGATTGGATTGACGGCGGATGAAAGAAGGCGTCATGTTTATATTCTAGGAGCGACTGGGACCGGAAAATCAACGATGTTGTTGTCGATGATCAAGCAAGATATTGATAATAACAAAGGGGTTTGTGTGATTGATCCGCATGGTGATTTAGCAGAAAAGATTTTGCCATTAATTCCAGAAGAGAGAATTAAAGATGTCATCTACTTTAACCCTGACGATATTAAATATCCCATTGGTTTGAATTTATTGGAACTTTCAAATAACGGTGATGAAGATGACAAAGAAAGAGAAAAGGAATTTATCACCGAAAGCATTATCTCTTTGTTTCATAAACTATATCCGGAAAAGTATTCCGGCCCGAGAATGGAATATATTTTGAGAAATACCATCCACACCGCTTTTGTTTTACCGAATCCGACTTTATTCACCGTTTATAAGTTGTTAATGAATACTCCTTTTCGAAAAAGTGTAACGGCTATGTTGACCGACGAAAATTTAAAAGATTATTGGAAATATGAATTTTCCAAGGCCGGTGATTATCAAAAAGTAAGCATGATCGGGCCGATAACCAATAAGATCGGGAGATTTCTATTTTCCGCCCCGGCCCGAAGAGTTTTGGAACAGGAAAAATCGACAATTAATTTTGATGAAATTATGGATTCCGGAAAAATTCTTATTTGTAATTTGTCAAAAGGAAGATTAGGGGAAGATAATTCTGAAGTATTTGGAATTATGATAATGACTAAAATTCAATTAGCGGCGTTGAAAAGAGCCAGACAACCAATGGATGAAAGAAAAGATTTTTATTTATATGTGGATGAATTTCAAAACTTTGCCACGCCTTCATTTGCAGAAATTTTATCAGAGGCAAGAAAGTATCGGTTAAATGCTATTTTGGCTCATCAAACCACTTCTCAACTAGAAGATTTATCTTTAGTAAATATCACTTTAGCTAATACCGGAACGGTAATTTGTTTTAGAACGGCTAACCCTGAGGATGAAAGATTGATATTGCCACAATTTAGACCTTATGTGGAACAGGGAGAAATTTCTAATTTACCAGCCTACAATTTTTATATTAAAATGGCGGCGATTAATCCAGAGGAGCCATTTTCGGGGGTAACTATTCCAATCACCGTGAAAGCTGATAATGATAAAGTCAAAATAATTATCGAAAGTTCAAGGAAATTATATGCTGGGATTTATGGGAATAATATTATTAGAAAGGTTAATAAAGAACCAGTGAAGGTTAGCAATCAATTAAATATATTGCCATAAAGTGATTATTTTATTGACTACAGTAGTCAAAGTATTTTTTTTAAATTTAGTGTAAAGTAGGCTGTCTTCGTTTTTTATTTTCCCCTCTTATTCCTTATAGATAAGGGAGAGTAATGATATAATCATTCCAACTGCCCATGGGTCATCTTATGGTCAAACAAAAAACTACAAACAACCAAACTCTAATACTTCAATATCTCTTAAAATTCAGATTCTTAACGAGTACTCAAATTCAACAACTTCTTAAACTTAACAGTCTGCACTCAACAAATCACCACTTAACAAAATTGTCCCGACAGCAAATAATAGGCAGTCTATACTCTAGAAAAATAGAAACAGCTTTTCTGCCGGCTATCTACTATTTAAAATCAGCCAGTATCAAACAATTAAATATAACTGATAAAAAAATAATAAAAAGAATATATAAAGAAAAATCTAGATCAAAAACATTTATTGACCATTCAGTCTTAATCGCCGACTTTTATATTTATCTTAACAGTGACTCTATAAAAAATAAACAAACTTTAAATTTTTTTACAAAAACAGATCTGGTTTTTTACAATTATATTATTCATCCCCTGCCTGATGCTTATTTTGTTAGAACTGATAAAAAAGGAAATATAAAAAGATATTTTTTAGAAATTATTGATGAAAATGCGCCTCGATTTTCCATTAGAAAAAGAATTGATCAATATAATAATTATATTGAAAATAAAACCTTTGAAAATGCTACCGGATATGAATTTCCGACAATTTTGTTTATTTGTCCAAACAATACAATAAGTAATTATTTAAAAAAATATTTTGAAAAGATTTGGGATGAATCAAACTTTGATGATGTTTCCATCCATTCAGCGACTAAGAATGATGCTTTTACTGGTGTTTGGCATTATTTAAAACCTGAAGAATAAAACAGCCTTTTTTGGGGCTGTTTTATTTATGTCTTAGTGTATTTTTTATCTGTGTTTCCAATAGTGATCTAGTTCTTTTTGTCCAGCTTGAGTCTGTTTAAATTCATAAAACAGGCGAGCACCTTTATCACTTAATAAGGGGATAAATTCTGGCAATTTATCCGGTTCTATTCTTCTAAACTCTTGAAGTCGTAAATCAACTGTATAACCTTTGAATATTGGTAATCTTCTAATCATTTGTTAATT
>CAYRMT010000039.1:0-5485 GCA_964425635.1 uncultured Gammaproteobacteria bacterium
CGATTAGTAATAGATTCAAGCCATTCCATTTTGTAGGGATTGTTGGCAAATATTTTCTTGGCTTGTTCTAGGTTGATTTCTTCCTTAACTATGGGTAAATTTTCTTTAATAATTTTGGCCATTTCTTTTTCGATGGCTTCAAAATCATTTTCACTGATTTTGAAATCTCCTATTGAATCAAAGTCGAAATAAAAACCATCATCGGTGGCTGGTCCCATGGCTGGTAAAAATTTATTTGGATAAAGTCGATTCATGGCCAGAGTAAGAACGTGCTCGGTTGAATGACGAATATTTTGAAGTTCTGAATTTTGATTGTTTTGTTGTGACATATGTGAATAAACTATTTTAACAAGAAAGTGGAGGGCCCAATCAAAGCAAAAGAAACTATGCCCTGTTGGGCGATGTAGTTTTATTAGTGTTGTGGAAGAAATATTTCATCTTTTCGAGTATTTTATATTAAAAACTGATTTTATTCCAGCCGTTTTGAGAAACAATGTAATGGTTGAGCAATTTAATACCAATGATTTCGCCTGCAAATTTTATTCTTTTTGTGAAAAGTAAATCATCTTTGGATGGTTCTAGCTTTCCAGATGGATGGTTATGTACTAAAATGATCGAAGTTATTGGTAAATTTTTGATTAAACTAAAAATGTCGCGGGGTAAAATATTAGCTTTATTAAGTGAACCAATAGCTATTATTTCTTTTTGAAGAAGTTCTCCTCGTCCGTTTAAATAAAAACATAAAACGGATTCTTTTTCTTGGTTAATAATTTCATATGATAGGGCAAAAATTTGTTTATCGGAGTTGATAATGGTAATATTTTGATTAAACAATCTTTTGCCAATTTCTAGAGTGGCTAAAATTTGGGCGGTTTTACTTTGACCAATTTTTAATTTTAATAATTCATCTTTAGGGTTATTGTTTTTTTTAATTAAAGTGGAGATTTTGCCAGTTATTTTGGGTAAAGATAATAGTTTATTGCCAGTGATTAATATTACAGCTAATAGTTCTTCAAAGTTTAAAACTTCGGGGCCGTATTTTATTAATCGTTCTCTTGGACGAAGATTTATTGGTAGTGATTTTATTCTCCTCATCAGTAAATTGTACTAAAAATTACAACTGTTTTTTTATTTGATCGATAATATTTTTAATTGATGTTTTTGAAGTGTTAATTAATAAATCGGCTTTAATCATCTTTGGATTGAAATCTTTGTTTTTAGATAGAATGACAAATTTTGTTGCGGAAAGATTTTTGTGTTTTTGACGGAGCTTTAAAAAAATTTCGGTTTCTATTAAAAATTGATCATTTTTTAAAACTGCTAAATCGAATTTTTCTAAATTTAGAATCATAATAGCAGTTGATAAATCACTTAAAGGAACGACTTCAATGTTTTCTGATTGGAGTATTTCATGGTATAATTGCCTGATTTTATTATTAGTGATAATGAGGATTATTTTCTTCATTTGTTATATAAAAATCTAATCATGTTAGAGTTTTAATGTCAATAAGTAGAATGCTAAAAATTGGTCAAAAAATTAAGGCAGCTCGTAAAATTAAAAGGATTACTCAAGATGAATTGGCCAGAGTTATTGGAGTTAGTGATAAATCAATTTCAGCTTATGAGTCTGATAGAGCTAATCCACCTTTGAATGTGGTAGAGAAAATTTCTAAAGCTACTAATCAATCATTAAATTTTTTTTTAGAGGAATCTATTGAGACTTCAATTTTATCTAAGTTAACAGAAGTAGAAAATCAATTTAAAGAAATTAAGAAATTGCTTAAAGGAAAGAATATTGTTTAATTTGTGAGTCTAAGAGGACTCGAACCTCTGACCTCTTCGATGTCAACGAAGCGCTCTAACCAACTGAGCTATAGACTCTCGGATAGACGGATTATATCTTAAAAATTGATTGAAAAAAAGATTTAGTTTGCGGATCGGGATGCGCTGTGTTCACTGCTCATTAGATACTGCTCTCCCCCGTTCTTACTTCTGGCTCGATTCCAAAAAGCATTTCTTTTATTCTTTTTATGGTTAAAATTTTCTAACCAAATACTAGCTTCGGTGATATTTTGATGGAAATTTACGACAATCATCTTGATTCTTTGAAAAAAATTTAATTGATATTCATTGAAATCAGCTACATTTTGTTCAGCTGATTGAATTATTTCTTGATTAAGGTTTTTGGTGGCTTTGATTAGATTTTTAATTTCAATACGAAGTTCATTGATAGCTTTTTCGACTTCTTTAGAATGTTGATTAACAAAAATGGCCTGTTCTTGGGTGGTTGATTTGATTAAAAATTCTCGATTCCAATTAATGTTGGTAGTTTTTTCCTTTTTATTAATTTCAATACTTTGACCAGGGAAGAGAATGCCACGAAAAGGATCGGAAAACTCTTTTAAGGCTTCGTTATTATTACTGATTGATTTTCTTTTAGGATCCTGCTTGAATCCGTAACCACCTGCCATAGTGGCCTATTATAGCAATTTTTTCAAGAAATCGAGGACTTTTTGTTGGGTCAAAATATAATAGATGAAATTTATATTTTGATTAAGAGATGGGTTAGAGCTGGCAATGTCAGTGACTTCTTTTTCGGAAACTTCAATTTTTTGTTCTTTAGCAATTTGGCTAATAGCTAGGTTAAGAGTCCATTCTTTAATTATTTGAGCTTTTAAGTCTTCTTTGTATTTTTCAAGAGTTAAACCTTTGTTTTTAAGATAATCGGCAACACTGATTCCAGCTTGTCTGGATTGATCGACTAATTGAGTTAATTGGTTTTGAATATCGGATTCAATTAATATTTCTGGTAGATCGACTTGGCCATTTTTAACTAAAACATCAATAATTTTTTCAATTTTTTGATTTTCTTCAGTAATGGTTTTGTCGGCGTTTAATTTTTTAATTTCGGTTAAGTATTTTTCGTTAAGTTTGATTTCTGGCAATTCGCAACTGGTAATTTCCAGTTGCCAATCATGATCAAAATCAATGTCTTTGTTAATAAATTTAACTTGAGGTTGAACAATTGGTTTTAAATTATGTTCTTTTATTTTTTTGCCGTAGGCGTGGGAAATTAGATGAGAAGCAACTTCTTCAAATAGTTTTTCGGGGTTAATATTTTGTTCAACAACATCTAGAGGGGCTTTGCCTTTTCTGAAGCCTTTGGTTTCAAAATTAGCTTGAAATTGTTTTAAATGCTCTTGATGTTCTTTTTTAATATCGGCAACTTTAATATCGATATTAAAAGTAAAAACTTTATTATTTTGTTTTTTTATGTCTGTGGAATTTGTTTTCATAAGTGCCACCATGATAACATAAGAACAGTGATTGAGAAACCATTGCTTAGCTTAAAACGATTATTGTTACTGCCTGTTTTTTTTGTATTAACATTGGCGGTGGGTTTTAGTGAATTAGTTTATTTGTCAAAAACTAACAAAAGTAATGTAGTTTTGGGTTTTAGCAATGAAAATGTAATGATTGAATCAGCTGGGGAAGATGCTAAAAATATTTCTGTGGATGCAATTGTTAGCGGGGCCGATGCTAGACCGATGTTGATTAAAAAATATTTGGAAAAATATAATTCGCCTATGGCGCCATATTCTGATTTAATTTTTCAAATATCAGAAGATTATGGTTTTGAATATTATTGGATTGTGGCAATTGCTCAGCAGGAATCTAATTTATGTAAAAAGGCGCCTGAGAATTCATATAATTGTTGGGGTTATGGAATTCATAAAAAGGGTACACTTAGATTTGATGGCTATGAGTTGGCTATTAAGAGTTATGCAGAATACTTAAAAAGAGAATATTTTGATAAAGGTTTGAATACTCCAGAGTTGATGATGAAAAAATATTGTCCGAGTTCAAATGGTTCTTGGGCAAATGGTGTAAATCAATTTATTGAAGAGCTTAAAAGTGGTAGCTTTTGATGTGTAACGGGTGCGTATTGACTTATTGATGATATCTGATATAGTATGAACTAGATCCTGGGGTGGCTCCTCTAAAAGCATACTCCGGGATTTTTTTGTGCTAAAATCTGGTTTATGGGAGTTATATCAACATCACAATTCAAAAAAGGTATTTACATTATTTTTCAAGACGAGCCACACATGGTGGTGGATATCGCCTTTGTTAGCCCTGGTAAAGGATCGGCTTTTTATAGAACTAAATTAAAAAATCTTTACACTGGAAGGATTGTGGAATATACCTATAAGTCGGGAGAAAAAGTTGAAGAGGTAATAGTAGAAACACATGAAGCAGAATATTCTTATTTTGATGGGTCTAATTATGTTTTTATTGAACCAAGAAGTTTTGAACAATATATTGTGCCAGTGGAAATAATTGGTGATGATAAAGTTTATTTAAAGGAAGGACTTTTATATCGAATTAAATTCTATAATGAAAATCCTGTTGGTATTAGTTTACCTAAAACTATTGCTTATACAGTGGTGGAAGCAGAAAATTCAGTTAAAGGAGATACTGCAACCAATGCCACTAAACAGGCAGTTTTGGATACTGGTATGACTGTTCAAGTTCCACTTTTTATTAAAGCTGGTGAAGAAATTTTGGTAAATACAGAAACTGGAGACTATTTGTCACGAAAGAATTAAGTTTGATGGTATAATCGTTTCGTTCGTTTACCGCACTTTTATATTTAAAAAAGGAATGAAGGGAGAGATTTTTGTGTCGACATTAGATTTAGTGAAGTTTTTTGACCAAGCAATAAAATTTTCTCCCGATACAATATCGAGAGTAAATAATTTGCAGCAAATTTTATGGAGACCAAAAACTTCAAAAAGCATTATTTGGTTTAGTGTTTTTTTGAAAAAAATTTTTAACGGAAAAGTAGATATCAGTCCACATATCGTTCTAATGATTCCTAATTTGTTGTCTTTCTTAAGATTAATAGGCATTTTAATTATTTTTGCCATTGGAATTCTAATTGGAATAAGTAGTAAATGGTTTTTTTTAATTACCTATTTAGTATTGATGGCTATAGATTTAATTGATGGTCCAATAGCTCGTCAAACAGGAACAGTTTCAGAATTGGGAATGTTTTTGGATCCAGTTGCAGATAAGGTTTGTCATCTTTGTATAATTTTAATTGCTGTCGATTTTAAATTTATTCCGGTTTGGTTTTTTATAGCATCAATGACTAAGGAAATTCTTTCTGGTATTGTTTGTGTTTATCGTAATGTTGGTAGTGCTCGATGGTTTGCAAAAGTTACATCTTTTTTAGAATTAATGGTTTTATCGTTTGCTTTTTTTACACTTGTACCAAACTTTTTTTTAATATCATTGATTACAATTCAAATTTTAGTACTAATTGCTTATTCGATGATAAAAGTTTAGCGGTACACCCGTTGTCTTTATTAAAAAAGGATAACGGGTATTTTTTTGGGATAATTTGGTAAAATACAGGGTAATTATTTGTCCTCATAGCTCAGTTGGATAGAGCGCCTCCCTTCTAAGGAGGAGGTCGCAG
>CAYRMT010000040.1:0-5308 GCA_964425635.1 uncultured Gammaproteobacteria bacterium
GAATGGCTCGCGGTGGCCAATTTTTACATCGCACTGGCAACACTAAACATGACACCAAAATAAAATTCAAAGATCAAATTATGCGCCAAAAATATAAATTTGATCAAACTCAACTCGATCAAGACTGTAAATGTCCCACTTGTCAAAAATACGATAAGGCCTACATCCACCATCTTTTTAAAACACAAGAATTACTCGGCTACCGATTAATGACTCTCCATAACATCTATTTTATGACTCACACCACCCAATTAATTCGCGACGCCTTAAAAAATGGCACATTCGAAAAACTTAAAAAAGACTGGCTCGGTTTAAAGCAGCTCTAATTCGGCTGTATTGTTCTTCTGTGGTTCTTTTTTTCAAAAAATTCATTTTTTCTTGTATTTCTTTTTGGTCAACCTCAACCAAAGTTCGACCATATTTAATACTGTTTAAATATGAAAGCAAAAATAACATGTAATTCGCATACGATTTAGTTTCTCTATAAACACTCATTGGCATTGATTGCCTTAATTCAAAACATTCAATAATATTTATTTCACCAATATTTTCCTGCATTTGACCGTTAACAATTTCTTTAATTTTTCCACCCAATCCATCGGTTGTTTTTATTTCTTTCTCGTCCAAAAGTTTTTGTATTAATTCAACATAATCTTCTTTCTTATCAGTAGTTTTCCACTCATTTTTATATTCACCAAAATTAAAATGTATTCCTAATAAACGATAAATTTCCGTTGCTTTCACAAAATCTCTTTTATTCAAAACTTCTAATTTGTCTATATCTCTAAAAACCGTACAAAAAATTTGAGCTTTTCTTTCTATTTCATCAACCGGCTCAATCATTTCCTTTAAACTGTGATTTCTTACCGTATATTTAATAATCTTTTGTTCATCATTAAAAAAATTTTTTAAAATTCCTTTTTCTTCTAATAAACGAACACCAATTTCACCGTGATCTAGAAATTTTCCATTCTCATCAACATATCTATCATTATCATGAAAATGCCTACCCAAATCATGGCTCCGACAAATAAATTTAAACAGAGGAAGATATTGCACCAATTCTTCATTTTTATCCAATTCATAATTTTTTATTATTTCTTGGGAATTATTTGCCATATTAATCATATGTTCCGATTTATATTTTCCAAATCTATCTCTCTCCCATTGATTACCCATCTGAGCAGCAATTTCTCGGGTCAAACCATTGACCTGGTCAATTGCCAAATTGACTCTATCTTTTGCTGATAAATTTTCTACCAAAAATGATTTTTCCTTCATAACAGTCCTATAATATCAAAATATTTTTCAAAATCAACAAATCCTTCCATGCTATACTTTTTTTATGTCTAGAACAATCTTAGTCACCGGTGGTGCCGGTCATGTTGGCTCCCATATTATTGAACAACTAATTCAAAAAAACCCAAAAGATAAAATAATTTCTTTAGACAATTATTTCAATGGCAGTAAAGAAAATCATATTTCCGGAGCCGAATATCGCCAAGGTCACACTAAAGATATTAATAAATTAATTCCAGAAACTCCAGATATAGTGTTTCATCTAGGCGAATATGCTCGTATCGCTCCATCTTTTGATGACATCGAACAAGTTTTTGACATGAACACCATCGGCACTTTTGCTGTCGTTGAATTTTGTAAAAAAAGAAAAGTTAGTAAATTAGTTTACGCCGCTTCCAGTACTAAATTTGCCACTAACGGAGAAGAACGTTTTGCTAATCCATATTCCTTTACCAAAGCCAATAATGTTGACTTAATCAATAATTATGGCCAATGGTGCAAAAAAAACTCTAATCCCAGTTTTGAATTTAATTATGCCATTTGTTATTTTTATAATGCCTTTGGCCCTCGTGAAAAAGGAGAAGGGAAATATGGCACTCTCATCGCTAAATTTCAGCAACTATATTTAGAGAACAAACCTTTTACTGTTAATAAACCCGGAACTCAAAAAAGAAATTTTACTTATGTCGGTGATTTAGCCAGAGGAATGATTCTGGCTGCCGAAAAAGGTAATGGCGATGGCTATACCTTAGATAATAAAAAAGCCTATTCTATTATTGAAATTGCCCAAGCTTTCGATGGGCCAATTGAATACAAAGACGGTTATCCAGGTAGACAAGATTCTGGGGACACTCCAATCGAAAACAAAGCTCGCACTGAACTTGGCTGGGAAACAACTATTGATATAATCGACTACATAAAAGATTTTATTGCCACTCATCCTCGTCAAAAATGATATTGTTTGTTACAATAACACATCTTTTTATATATTAGCAGAGTAGTAGTTTGACTGCTAAGATTAAGTATTTTAAAAATAACATGGAAAATAAGGCAAAAACATTTATGTCTATTAACTTCGGCTGTCGTGTTAATGCTGCTGAAACTAATCAATGGTCCCAAACTTTAATCGATCAAGGTTATACCCCTCTTGTCAAAGAGGGGCAGGGGAGATTGGATTTAATTTTAATCAACACCTGCTCCATCACTAAAAAAGGGGATTTAGAATCAATTGGCAAAGTTCGATCCCTCCATCAAAAATATCCAAAGGCCAAAATTTATGTCACCGGCTGTGCTAATCTTGAAAAATTAAAAAATATTCCAAATGTTTTTATTTATCAAAATAATCAAAAAGAAGAATTATTAAAAGATCTAAAATCTTCCTACACTCCAAAAATAAAAGATAAATTTAGTCACACTCATCGTTTTTTATTAAAAATTCAATCAGGGTGTACCCAATTTTGTTCTTATTGCATCGTCCCTTTTAAACGACCCCAACTTTGGTCATTAAAAATTGAAGATGCTGTTAACACAGTTCAAATAGCCGTTAAAAACGACTATAAAGAAATTATCATCACCGGGGTTAACCTTGATCAATACGAATATGATTTTTCTGATCTAATTAAAAACATTCTAGAACAAACTGATATAAAATTAATCAGCTTTGGTTCTATACCTTTAAACTGTATTGATAAAAAATTTATCGAACTTTTAAAAAAATATCCCGACAGGATTTCTAATTTTCTTCATATTCCTATCCAATCCGGCTCCGACAAAATTCTCAAACTCATGAACCGCCCTTATAGCTCCAAAAAAATCATAGATATTTTTAATAAACTAAAAAAAATATCTCTCTCTTTCGGAACCGACATTATTGTTGGTTTCCCCACTGAAACCGAAAAAGATTTTAAAGAAACTTTAAAAGTATGCCAACAAATCGGCTTTTCAAAAATCCACACTTTTAAATATTCTCCTCGCCCCAACACTAAAGCCAAAATCATTCATAACACCAATCCTAAAATTTCCAAAAAAATTTTAAAATCTCGCTCCCAACAAATTCGAAATTTGGTCTAAACATCCTGGTTTACAAATCAATCCTAATGAACTAAGATACACCTACATTTTTCCATGTTTTTAATTCAGACAAGAAACATGGTTAATTATTACAATTTTAAAAAATAATTAAACTTATGGCCCCAATAGAAATGTATTTTAACTACCCTGATAAACCAGTTGAAGTAAACAAAATACCAGCCGGTGAATCTTTCAATAAAAGAATAAAAGATATTACAGTTCATGTAGAAGGTAAAGAAGATGGAGGTGTTTTTGAAATAAAACATGATTCTCAACCAAAATCAAAGACTTATGAAATAAAACCAGGAGAAAAAACAAAAATAAAAAAAACTATAATAGAAAAAGGCAGCCAAGAAAAAAAAATTACTTTAACATTCAAAGGTAAATAATTATCTTCCAAAATACACTTCCATCTCATCAAACACTGGAAAAGTAAACGATACTTCCTGTCCCGGAAATCTTGCATTTTTACCCCAAATATAGGATTTGTTAACATCGTCTCTCATCTGATTAGAAATTCTTTTTAAAACATCATCCAAAGTGCAAGTATTTTTTAAAATCAAAGGTTCATTATAATCAGCTTCCACCGACCTTTCTCTTTTTAAATAAACTCTTACCAATCCTAATCCTTTCCACAGTTTTTCCTTAAAATCTTCAATTCCAATTCCTTTATCAGCACACATCAACACTAAATTATCTTTTTTACCCACAATTCTGGGGTCAAAATTTTTTGCTAAATCAATTTTTGTAATTATTTCTACTGACGGCATATATTTAATCGACTTTGACATAGCATCAACCAGTTTATCAATCCCTTCAACCTTTTCTCCAATTTGAATAATTGCATTTCCATATCCCATTTCCTTAGCTATTTCTACAACTGTTTCTTTTTCAAAGGACTTATATGGATCAACCACCTGAATCGACCCTTTATGAGTCCTGTGAATCGAGATTTTAGCTGGTTTGGTATTCAGTCTCATCCCCGAACGATAAAGCTCATCTTCCACCTGTTTTAACCATTCAATTCTCTTAACATCCGTCATTAAAACCACCAAATCACTGGCTCTTATTACCGATAAAACCTTTTTTCCAAAACCTTTATTTTTAGCCGCACCCTCAATAATTCCCGGCAAATCCAAAATCTGAATTTTAACCCCCTTATATTCCATCATTCCCGGCACCACCCCCAAAGTTGTAAAATCATAATTTCCCACTCTTGATTCAGCGTTTGTCACCGTATTTAATAAAGTTGACTTACCCACACTTGGTAGTCCCACTAAAACCACCGAAGCATCACCTGAGTGTTTAATGGCATACCCAACACCACCTCCACCGCCTCCCTTCATCGCTCCACCATTTAATTCATCATTAAGTTTAGCCAACCTGGCCTTCATAATTCCATGATGATGTTCCGTTCCTTTATGATACGGTAAATCACGCATTTCTTTCTCTATTCGAGAAATCTGCATTTTAATAATTTCTTCCTTAGTCATTTGTTAGAATAAGATCTATAAACTATGTTTTTTATTTTCTTATTAATTTTTAGTCTTTTTTTTAATAGCCCTATTTTAGCATCTGACAACACCTTTGGTCTTCATCTTTCTCAAACAGAAGACATCCATTCTGCCGCCAAAATTATCAATTCCCAAAATGGCGACTGGGGCTGGGCTACTGTCGTTATCCAAACCAGCAACTTAGATAAAAATACCTGGCAAAATTTTTTTGATAATTGCCGAAAAGACCACATAATTCCTATTATTAGAATTGCCACCATTGGTGAAGGTGAAAATTGGAAAATTCCAGACTATTCTGACATCGACCATATAGTGTCTTTTTTAAATTCACTAAATTGGCCCACTCAAGAACAACATGTTATTTTATTTAATGAAATAAACCACGGATCTGAATGGGGAGGGGAAGTTGATATAAAAGATTTTGT
>CAYRMT010000041.1:0-3342 GCA_964425635.1 uncultured Gammaproteobacteria bacterium
ATCTGAAAAGAATTATAGGTTTTATATTTAAAAAAGTCAATATCTTAGGTTAAAATTAAATGTATACATATTTGTTACATATTAACAAATGTCCTTAATTTCTTAAAGTTACATCCAATGAAAATGATTTAGTCGTTCCACTCGATAAACCAAACACTCCAGCTCCTAAATTAAAATTAAAACTAACTTTAGACAATTGCAAAGAGGGAAGAGTTGAGCAATTTACAAAACTGTTACAATTTTCTAAATACAAATCATTGTTTTTTTGAAACAGAAAAATCGTTGTTCCTACTGCTGAAATTGAAGCAATCTTATAACTATCAGTACTAGAATCATAAAGACAAGAAATTGTTGTTTTTTCACCATCTTTAACATTAGTCATCACCATAGAAGCACCACCACCCATCGGACAACTAAAATAATCACCTCCATTAACACCTTTACTTTCAGCATTTAAAATATTTTTTTTAAGTTCATTTAAAATCCAACTACCATTTTGGTTAATTTTATCAATCGCTTTATTTTTACTTTGCGAACTAAAAACACCCGACATTATTCCACTTATCGATCCAATTATCACCATAATCAAACTAGTTACCACTAAAATTTCAATTAATGTAAAACCTCTTTTCATAATCCTGCCCTCGAAAAAAGCCTCTCAACAGATAACGATTGAGAATCACCCCATGTTATTGTAAAAACAATTCTACAACTACTACTAGTACAATCCAAAAAACTAGTATTATATGAATAACCAGGAAAATCATTACGAGTTTCAGTTAGTCCAGTTGTATTATTTAAATCACTACTACTATTCCAAAAATTAAGAGAATTATCCTCATCTTTAAGGTAATTAATCCCTTCATCAATTAATAATTGCGATAATTCTATTGCTTTTTGCCTTTCCCAAGCTATCCTTTTAGCCTTAGCTGTAACCACCATCAACATCACCACTCCTACCAACACCAAAATAACTACCCCCATTGAAAAAACTACTTCGATTAAACTTTGACCACTTTTATTCTTCATAAATTAATCCTGATTCGTCAACCTTAATATTTTTGTTTATATTAACTCCATTAATAATAATACTAGCAGTTCCACCAATCGACCTGCCATCAGTAACACTAAATCGAATTATATTTGTTTCATTTGGACCATAAAAAGTAACCCCTACTCCTTTTGGAGTAACATCTTTTGAAAAAAATGTATAACCAGTGTCAACATTGCCACTTGTTTGAGTCCCCACCGTCATTAATCCATTATCATCAATTAATACTGCAACTCTGTCTGTATCGGCAGATGAATCAGATGGAAATTGATTTGTTATAGCATAATTTCTAGCCAACCTTAAATTAGAAATTAACTCTTGCCTTGTCGATTCCACTTTTTGACTTTCATAAAAGTTATTTAAAGACACTGTGCCAAAACCCACCACTAACATCCCAATTGTTATCGCTACCAACAATTCGATTAAAGTAAAACCCTTATTCATAAATTAATTCTACCTTATTTAAAAATGTCTTTTTACGGATTAGTAACACTATAACCAACCCCAGTCTCTTCTAAAGTTGTAGTAATAGTATACTTATAATCACTTAACCTCAAATATGTATAGTTATTTCCTTTAGGATCAACAGGGAACGCTTGTAAATATGTAGGTACTAAAGAATCCTCATCTACCGGATAAGTACTACCAGTCGCTTGTCGATATAGTTCCAATGCCACTCTTATTTTTTCCAAATCAGCCATTCTTCGATTATCTCTAGCCTTTTTATTGGTACCACTATAGCTAACCACTCCAACCACAGTTAATACTGCAATTATTGTTACCGTCACAATCAATTCAATTAAAGTAAAACCTGTCTGCCGACAGGCATGACCATTTTTTTTTGTTTCATTTTTCATATTTTTTTAAGTCTCCCTTGTCAAAGGGAGATTTAGAGGGGTTGATTTATTGTTGATTTTTTACACAAAAATAATCACCAGAATTACCAACACTAAAAGTACACAAATCGTCATCAGAATTACCATTACCCACATTTTCAACAGCAGCACAAACACAGTAACCAGTACCAGGCAATGTATATTTATAATCTGTCCAACTAGTTTTTGGTTCAGAAGGAGTAACAGCCAAAATAGTATCTCCTGTACCAGATACCCAAGGACCAGTGGCACTGGTTGGATAAGTATAACTAGTCTGCGAATAATATTGTTCTGCTGCCGTCTGGATTAATTTCATATCCTCAACCCTCCTAGTATCTCTTGTTTTCTTTTGAGATCCAGAATAAGCCACCGACACAACAGCTGTCAAAATCCCAATAATCGAAATAACTATTAATAATTCAAACAACGAAAACCCTTCCTTTTTATTATTATTTATCATTTTTTTTATTCTACTCTAGGCCAATTAATAAGACCTGTATTAGGACTAGAAATACCATAACAAAAACCTTTACCATCGACTTCGTATGGATTTACCTCACATCTAGAATCACTTTTATTTTCTAAATTAGCAAAAAGTTCAAATTCTTTTTTAGTAGTTTCATTATATTTATAAACATAAACAAAATTAGTATCAACATCATCTTTTGGATCTTTTGGTATTTGAGCCATATAAACTATGCCTCCTGAACCAGTTAAACCAACACTACTACTAAAAAACTGCGATGAAGTAAAAGCTGGAAAAACACCGTTATCGTTATAATACATAATCAAAGCCTTTGATAACGCATCTAATTCAGTTTTTCTCTGTGTATCCCGAGCTTTCTTTTGAGCCCCAGAATAAGCAACCGCCCCAATCATTGTTAAAATCCCAATAATCGAAATTACCACTAACAATTCAACTAACGTAAAACCAAAAATATTTTTATTTTTCAATTTCATTTTTTTTTAATTCGCACAAACCATAAAAACCTTATCTACTGTATCACCAACACCAACTCCACATTTTAACTGAGAATCAGTATCATCACTTCCAGCCCCAGTTTCTAAATCAACCTTTAACCTAAAACTATCACCAGTAGCATCCGTCACTGCATAATTATACGTATAACCAAGATTTTCAACTGACGCCATATAACCACTAGACCCTATTGCTCCATTTAAACAAGTAGAAGAATAAGGGTCTTCTTCATCATAGGATTCACAACCTTGATCTATGTATGGGTAAACTTGGTGATCATTATAATACATTCTTAATGCAGACTTCATTGAATTCAGGTCCTGAATTTTTTGAGCATCCCTAGCCCTTTCTCTCATTCCCATATAATTTATCACCAACACTGCTGTCAAAATCCCAATAATTGAAATCACTACTAATAATTCAATCAAACTAAAACC
>CAYRMT010000041.1:3442-5261 GCA_964425635.1 uncultured Gammaproteobacteria bacterium
TTCCTTGCAATCAGGATCATTTTTATTTTCAAAATCAGCAAACATTTTAAAAGAAACACCGTCACTTCCAATTTCATAACAATATTCTTTATCTCCATATTTTTCTTTTGGAACTGAATTGGCATATATATAATCATTATCTATAAAACTTTTTCCCCAAAGGCTATTAATCAAACTATTATCTGGTAATTTTCCATAATCAGCAAAATAAAGATTAATCACCTTGGAAAATTCATCCAAATCAGATCTTCTTTGTAAATCTCTAGATTTTGCCTGAGCCAAAGCAAATTGTTTGTAAGTTGTAAAAGACAAAATTCCAAACACAACTATTATTATCAAAATCTCTAATCCAAAAAATTTCCTTACCATAAAACAATTTTACTATTTTTCATTAATCACATCCAGCCCCACAACAAAAAGTCTGACATTGATTTACACAATCACCACCACGCGAACCATCTGGAAAAATTTCTGCATAATAACAATTTTCACCACTACAACTAACAATACTACCACAACTACCACCGCCACCACTTAAACAAATATTTGTATCACAATTAGAATTTGTGTAATTTTCATACCATAAAATATTCGGGCTCGACACCCCATAATTAACACTATTTCTGGTTATACCTGTAATAAGTATATCTTTTCTTGTGTACCAATCTTTTAATATCTCATCATCATTTTTATTTTCCAAATTAGTCATTATTCTAAATTTGTTTTTTTCCACAATAATTACATAAGGATCTCCATTTGGATCACATGGCCATGGAGATAAATATTTAGAAATCGTATTACTATGACAATTTGATTTTTTATTCCAAGTATTAATTTCCTCTTCCGGATAATACCCTTTATCATTAAAATATTCCTCAAACGCCTGTTTAATTCTATTTAAATCTTTTTTCCTCTGCGAATCTCTACCTTTAGCCACTGGATTAATCACTACAAAGGTTCCAATCATAATTATAGCTATTGTAATCACAATCACCATCGCTATCAAAATTTCAACTAAAGTAAAACCATTTTTATTAATCATAATCCTAATTTAATATTAACAAATTTCAAAATTAAATCACCCCACCACCAGGACATAAAAACTCCTAAAATCATAAACGGACCGAATGGAACCTGGCTTTTTCTAGTAGCTTTCTTAAAAAACATCAACAACATCCCCAAAATCGCCCCAACAATAAAAGCTACATAAAAAGCTATTATTGTTTTAGAAGTCCCTAAAAATAATCCCATAAACAAAGCTAATTTTACATCTCCCATTCCCATCCCATTGCCTTTTGTTATTAAGTTTAAAATCAACAAAAATCCTGAAGCTATTAATGCAATAAGTAAATTTAAAAAAATATTTTCTCTGCTTATTAATAAAATTAAAAAAGCTACCAAAATTAAAATTACTGTCGAAAAATCAGGTAATATCATATATTTCAAATCAAACACCGCACTAAAAACCAAAAAAACAATTATTATTAAACCTAAAATCCAAAAACAAATATTATTTTCAAAAAAATTAAATCTTAAAAAATAAATCAAAAATAAAACCCCCATTAACAATTCCACAATAGGGTAGGAGAGTGGTAATTTTTTATGACAACATTTAGTTCTTCCTTTCAAAAACAACCAAGAAAACACCGGTATATTTTCATACCATTTTAATTGTCTACCACAATAATCACAAAATGACCTTTTTTCATTCTTTCGAAGCCTTGACGAAGAAGAAGAGCTTTTTAATTCATATTTCACAACCGTACGATAAACCAACATATTCACAAAACTTCCAAAACACAACCCTAAAACAAAAAAA
>CAYRMT010000042.1:0-1568 GCA_964425635.1 uncultured Gammaproteobacteria bacterium
ATATTTTAAATATGTCCATTTTTATTAACCTAATTACAATTCTAGTTTTCTTATTTTTATCACTAGATTCTTTCTTTTACTCTGGTTTCACTCAAAAACATTTTTCAATTAACACTCAATATTTTCTAATATTCTACTTAATTTTAGGCCTAATACTTTCCTATTCAAAAAAATTTTCAATCCACCCAAAATTGGTCAGATTAAATAATATCTTTTTCCCAATACTTCTAGTAATTTCAATAATATTTTTTAATTTAGAAAAATATACTTATCCCAATTTTATTTATGGACATCTTCATATTAATCCCATCAATTTTATTTATTTACCATTTATTAGCGGCTGTATTTTTTATTTTAGCCACCAACAACTTTTCAAAAAAACAATTTTTTTTATTATTACTCCCTTAATTGCCACTTATTTCAGCCAATGTTTATCATTCAACCAAATTATCCAATTTAATAGTTTTTTTACCCTAAAAACAACCATCATCAATTATCTTTTATGGCTAGATATCCTATTATTATTCACTTCTCTATTTAGGAAAAAATATTACTCGCTAATCGGTTTTCTTTCTTTCTTTTCAATTATAAGTATAGTCAACCACTTTAAAATCAAATTATTAAATAATTTTTTTATTATCAGTGACTTAAAATTAACCAGAGAATTAAAAGAATTTATAATACCGTTAATTAAAGAATTCGATTCAATAAAAAATTTAATTATTGTTGTTGTAATATTTTTGCTTTTGTTTTTATTTCTTAAAAAGAAATTTCAAATCAAAAATCCATCTTTTAAAATTCGTTTTAGATTGTTTATAATTTCTGGTTTTGTCCTAATTTTTCCAATTATTTTCCCCCCTCAATTTAAACAAATCCTTAAAAAATACAATATTGAAACTTTTATTCCCAATCCAATAGAAAATTGTCGAGCAAACGGTATCTTGTTTTGTTTTTATGACGACTTCAAAAATATTAAAAACCTACCACCCAAAAATTACAACCAAACACAAATTAATCAAATTTACTCGAATTTAGAAAACAACCCTACCAAAGAAATTGCGTCAGTCAAACCCAATATTATTATAATATTATCTGAATCTTTTTGGGATGTTACTAATCTACCTAATGTCAAATACTCAAAGGATCCAATTAAAAATATACGCCAAGATATAAAATCAAATTTTAAATCTCCCTCTTATGGCGGAGGCACCGCCAATGTTGAGTTCGAACTTCTAACTGGATTAAGTAATTATTTTTTAAATGGAGCCTCACCATACAGTCAAATAATCAGAAAACCATTGCCAACTTTATTTACTTTATTTAAAAATGAAGGCTATCTTACCACCACTATTCATCCTTTTTTTTCTTCGATGTATAACCGAAAAAATGTTTATAAAAAATTTGGACTCGATGATTTTATTAGTATCGAAAATATGTCTAACCATGAAAATGCTGGTCCCTATGTTTCCGATAAATTTTTTAATAAAGAAATTTTAAAACAACTAAATTCCAGCAATCAACCTCAACTAATTTTTGCTATTTCTATGCAAAATCATGTCGTTTTTGAC
>CAYRMT010000042.1:1668-5066 GCA_964425635.1 uncultured Gammaproteobacteria bacterium
ACCAATTTGCCTTTCTAAAATCTATTAGTTCTTCCGACACTGTTTTAAATCAAAAAATTCCAACCAAAATTACACAAAATCAATTAAAAAATTACGAGCTTGTCCAATACGATCTTTTATTTGGTAAACAATACGGAATAAAATAGTTTTTATAATCATATCAATTTGTCTAAATAATCATATCATTATGATTAGATTATCGATTTAATATGATATGATTTATCTATGGACAATTTAAATAACCGTCAGTTAAAAATACTAGAAATTTTAAAACCAGAACAACCTATTAGCCCTAAGGAAATATTAGAACAATTAAATCAAAAAATTTCAATTGTCACTATTTCTAGAGATCTTTCCGAGTTAACTGAATTAAAATATCTTCAAAGAAACGGCAGTGGAAGATCAACAAAATATTCCCTATCAACAGAAACTTTATTTTTTAGACCAATTGATTATCAAAAATATTTCGAAATCGAAACAGACAAAAGAGACATTATTAATAATTTTAATATAGAAATTTTTAGTCTACTTTCTAAACTTTCAATTTTTACCCAAAAAGAACAAAATCAATTAGAAATACTCGATTTAAAATTCAGGAAAAATTATTCCCAATTATCACCCACCATAATTAAAAAAGAAATTGAAAGAGTAACCATTGAGCTCAGTTGGAAATCTAGTGTTATTGAAGGAAACACCTATTCTCTTTTAGAAACTGAACGCCTAATTAAGGAAGGAACTGAAACCAAAGGTAAAAAGAAAGAAGAAGCCATTATGCTTTTAAACCATAAAAAGACTTTAGATTTTGTTTTTGAAAATAAAAAATTATTTAAAATAATCAACCGTTCTAAAATTGAACAATTACATAAAATAATTACTCAGGATTTAAATATAACTAATAACCTTAGAAAAACTTTAGTAGGAGTTACTGGCACTAAATTTAAACCATTAGACAATCAATTTCAAATTATAGAAGCAATCGACAAATTCTGTAAATTAATTAATAATACTCAAAATATTTTTAGTAAATCATTGCTTTCAATTATCCTTTTAAGCTATATTCAACCATTTGAAGATGGTAATAAACGTACCAGTCGAATTTTAGGCAATGCTATTCTTATTGCCAACAATAGTTTTCCTTTACCTCTAAGGAGTGTTGACGAAAATCTTTATAAAAAAGCCACCCTGCTTTTTTATGAACAAAATAATCTAAATTTATTTAAACAAATATTTTTAGATCAATGTAATTTTTCAGTTGAAAATTATTTTAGAATTTAATATAAAAAATCATATGAAAAAAATAGCAGTCATTGGAGTTGGTTATGTCGGTTTAGTTACTAGTACTTGTTTTGCCGAACTTGGTAATCAAGTGATTGGGATTGATATTGATCGCAAAAAAATAAACAATTTGAATAAAGGTATTATTCCAATTTATGAAGAAGGTCTTACTGATTTAGTCAAAAAAAACCGTAAATCAGGCAACTTATCATTTACCACTGATTTTACTAAGGCTATTAAAAATTCCGATATTATTTTTATTGCCGTTGGCACTCCACCAATGGCCGATGGCAGTGTTAATTTAGATTATGTAAAAAACGCCGCCAAATCCATTGGCAAAGCCATGAATGGTTATAAAGTTATTATCAACAAATCAACTGTCCCAATCGGCACCGGCAACATTGTAAAAATAATAATTTCTAAAGAATACAAAGGTGATTTTGATGTTGTTTCCAATCCAGAATTTTTAAAAGAGGGGACAGCTGTTGCCGATTTTATGAATCCCGACAGAATTGTGGTTGGTACCAATTCAAAAAAAGCTCAAAAAATTGTCAACGATCTTTATGCTTCTCAAAATTCCGTCATCATTAATACCGATATAAAAACTGCTGAATTAATTAAATACGCTTCCAACGCCTTTCTGGCTACCGAAATTTCATTCATAAATTCTATTGCTAATATTTGTGAAAAAATTGGCGCCGATGTCACCAAAGTGTCTGAGGGAATGAAGCTTGATCAACGAATAGGTAAAAAAGCTTTTTTAAATGCTGGTATTGGTTATGGTGGCAGTTGCTTTCCAAAAGACGTCAAAGGCCTAATTCAAATTGCTCACGAAAATAACGTTCGTTTTAGTATTCTTGATGCAGTTGAAGATACTAATTCTGCCCAAAAACAATCACTTCTTCCTAAAATTCAAACTCTTCTTGGTAATGATTTACACGACAAAAATATTACCATTTGGGGACTGGCTTTCAAACCCAACACCGATGATGTCCGCGAAGCTCCATCTTTGGTAATCATTAAACAACTTCTCGATCGTAATGCCAAAATCACTGTTGTTGACCCCATTGCCACTCAGCAAGCTAAATTAATTTTAGGAAATACCGTTATTTATGAAGAAAATTTAGTCAAATCAGTTTCTAATGCTGAATGTTTAATTATTGCCACAGAATGGCCAGAATTTAAAAATGTTGATTTAAAACAAATCAAAAAAGCAATGAAAAAACCCAATATTGTCGATGGTCGAAATATTTTTAATAAAAAAGAAATGAAAGATCTTGGTTTTGAATATATTTCAGTTGGTAGATAATTTTAAAAATATCCTATAATTGACTTTTTCATCAATTAGATTTAATATCAGCAAAAGCTCGTTGAAAATCTAAATAATAAAAGAGGGGAATGATAGTTGTGAAAGAGTTAAGGTCGATCGAATTAATTCCAAAGGCAATCGGAGAAAAAGCAGCCATTTTTAGGCCGGATATGGACATTCCAGAATCAGACGAAAAACGGTTAAAAAACTCTGTTCCCAGTATAATCCATTTACTTGAAAAAGGATGGCCTGTAGTAATAATAGGTCACAAAGGAAGGCCGGAAAGCCGAGAAGCAGGACCTTCTCTTTTGCCAGTTTGTTCCAAATTAAAAGAGCTTTTAGAAAACAAGCTCGGACGGAAAATTAACAGCACTTTTGTTGACGACATAACTGACGAAACAAAAGTCAAAGACGCCATCGACCAATATGAAATAATTTTCACCGAAAATATCAGGTTTTACAAAGGAGAAAAAGAAGGTGACATATCCCATCTAAACGTTTTACAAAAATATTGTTCCATTTTTGTCTATGACGCCATTGCTGTCGCTCACAGGGCTGAAGGATCGGTTATTCTCCACCGATACATGGAAACGTACTATGGTTTCAATTTTATTGAAGAATACCAATCCATGGAAATATTGAACAAACGAACTGGTATACTAACTATTTTGGCCGGTTTAAAACCAGATAAATGTGACTATTTAATTAAAATTGCTCAAAGATCAAGTGCTGTTTTTATTGGTGGAAAGTTGCCACTCTCTCGTCAAAAAATTGAAGAGAAACTCGGAAAAATTCCTCAAAATGTTTTTTGGGC
>CAYRMT010000043.1:0-5018 GCA_964425635.1 uncultured Gammaproteobacteria bacterium
ACAAAAATGTGTAAACAAAATCTACAGATCTCAAAATTTTAAAAATCTTTATTTTTCAGAAAGTTTGTCTATTTTATTTTTAACAGCTTCGTTTACTTTTTCATTGCTAGAAGTTACGTAGTTTCTTCTAATTCCTTGAATTCCAGCAATAGTATTTGTTTCTTTAATTAATTCGAGTAAAATCCTCTCCTCTTTTTGTTTACCGATTTTTTCAGCTTTACTGCCAGATCGAGAAAAAGTAATCGCCGTTCTAATTTCGTCAATAGTGTTTGCATCAAAAACTTGTTTTAGAGATAATTCATCCCATTTGGTAGTAGAAACTTTTTCAGCTTCACTTCCCGGTCGAGAATCGCGATTGGCTCTTCTGATTTGATCAACAGTTTTAGTATTGTCAATTTCATTAAAAGATAATTTGTCCCAACTAATGGCGATAATTTTTCTGATTTTACTACCTGACCTAGAATTACGATAAGCCTTTCTGGCCTCATCGGCAGAGGTGAAATTGAGTTCAGATATTACCTCATTTGGAATTGGAATAAATGGAATTATTTTTGTTAGAAATAATTTTAATTTCCCAATACTATTTTTCTTCATTCAAAAAACCTCTTTCTTTCTTTTTTTAATAAAGATTTCTGGTTTTTAAAGGACAATTTTAATTAAATTGATCCGCGAAAAGATTATTTATTAAAATTAAGTGATTGTAACATGAAGTTGCAGAAATTTAGAAAAATTATTTCTTTTTTTGATGTTTTTTGAAAAATAGAACGAGAGGAATAGCAACACCAGTCGATGAATAAGTGCCACAAATTACACCAATAAGAAGAGCAGTAGAGAACCATTTGGTGGTGGAACCACCAAGGACAACAAGAGAAAGTAACATAAAAACAATGGTCATAGAATTATTAACAGATCGACTTAAAGTTTCAGTAACACCTTGATTGGCAAGGTTTACCCAATCAATTTGAAAATTCTGACGCTTGAGTTCACGAATACGATTAAAGGTAACAACTGTGTCATGGACAGATGATGAAAGGGTGGTTAAAAGAGCAGTGACAAAAAGCGAATCTAGTTCAGCCCCAAAAAAATGACCCAAAACAGAAAAGGCACCAATTAAAATAAAAGTATCGTGGAACATGGCAAGAATGGCTGAAATTCCAAAAGAAAAATCTTTGAAACGACGACCAATAAAAAGGAATAAGAAAAATGCAGAAAGAATAATAGCAGTAATTGTTTTCTTTAATAATTCTTTACCTAAAACTGGACCGAGTGATTCAAATTTTAATTCAGTGTAACCTTGATCTAGATTTTTGATTCCTTCATCCAAGGTGTTTTTTTGATCAGAGCTAATATCTTGGAATTCCAGATGATATTGGGTTTTATTGTTGGTAATAACCAAATTGCTAATGTTATTTTTAGAAAAAATTTCTTCAATTTTAGAATTATCTGGATTGGAAGGTAAATTAATTTCCCAAACAGCACCGCCAATAAAATCAATTGATGGTTTGAAACCCCAAAAAATAATTGAAAGAAGAGACGAAACAAGTAAAAATGAGGAAATAATTAAAAATAGTGGTCGAAACTTCATTATGTTCATAATTATTTTTGGATTTTCTCCTTGGCTAAAACTCTTAATAAATTTCTGGTTACAAAAACACCAGTAAAAATACCAATAATGATACCTAAAATTAGGGTAACAGCAAAACCCTTGACCATACCAGAGGTGTTTAAAAAATTCCAATTGAAGGGATTTAATAAAATTAAGCCAGTTATGATAGTGCAAGCATTGGCATCTTTGATAGAATCCCAAGCTCGACCAAAACCCAATTCCATGGCATTGTTCCAATTTTTACCTTTACGGGTTTCTTCGCGCATTCTTTCAAAAATTAAAATATTACTATCGACAGCCATACCAATTGATAAAATAAAACCGACAATACCTGGAAAAGTTAGTGTTACCGGAATTAGTCGATATAAAGCCAAGGTAATTAATCCATAAATAATTAAACCGATATCAGCAATAAGACCAAGTTTGCCATAATTACCAATCATAAAAATTGAAACCAAAATTAGACCGATAACGCCAGCAAAAATTCCTTTATCGATTGAATCTTTGCCAAGAGTGGCGCCAATTTGGGATTGTTGAATTAAATTAATTTGTACAGGAAGGGCTCCAGCATTTAATTGAACTGCTAATTCTTTGGCGGTTTTATTATCAAAACTGCCACTAATTACCGCCTTACCATCGGTAATAACAGAGTTAACGGTAGGTGGATAAGTAATTGGTTGGTCGTCAATTAGGATTGCTATTCTTTTATTTAAAAAATCATTCGTAGCAGTGGCAAATAACTTGGCTCCTTCGCTATCAAATTCTAATAAAACTTCTGGTTCTGAAGTGTTGGGATTTAATTGAACACTGGCCCTATTTAGATGGGAACCGTTGATTCCAGTATCTTTTGCAAAAACATCATTAAAAGTGGCGGTGGCAGTGGCTTCGGAAGGAATTTCAATTTCTCCTTTAAATTTTAATTGGGCGGTAGTGCCGATTAATTTGATAGCACTGGAAACATTTTCAACCCCGGGAAGTTCGATTTTGAGGCGATATTCGTTTTCCTGTTTAACAATTTGGACGTTGGTTTCACTGACACCAAATAAATTAATCCTTCTCTCAATGTTACTTTTTAAAGATTCGAGGGCTGAGGAGATATCTTCTTTTTTGACAGTGGAAGTATCAATATTAAATAAAAGTGAGGCTCCACCAGCAAGATCGAGTCCAAATTTTAAGTCTAAATCTTTACCATATTCTTTTTCTCCAATTTTAAATTTAAAATCGGGGCGATAAAAAGTGTGATCAAAATTTATCTTGCCAAAATGAAAACTGATAGGCAATTCTTTTGGAAAATTGATGATAAAACAAATAAATGTCATGGCCAAAATGGTCCAAAAAGTTCTCATGATTTTATCTTTGTTGATCATAAATTAATTGGAACCGATTAGGGAAAGTTGGCGAGGATGGCCAGAGAAAATATAATTAATTGAAGCTTTACTTTTATTGATTTTGATTAAAACTAAATCTCCTTCCTTAATATTAAATTCCTTGATTGATTTGGAAGGAATAGTTAGAGCTAAGCTATTTCCAGTTTTAATAACTTTTCTAGTTTGGGTCATTTTTTTAAATACTGACAATTTCTGAAGAGCTACCAATTATAACTATTGGGCAGCTTAAAAAAAAGTCGACAATAAATTGATCTCGTTTTTGTTTACGCATTTGAAATTCATTTTTGTCCATAACCATATAATTAATTTCATGTCCACGCATTTCTTCTTCTTGTTTTACTAAAAGATCAACTTCTTTGAGAGAAAATAAATCACCTACAATAATTAAATCGATTCCGTCTTGACTTCTTTTTTCGCCAACAGCAAATTTGTAGTTATATAAAACTAATTTAATTGGACTAAGGGTTTCATTTTTATGTTGAAGTTTTAGTCCGAGACCAGAATTTTTGTTGGCTAAAATTAAAAGATCGTAAAAAACCGGAGATTGTTTATTGGCCCAATAATAAAGACGATTACCACGCCATTCTGATTCGATAATTCCAGATTTTTTTAAATTTTCTAATTCTCTCCTGACAGAATTAATTTCCTCGTCAACCAAACGAACTAACTGACGAACATAATAGATTTCTTTTGGGTTGGAAAAAAAGATAGTAATTAATTTTAGTCTGGTTTGAGAGATAAATAGTTGCTTGAGACTGGTTTGAACTTTCATAGGGAAGAGACTTCGTTGCCGATTGGTAAAATTTCGACCCAAATATTACCAGGGACAAAATTAACCTCTTTACCAGCAGAATCTTTAAAAATGGTTCGAGAGAGACGATTAGCTTTGGACCAGGTAATTTCGATTTTGGTTCCGTTTTGGAACAGATACCCCTTACCAGTGCCAATCATGTCATAAAGAAGATGTCCATGTTCATCAATAGCTCTGGTTTCTTTGGTATATTGAACAACTACGTTTTTGGCGGTAATAGTGGCTTGAGTATTGAAGTCTTTAAACTCACTACCACCATTACTTCTTACATAATTGTTATTGGTGGGGTCATATTTCCAAGAAACAGAATAAGCTTTATAGCCGGGCCAAAAATCAAATGAAAAAGTTGAAGCAGTGCCACTGGACTGATCTTTTTGAGTAAAGGTCCAAGGACGATAAGATTTGTCCCAAGAACTATTTTTGGCTTCAGTCGTATTGGTTAAACCACGGCTGGCGGCAATGTTCCAAAGTTCAGTAGTAGAACAATACATTGTGTGTTCCGTTGCTCTTTCTTGTCCGGTTCGGTCTGGTTCGCGACGACAGGCTTTGTAGGAAAGAGAAAATTGATTTAAGTCGCCAGCAGTTCCTTCACTATTCCAACCGTATTGAGAAATTTGTTCTAATGCTTGGGCTCTTTTATCGGTACTACAATTAGTGGCCACTTTACTAGTAGTTTCACCACCACTACAATTAGCTCCACCAACATGGGCATAAAGCGGATAATCGGCATACTCCGAAGCAATATCTAAGAAATATGTTCGGGCTGAACGAACTGGACCAACATCATATTTACCAGTGGTGCCACTAATAATGCCACAATAAAAAACACCCATAAATCGAGTAATACCACCTTCGGCTACGGTTTCATAAACAACATCAGCTGATTGAAGACCTGATTGCGGTCTGGAATCCTCATGATTTTCAATCATAACTAAAAGAGGTCTTCTAGTTGACCAGATAGCTTTTTCCTCGACGGTGTAGAGTTGACCATTAATAGGACAAACTTCTGTTTTTGGACCAGTAAAACTTCCAGTTTTGGATGCAGTTTCGGTTGTTTCAGTTCCACTTGGAGAAATAGTTTTATTAGACCCGGCTGGAATAAAATAATCAAATAAATAATAGGAGATGCCAGTAAAAAAAAGAAAGGCACCTAAATACCCTATTTTTTGTGCGATGTTTTTATTCATTTAAAAATTAATTTTTAATAGTTTTA
>CAYRMT010000044.1:0-4989 GCA_964425635.1 uncultured Gammaproteobacteria bacterium
CCCCATTTTTAGCACTAAAAGAGAGGTTTGATAATAGCTTGGTATCCGGTGGTGAGCCATAAGAGTTTATTTTGGAACCAATTAGTAAATGAACTAGTTGAACTGAAGTCTATTTTCAGTGAACCTAATTTTGCAACACAAAATGTTATTTAAAGACTACCATTAATATATGGAACTAAACTATAAACAATAACTATGGAAAATAGAAATGAAAAAGAACAATCTTTTGTTGAGATGAGGGCTAAAGGAAATAGTTTTGATAGGATTTCTAAAATATTAAAAGTTAGTAAGGGAACTTTAATCAAATGGTCTAAGCAATATAAACAAGAAGTTAGTAATATGTTGGCAATAGAAAAAGACGCCAGAGTTGAGCGATATAAAATAAGCCATATTCATCAACTTGAGACATACGGTAAACAATTATTAAGGGTGAGAGAAGAATTAAGTAAAAGAAACTTAGACTCAATCCATACTGATAAATTAATAAATTTAGAAATTAAATTATTAGAAGCTGTTAATAATTTAAACACAGAAACTTTTTTAACAGACGGAGAAGACTGGGATAAATTAATCGGAGTTGAACAGTGGTCTGCTTAAAACCAAAGGGACAAAATTATTCCCGTCGTAATATAATGCATTATGGATATTAAAAATTTTAAGTTTATTGACTTGTTTGCAGGTATAGGAGGATTTCATCAAGCTTTTTCAAGTGTGGGAGGTAAGTGTGTATTAGCTTCAGACTGGAACGAACCGGCAAGGAAAACTTATGAAGCGAATTATGGAATTACACCTCTTGGAGATATACATCAAATTACAGGCGAACAATTACCTGATTTTGACATTTTATGTGGTGGTTTTCCCTGTCAACCATTTTCTATCGCTGGGGTATCAAAGAAAAATTCACTCGGGCGTAAACACGGTTTTGAAGATGAAAAACAAGGAAATATGTTTTTTGAAATTATTAGATTAGTAAAGTCAAAAAGGCCAAAGGTTATGTATTTAGAAAATGTTAAAAATTTACTTTCACACGACAAGGGTAATACGTGGAAGGTAATTTTTAATACTTTAACTGAAAATAATTATTCTGTATTTTATAAATTAGTTGATGGAAGTTATTATGTGCCACAAAAAAGGCAAAGAGTATTTATTGTTTGTTTTGATAAGAACGTCTTTCCTGATATACAATTTGAATTTCCAAAATATCCAACAAAAAAAGAAGTGGAACTAAAAGATATTATTAAGAAAAAAGTTGATGATAAATACACCCTATCAGATAAGCTTTGGGCTTATCTTCAGAAACATAAAGAAAATAGTGCAAAAAAGGGAAACGGTTTTGGATTTGGTTTAATTGACCCCAAAAAAGATACTCATACTAGGACTATGAGTGCTAGATATTACAAAGACGGTTCAGAGATATTGATATATCAAGGAAAAGAAAAAAATCCAAGACGATTAACTCCTGATGAAGCTAGAAAACTATTTGGATATCCTGATGATTTTGTTATACCCGTTTCAGACTCACAGGCTTATAAACAGTTTGGTAATAGTGTGATTGTTCCAGCCATAACTCATACGGCAAGACAAATAATAAAAACAATTAAAGAATACAATGATGGTGGTGCTAGAGTTAAAGAAACTCAACAGTCCCTATTAGATTTATAATCTGTTATAAAAGAGTATGTATACATTAAGCAAAGATGAATTAAACACACTAAAAGATATTGGAGATAAATATTATATGACTCCAGTTATTTCTCGTCTCGAGAAACTCATCAAAGAAAAAGGGAATAAAGAAGCACTTTCATATCTTCACCCAACAATTCTTGACGCCCATAAAGATGTTAGTAAATTAATAGAAGATAGAAAGACTAGGGGAATAATTAACGATGTTTCACAGGCTGGTAAGACAGTCGTTGGTGCTATTTTTTCAAATTCAATAGTATATCTTTTTTTAAAGGCTAAAGAAGTTGGATTAGTAAAACCAAATGTTTTCATAACAACAAAGCTTGGTAAGTTTAAAGATATGGTTGCTATTAATGTTGATGGTGAAACACAAAAACCAGATATGGATTTAGTTCTATATGGAGAAGACAAAGAGGGAGAACCCAAAAATATGATGATTATTTCATTAAAAACATCTTTAAGAGAAAGAGCAGGTCAAACATATAAATGGAAATTGTTGCTTGAAATTGCGACATCAGATAATCCGATAAAAGATAAATATAATATTTCTTATCCAACAGCCAAAACACCTCTCGTTTGTTTTGCAACAATTAATTTTTATAATGAAATTAATAATCCTCAACACAAAGGTATGTTCAAGTTTTTTGATAAGTCTTTTATAGGAAAACCAATAGAAGCGGATTTTATTGACAAATTATCAGAATTGATTGAATACGCCAACACAAGCTTATCTTAAATTATACAGTGTGGTATAATTTATTATGATAAATAAGCTACGTGTATTATACGGTGACAAATTGGAAAATTTTTTAATAAATATTGACAAAGAAACAAGAATAAAATTAGGTAATAATTGGAGTCAGAAAAAAGTAAATGTCAAAAATATAGGAACATATCGGTTTATAAACTACTTAACAACAACTGGCCTTTTAGCTGATGACCGAAAAATAGCTGGAAAAGGTTGGAGAAAACTATCGTATGTTGATTGTATTTATTTGGAATTAGTTTTAGCCCTTCGTAGATTAAATGTAAAAGCAGATAAGATTAAGTATTTGTTTGAAATATTTTCAGAAGAATACAATGAAACCAAGTGTGATTATATGGAGTTAAGTTGGTTAGATATTTTATTATCAGTTCATTTTGGGATTGAGATGGAGTTGTTAATAAACAACGAAAATGAGGAACCAATTATTTGTGACCCTTCAATGATGATGTTATTTGGGAATATAGCGACGAAAGGACAGATAAGAGTTAGTTTGTCTGCACTAATTAATAGTGCTAGAGAGCGTAGTAATCTAAAGCCAATTGAAATTAAATATCACTTTGGCAATCTTGATATCAATTGTAATGAAATTGAAACCATATCAGATATTAGGTCTCTTTCAAAAAAAGAGTCTATAGTGATTAAAAAACAGGAAAAAGGAATACTTATAGAAAAAAATAAAAACTTAATTTCAGATGATGATTTAATTAAAAAGTTTTCTGATTTAGTTGAAGAAGAATTTGGAAGTATAACAATCCAAAAAGAAGGAGGCAAAATAGTTAATATTCACAAAACAATTAAAAAAATATTATCTAATTAGAACAAAATATTTGTTATACGACAATCGTGGACAAATAAAAATAAATTATTAACAAAATTTAGTTTTCTATCAAACACTTGGGGAAAACTTCATAAGGAAGAATTCTTATGGAGTTTGAAACCAGTAAAAATTTAGAAAAAATTGTAAATAAAATTAAATGCAAAGATATATTAATAAAATTTACTATGGCAAAGGAAATAAACGAGTTAGCCAAACTAATTATTAGTATAAAAGAACAAGAAAATGCCAAAAGCAATAATATACACTAGGGTTTCATCAGAAAGACAAGTTGAGGAGGGACATAGTCTAGATAGTCAAGACAGAATTTGTCGTCAATATGCCCAAGATAAAGGGCTTGAATTAATTAGAAATCCTTTTGTAGAGAAAGGAGAAAGTGCAAAAACTACAGACAGGACTCAGTTGAAACTAATGCTAAAGTATATTGGTGAACATAAAAATGAGATTGACGCATTAATTGTATATAAGGTTGATAGGTTGTCACGAGACACAAGTGATTACTTAGCTATAAAACAAGCATTATCTAGAGCAGGTATAACAATATTGTCTGTAAGTGAAAATTTTGAAAACACACCTATAGGGCGAGTAATGGAAACCGTTGCTTCAAGTTTTGCTCAATACGATAACGAAATAAGAGCCGAAAGAAGCCGAAACGGTATGCTTGAAGCCGTTCGGTCTGGGAGATTTCCTCATAAAGCACCATTTGGTTTTATTAATACAAAAGTTAATGGTAATAAAAACATCACCCCTAACCCAAAGAAGGGGTTGAAAGAAATTATTAGAAATTCTTGGGTAATGATTGATAATGGCTGTAGCTTATCTGAAACATTTGAACAGACAAACAAAAACTTAACTGCTTTAGGGTATAAAAAAATTATTAATCAATCGTTTTCAAAAATGGTTCACAATCCGATTTATAAAGGAGTTATAAAAGATTTTGGATTAGAAATTCATAGTAAAACAATTAAACCTATAGTTGAAGCTGAGTTGTTTGATAGAGTTCAACTGATATTACAAAAGAATAAAAATAAAGGGAATAAATATTCAAAAATAAATCCCCAATATCCATTAAGGGGTATTTTATGGTGTGTAAACGGTCATAAAATGACAGCGTCGTCTCCAAGGGGTAATGGTGGCGTTTATCCTAAATATCATTGTCCAAAATGTAAAGGCCTTGGAGTTAGCTACGATGTAAATCAAACAAGTATTAAGTTTAGTGATTATGCAAAAAACTTTAAAATAAAAGACGAACTAAGAGAGGCTTTGAAAGAAGCAATTAAGTTAAACTTAGATGATACACAAAAACAAAATACTAAAATTAATAAAAATTTAGAGAAGCAAATTGTGACAATTAAAGCTGAAAAGAAAGAGATTGCACACAATCTAATAAAAGGAGTAATTCCAGAAAAAACAGCACAAGAACTTTTAAGTGATTACGAACAACAAGAAACCGAAATTAAACTAAAATTAAACCAATTAAATAATGATGTTGAAGATGTTGAAGAATTAATAGAATTTGGGATAAAAAATTGAACAATTTAAATGAAACCTTTAATGAAATAACTAATCCCGATATACGTTATCGGTTCCAAAATTGGCTTTTTCCTCTTGGGATAGTCTTTAATGGTGAAAAATTTGAAACCAATAAAATTCCCCTAATTTACACAATAAAAGAAGTTCCTATGTCAAACAATTATCCTTTGGT
>CAYRMT010000045.1:0-4626 GCA_964425635.1 uncultured Gammaproteobacteria bacterium
GTAAACATTTTATGGTAATAAAAAACCATACAATCGGCTGGATGGCCTGGATCAGTAAGGCGGATTTTTAAGGGATCAGTGTAGGCCATTTTTACTTTTTGGCGAATAATTTCAGGAGAATCACTTAAATAAATGGCATTATTAAGACTTTTGCCCATTTTAGAGTTACCATCGAGGCCTTTAACTCGAGGAAAATTACCAACTTGAGCTTTGGGTTCAACTAGAACTTGACCATAAATTTCATTAAACTTTCGAACAATTTCTCTAGCTAATTCGATGTGAGGAAGTTGATCTTCACCAACAGGAACTAAGTCAGCTTTAAAAGCAGTGATATCGGCGGCTTGACTGACAGGGTAACCTAAAAATCCGTAGGTAATATTTTTTTTGAACAATTTTTCTTTTTGTTTAAATTCTTCTTTGGTGGTGGGATTGCGTTCGAGACGAGCAATAGAAACTAAATTTGAATAAAAGACGGTTAATTCGGCAATTTCGGGAATCATTGACTGAATAAAAATAGTTGATTTTTGAGGATCAATGCCAACAGCGAGATTGTCCATAACTACCTCCTTAACATTGTCTCGGACTTTGCTGGGAGTTAAAAAATTGTCTGTTAAAGCCTGAACATCGGCAATAATTACAAAAGTTTCGTATTTATCTTGAAGCTCGACACGAGATTTAAGAGCACCAAAATAATGGCCGATATGAAGCGGACCAGTAGGACGATCACCTGTTAAAATGCGTGGTTTTATAGACATAAATCATTTTACCATGTGTTATAATTCTTCCTAGTTTATTAAGGCCGAAGTTAGGTAGGACGCGAAAGCGAACAAAGGAACATTAGGCAAAAAATTAAAATGACAAAAGAAAAAAAACAAATAAAAGCAGAATTAAGAACTGTTTTAGGTAGAAAAGTTAAAAAAATAAGAAAAGAAGGTCTTTTACCAGCTACTGTTTACGGACGTAATTTCGAGCCGATTTCGGTTCAATTTAAAGCCATGGAATTGGAAAGGCTTTTTGATGAAGTCGGAGAATCTGGCTTAGTGGAATTATTGATTGATACTCAAAAAGTACCAGTTTTATTTAGAAATCCACAATATAGTCCAGTTGAAGGTGAATTAGTCCATATTGATTGTTATAAAGTTAATTTAAAAGAAAAAATTACGGCAACTGTGCCAATTGAATTTATTGGAGAATCTCAAGCAGTTAAAGAAGGAAATAATTTGGTTGAAGTTAGTAATGAAGTTGAAATTGAGGCTTTACCGGCTGATTTACCAGAAAGTATTACAGTCGATATTACTGCATTAAATACAGTTGAAGATATGATAACTGTTGGTGATATTAAATTGGATGAGAAAATGGAAATGATTACCCAACCAGACCAAGTAATCGTTAAAGTTGAAAAACCAAGAGTTGAAGAGACCCCGGTTGAAGAAGAAGCACAAGTAGAGGTTCCAGCCACTGAGCAAAAGAGCGAAGAGGAAAAGAAAGAGGAATAATTATTTAGACAAGGAATAATAAAGCCTGTCAACATCATCCCGAATAGGATCGAGTTGGCGGGCTTTTTGGATGGAAGCCAAACTATTTTGTTTTTGATTTAAAAGAAACTGAACTCGGGCTAGTTCAATAAAATCTTCAACTGATTTATTAGATTTGGAATTTAAATAATCAACTTTTTTTTGAATTTCTGAGGGTTGATAATTGAATTTATAATCGCTTATTTCTGAGGAGTTTAATTTTTGTTCGAGTTTGGTAGCGTTTACCCAATCGTTGTTTTGAACTAAAAGACGCCATAAATTAAGACGACCAGAATAGCTATCGCCTTGGTTTAGACTAAATAATTGAATTTTGGTTTGGGTAAAAATATCGGGATTTTTATTTAAAACAAAAAAATTTAGAGAAATTATAAAAACTAGAATAAAAATTATAAAACCCTTAATTATTTTTTTAGCTTTCATTTTTTTAAAACATCTCTTCGGATAAACCGACTTCTCTCCTTAAAAAGGAGAGAAGTCTTTAATCTTGGCTAGTTGGCCAGGAAGAAGAAATTAACAATTCTTTTTTGAAATCATATTTTTTAATGAAGTATTGATAAATTTCTTCGGTGACAAAAGGAATGAAGGGATGAAGTAATTTTAAACTAGTGGTTAAGACTTCATATAAAACATTAAAAGTATCAGATCCCCTATTTTTGGCTTTTTCAATATAAACATCACAAAAATCATTCCAAAAGAAATGGTAAAGATTTTCTGATGCTTGACCAAAATGATATTTATTAATATTGTCAGTTGTTGATTTAATAATATCGTTGAGTTTTTTTATTATTTCTTTATCATCAGAATTTCGAAATTGTTTCATTTCAGGTTTTAGGCTTTCTAAAAGGTCTTGTTTTGGTAAATCGTCAAACATCATTTCTACGAAACGAGAAGCATTCCAAATTTTATTAACAAAATTACGTTGGGCACGAATTTTGTCTTCGGAAACGACAAAATCACTGGCTGGAGCAATACCATAGACAAGTGACATTCTGAGAGCATCGGTGCCATATTTTTCGGTCATATCTAAAGGATTAATAACATTACCTTTACTCTTACTCATTTTTTGACCTTTAGCATCGGTAACTTTTGAATGAAGGTGGACGGTTTTGAAAGGGACATCGCCAGTAAGATAAAGACCAAACATGGTCATGCGAGCAACCCAGAAAAATAAAATATCCCAAAGGGTGTCCATAACGGTAGTGGGGTAAAAATAATCAAAATCTGGTGAAGATTTGGATGGGTCGGTAGTATTGAAACCAAGTGTGCTTAATGGCCATTGACCGCTTAAAAACCAAGTGTCAAAAGTGTCGGTTTCTTGGATTAGATTCACTGATTTACATTTTGGACAATGATCGAGATGTTCGACAGTAAAATCAGCACCAATTGGAGCAACTAAAGATTGAAGACCATTGTTAATTTCTTCAAAAGAATATTTATCTTTTATATTGCGATAAAAATCGGAAACAATATTTTTATTTTTGTCTAAGAAATTTAATTTTATGTCGGGATTACAATCTAAACAATACCAAGCAGGAATACGAGGACCCCAAACAATTTGGCGAGAGATGTTCCAATCTCGAATATTTTCCATCCAGGTGATATAAGTTTTTTTGAAACGATTTGGAAAAAATTTTAGTTGACCAGTTTTAGCAGCTTCAATGGCTGGTTTAGCTAAAGGAGCGATTTTGACATACCACTGAGGAGCAGTAATTGGTTCGATGGGGTTACCACAACGATAACAATGACCGACTTCATGGGAATAATTTTCAATTTTTTCCATTAAGCCGGCAGCGGTCAAATCATCAATAACCATTTGACGGACTTGTTTTGGAAAAAAACCACGATATTTTTCAGGAACATTATTGTTAGATTTACCGTCGTAATCAAAAATGCGAATAAATTCCAAATTATGTTTTTTGGCCATGTCGTAATCTTCAGGAGAATGACTTGGGGTAACTTTAACAGCACCGGTACCAAATTCAATGTTAATTGAATCTTCCCCAATTATAGGGATTTCTTTATTAACTAATGGAAGAGTAATGGTTTTACCAATTAAATCTTTATATCTTTTATCTTTGGGATTAACGGCGATGGCAGTATCACCAAGCATGGTTTCTGGACGAGTGGTGGCGACAGTTATTTGTCCATATTTAATGTACCAAAGATGAGAGTCGACAGTTTTATGGTCAACTTCGAGGTTAGAAAAAGCAGTGCCACAGCGAGTACAATAATTGACGATTTTCTCATCGCGATAAACTAGACCATCATGGTAAAGTTTTTTAAAAGTGGCAAGAATATTATTGACAATTGATTCTTCAAGACTGTAATGATAACGAGTCCAGTCCATTGAAAAACCAAGTTTCTTCATTTGAAATTGATTTAGTTTTCGATTTTCTTCAACAAAATCCCAAATCATTTGATAAAGAGTTTGACGATCAAAATCGAAACGACTTTTACCAACTTTCGCCAATCTTTTTTCAAAAACGAATTGTGTTTCAATGCCGGCATGATCGCCACCAGGAAGCCAGAGAGTGGGTTGACCAAGCATGCGATGATAACGAACTAAAATGTCTTGGATAGTAAAAAGAGCATGACCCATGTGCATGGGGTCGTTGGCATTGGGAAGAGGCAAAATTATGGAAAAAGGTTTGTCTTTAATTTTGGCAACTTTAGGGTTTTTAGGGACAATTGGAGTGAAAGCGCCAGACTCAAGCCATTGATCATAAATATGGCCTTCTTGAGAGGAATTATAAGCTTTATCCATGGATGTATTTTAGCATCAAAAAACCTCTCTGTCCTTCGGACATCTCCCCTTAAAAAAGGGAGAAGTCTCATTAAAATGTTAAAATTCAAGAATGAAGCAAAGCGATATTTATAAACTGCATCAAAAATATACTCATGGGAAATATAAAAAAGAAATTTTGGAAATTGTGTGGACTCATAGTTTGATTGTTAAAAATATTTCTTTACAAATTGCTGATAGATTGGAAAGGGATTATGGGATTAAAACAGATAAAAAATTGATCGAAATCGGAACATTGATTCACGACATTGGTTTTTATGATTGTTTTGATGATAATTATAAAAATAA
>CAYRMT010000046.1:0-4435 GCA_964425635.1 uncultured Gammaproteobacteria bacterium
GGCAACATGGCTGATTTTTTCAAAACTTACGCCGTCCACACTCTTCACGGCCGATCTATCACCACTGCCATGGGTGAAAAATTAGCCAATCCTAATCTTACTGTTTGTGCCATTGGTGGCGATGGTGGTATTTATGGTGAAGGCTTAAATCATTTGATTGCCGCAGCTAGGGCAAATATTGATATTACAGTTTTTGTTTCCAATAATTTTCTTTACAGTTTAACCACTGGCCAAACCAGTCCTACCACTCCCAAAGGTGCTCGCACTAAATCAACTCCATTAGGCAATGTCAGTGAACCGCTCGATATCGTCAAAGTTTTAAAATCAGTCAATTCAAATATTTTTGTTAAATCAGTTGATGCTAAAGATATTCAAGATGTTACTAAAAATTTTAAAGAAGCTCTTGAATTTAAAGGTTTTTCTATTGTCGAAACTCGTCAGGAATGCGTCGCCTTTGGTAAACAATTAAAAAGCTAATTATGGTGAATCTAGTCTCATCAGCAGACGTCCCTAATAATTGGGAAGAATTTGTTAAATTAAAACCTATCTTGCCATTTTGTATTGCAGAAGTTTCTCGCTTACCTGAAGACCTTCGTTTTCATCGTATTTATATTGAATTAGTTTCAAAAGAAGTCAGATTAGAAATACTTGAAAAATTAATTGGAAATAATGATATTTGTTTGATTAAAAATAATTTTCCCTACACTCGTCTTTTGCAAAATTTACCTAAAGTAAAACATTATTGTCTATGGTCAAGAAAAGGTAAATTATCACCCAAAATTATAGAAAAAGAAATTAAAAAAAGCTTTCCCAATAACGATTTTTTTTGGTTTGAAAACACGGAAGTAATTAAATCTGTCCCTGAAATTTGGCATTGCCATGTATTTGTAAAACTCACTTAATTTTTCTCGCAATTATTGCCATAAATAAAGGGAATTCATTTCTAGCCTTATCTTCCATTTTTGCCCTAGAACCGGTACTTTTTTTATCACTTGTCCATTCTTCAATTTTTTCAATACAAAATCCATTATCAAAAAGCATTTCACTATAAGCCGACAGGGGATAATGAAACGACCAAGTATTTTCACTCTCTTTTTTTCCTGGATGTGCCACAATTGGAATTTCTTGAGGAGTCATATAATCATCAATTCTTCTATATTGAATTTTATTGTCTAAATCTTCACCCCAAGAACTATGACGGGGGATTCTAAACATTGGGTGATTTAAAACAATCACCAATTGTCCTCCTTTTTTCAAATGTCTGGCAAAATTTCTAATAACACCAAACGGTTTTTTAATATTTTGCAGTGCTAACACAATTGCTCCGGCATCAAAATCAATCTTATTAATTGGCAAATCCTTACTTGCATCAGCTACTAAAAATTTATGATTCAAATTTATTTTTTTCTCATTTGCTTCTCTGATCAAATTACCAGCCAAATCTATTCCCATATATTCAATATTTTTATCCAAGTTTCTTTCCAAAACTCCCTGTCCACAGGCTAAATCTAAAAGAGATTCTTTTTCTTTTAACTTTAAAAGTCTCTTTAAATTCGGCATTATTATATGCTGGTGATAATAATGTCCTTCATCTCCAACCGCTTTGTTATACCACTTACTCACCTTTTGCCAAGAGCTATTAGTCATACAGATATATTATCTATTTAATTTTTCAAAAACCATATCCCAATTAACCAGTTGCCACCATTTTTCTAGATATTCAGCTCTATTATTAACGTAATCTAGGTAATAAGCATGTTCCCACACATCAACTACTAATAAAATTTTAGCTTCATTAATTCCCAATAAATTATGTTTTTCCAACTGTCCAATTAATAAGTTTCCGTCTCTGTCTTGCCAAAGTGTCGCCCATCCAGAACCTTCAATTGTAATTGCTGCCACATTAAATTCTTTTTTAAATTTTTCAAAAGATCCAAAATGTTTTCCAATTATTTTATTCAATTCTTTTTTTGGTAAATTATTTTCTTTAGGCGAATTCATAAATTGCCAACACATTTCGTGGAGTATCGCCCCATTATAATTAAAACTATAATCTCGCATTACTTCTCTTAAATTTCCTTCAATTTCACCTAATCTTATTTTTTCAATTTTTTCCAATGCCGCATTAGTTCCATTCACATATGCTGCCTGATGTTTATCGTGATGTAGGGTTACTGTTTTTTCGGAAATAATTGGTTCAAGTGCATTGTAAGCAAAAGGTAGGGTGTTTAGAGTTAATTTGTTGTTTGTCATAATTTAATATAATATTACTTAAGTATCTCATTGTTTTTTAAAAAAATATTAAAACTATGAAAATTAATAAAATTTCCGTAATTTTTCCTATTGTTTTAATAACTATTTCTTTTTTTATTGCCATCTATTTTTATCCAGTTTTTCCCGATCAAGTTGCTACTCACTGGGGTATTGATAATCAAGTTAATGGTTATTCTTCTAAAGCTTCTGGTCTTTTCTTTATGCCTGTTTTATCAGTTTTTTTATTTATTCTATTTATCACTTTACCTAAAATCGATCCCTACAAAAAAAATTTTGATCAATTTAAAAACTATTTTCAAAATTTTATTAATATCGTCTTTGCTTTTTTGTTCTATGTTTATTTATTAACCATAATTTGGAATTTAGATTTTCATTTTAATATGATCCAGACTCTTTCTCCAGGTTTCGCTGTTCTTTTTTATTATGCCGGAGTTTTAACATCTCATGCCAAACGTAATTGGTTTGTTGGCATTCGAACTCCTTGGACTATGTCCAGTCAATTAGTTTGGGATAAAACCCATAAATTCGGCGGAAAACTTTTCAAACTAACTGGCCTTATTTCTTTATTTTCATTATTTTTTCCAAATCTAGCCACATTTTTTATTTTAGTGCCAGTTATTTTTGTCACCGTCTTTATTTTTGTCTATTCTTATTTAGAATATAAAAAAATAAATTAATATCAAAAAAATACTGTAACTTGCGGTATAATCAACCAGTGATTATTATTAAAACAGCAGAACAAATTGAAGGTATTAGAAAATCATCTAAATTAGCAGCAGAGACTTTAAAATATATCTCTCAATTTATTAAACCAGGTGTTTCTACTGAAAAATTAAATGAACTTGGTTACAAGTTCATTATTGATCATAAAGCTATACCTGCCCCTCTAAACTATAACGGTTTTCCTAAGAGTATTTGTACATCAGTAAATAATGTCGTTTGTCACGGCATTCCTTGTCCAAATGAAATTTTAAAGGAAGGGGACATTATTAATATCGATGTTACAACTATTTTAAATGGTTATTTTGGTGATGTTTCAGCCACTTTTCCAGTTGGTAAAATCAGTAAAGAAGCCCAAGGTTTAATCAATACTACTAAAAAATGTCTCAATGATTCCATAAAATCTCTAAAACCAGGCAAATTGTTAAATGATTGTGTTGGAAAAATAATTGAACCAATCGTTAAAAAGAAAAATTTTAGCATTGTCCGTGAACTTGGTGGACATGGTGTTGGTATTCATTTTCATGAAGAACCTTTCGTTTTTCATTTCAACACTAATCAAGAAAAAGTAATTTTAAAAGAGGGGATGATTTTTACTATCGAGCCAATGATTAACGCTTCACCTAATTGTCAGATTACATTCGACCGTCGCGATGGTTGGACAATTAGAACCCTTGATTGTTCTTTATCGGCTCAATTTGAGCACACCGTTTTAATTACTAAAAATGACTACGAAGTTCTTACTAAGTTATAATAACTCCTATGATTCTTCTCGACGGCAAAACCACTTCTCAAAAAATAATAGATTCTCTTAAGACTGAGATTTCTAATTTAAATTTTATTCCAACCTTAGATATCATTATCGTAGGCAACGATCCTTCCAGTCAAAAATACGTTGCCATGAAACAAGAAAAAGCCCAAAGTATCGGTATTGGCGGGAAAATTCATCAACTCAATCAAGATTCAACCACCCAAGACGTGTTGTCCCTGATTCAAACTTTAAATCAAGATTCAAAAGTTAATGCTTTCATGGTTCAACTTCCACTCCCATCTCAAATCGATACCCAAAAAGTTCTATCATCTATCGATCCCAAAAAAGACGCCGATGGTCTTAGTCCTTTTAATCTAGGTTTACTTTTTCAAAAAAAATCTATCGGAATTCCCTCAGCTACCGCCCTTGGAATCATTAAATTATTAGAAGAATACCAGATCGATATCATCGGTAAAAACGCGGTAATCATTGGTCGTAGTCCAGAAGTTTCGATACCATTATTTGCCTTACTTATGGCAAAAAACGCCACAGTTACCATTTGTCATACTAAAACCCAGAATCTAAAAGAAATTTGTCAACAATCCGATATTTTAATTTCTTCAATTGGTAAACCTAATTTTTTTGGCAAAGATTTTGTTAAAGAGGGGGCTATTATTATTGATGTTGGTT
>CAYRMT010000047.1:0-4433 GCA_964425635.1 uncultured Gammaproteobacteria bacterium
TATGTCAAACAAAATAATCGGAATCGATCTTGGTACTACCAACTCCTGTGTTGCTGTTATGGAAGGTGGTTCACCAAAAGTTATTATTAGTTCTGAAGGTCGCAACACCATTCCTTCAATTGTCGAACCAGTTAAAAAACTCGTCGGCGATTTAGCTAAACGTCAAATGGTTCTCAATTCTGCCAACACTATTTATAGTGTCAAGCGATTAATGGGACGAAGAATGGATGATCCTGAAGTTAAAAAAATGCAATCCGTTTCTGCATTTAAAATAGTTGCCGGAAAAGATAATACTGCCTGTGTTGAGATTGATGGTAAAGTGTATACTCCTCAAGAAATTTCAGCCATGATTCTTCAAAAAGCCAAAGCTGATGCTGAAAAATATCTTGGTGAAAAAGTTACTGATGCTGTTATTACTGTTCCAGCTTATTTTGATGATTCTCAACGACAAGCTACTAAGCAAGCTGGAGAGATTGCTGGTCTCAATGTTCAACGAATTGTTAATGAGCCAACAGCTGCTGCTTTAGCCTATGGTTTGGATAAAAAAGGCAATGAATTAGTTGCAGTTTACGATTTAGGTGGAGGCACTTTTGATATTTCAATTCTTGAAATCGGTGATGGTATTTTTGAAGTCAAGTCTACCAATGGTGACACATTCCTTGGTGGTGACGATTTTGATCAAAAAATTATCACTTGGATTACTGATGATTTCCAAAAACAAAATGGAGTCGATCTCAGCAAAGATCCTCAAGCCTTACAGCGTGTCCGCGAGGCTGCTGAAAAAGCCAAAATCGAGCTTTCTAGCGCTGCTGAAACCGAAATTAATTTGCCATTTATTACCCAAAAAGATGGTCAACCTTTGCATTTGACTAAGAAACTAACCCGTTCTGAATTGGAAAAAATGGTTGATGATCTTATTCAAAAAACCATTAGTCCAGTTGAAAAAGCTCTAAAAGACGCCGGTGTCTCTAAGTCAGACATTAAAGAAGTTGTTATGGTTGGAGGTATGACCCGTATGCCTAAAATCCAGGAAGCTGTTAAAAACTTTTTTGGTAAAGATTTAAATAACACCGTAAATCCGGACGAAGTTGTTGCTATTGGTGCTGCTGTTCAAGGAGCTGTTTTAACTGGTGAAGTTAAAGATGTTGTTCTTTTAGACGTCACTCCTTTAACTCTTGGTATAGAAACAGCTGGCGGTGTTCGCACTCCTCTAATCGATCGCAATACCACTGTTCCAACTAAAAAATCTCAAGTTTTTACTACCTATGCCGACAATCAACCTCAAGTTGAAATCAATGTTTTGCAAGGTGAGAGGCCAATGGCTGCCGACAATAAATCTCTTGGTCGATTTGTTTTAGATGGTATTGCTCCAGCTCCTCGTGGCATGCCTCAAATCGAAGTCACTTTCGACATCGACAGTAATGGTATTCTTTCGGTTTCTGCTAAAGATAAGGGTACAAATAAGGAGCAAAAAATTACCATTCAAAACGCCACTAATCTTAAAGAGGAAGAAATCGAGCAAATGAAAAAAGATGCTGAGGCTCATGCTCGTGAAGATGAAGAGAAAAAGGGTCTTGCCGAATCCAGAAATAAATTAGATGGCACCATTTTCTCTGGCGAAAAAACTTTAAAGGATTTTGCCGATAAAGTTAAACCAGAAGATAAAGAACAAATCGAAACCAAATTAAAAGAAGCTCGAGAAATTTTAACAAAAACCGATGCTAATAAAGATGAATTAGACAAAGCCTCAGAAGAACTAAGTCAAATTCTTCAAACCGTTGGTGCAGCAATTTATCAACAGCAACAACCAGGGCCAGAATCACAAGGTCAACCAAGCGCAGAAGAGCAGCCAAAAGCCGAAGAAGCCAAATCTAATGATAAAAAAGAAGCTGAAGAAGGCGAAGTGGTACAATAAAGACTATTACCAAGCACCCCGCTTCGCGGGGTGCTGATGAGAGATTTTATGAAAAAAGACTTCTATGAAACACTCGGCGTTTCCAAAAGCGCCACCAAAGATGAAATCAAAAGCGCTTACAGAAAGTCAGCTTTAAAGTTTCATCCAGACAGAAACAAAGCTCCGGATGCCGAAGATAAGTTTAAAGAAATCAATGAGGCCTATGAAGTTTTAAGTAATGACCAAAAAAAATCAGCTTATGACCAATTTGGTCATGCTGCTTTTGACCCATCTTCAGGCGGAATGGGTGGTCACACCTATTCCCAACAAAATGGTCCTTTTAATTTTACCTATACCCAATCTGGTGGAAATTTTAGTGGTGCAGATTTTGATTTTGGTGGATTTTCAAATCCTTTTGATATTTTTGAACAATTTTTTGGAGGAGCTTTTAGTGGAGCTTCGCAAGGCCGTACTAAACGCCTGGAAACCTACAAAATTTCTCTTTCCTTTTTAGAAGCTGCTCATGGTTGCCAGAAAGAAGTTTCTATTGATGGTAAGAAAAAAACTATAAAAATTCCTGCAGGTGTCGACGATGGTCAAAAAATTCGTTTTTCAGAATTTATTCTCTATATTGATGTTCAGCCGGATAAAACTTTTAAACGTGAAGGGAATGATGTTTTTATAAATATAAACATTAAAATTAATCAAGCCATCTTTGGAGACACGATCGAAGTTCCTACTCTTAAAGATCCTCTCAAAGTTCGCATAAAACCAGGCACTCAACCCAACACTTTAATTCGTCTTAAAGGACAAGGTATTAAAGATGTTAATGGCTATGGACAGGGAGATTTTTATATTCGCCTTTTCGTTGAAATTCCAACCAAACTAACTTCTCATCAAAAAAACTTATTAAAACAGCTCGATTTGTAAATTTTCTGGTATAATTTAACCATAATTATTTGTAGTGTTAAAACCCTGGGGCTCACGAAAGCCCCTTTTTTTGATACTACTAAAGGAGAAATTATGGACTTAAAAAAACTACCTAAAACAGAATTCGCTGCAGCAGTTGCTCAAATTGCTGGCGAAAGAAATATCGATGTTCAATCTATTTTAGATTCAATTGAATTTGGTCTTATTTCAGCATATAAACGTGATCAAAAAGAACACGGCATTATTGTTCCAGATGAAGACACTTTTACTGTCGAACTAGCCCCAGAATCAGGTTCATTTAAAGTCTATAAAATTGATGGCGATAAAAAAACCGATGTCACTCCTCCTGGTTTCGGTCGAATCGCTGCTCAAACTGCCAAACAAGTTATTGATCAAAGAATTCATGAAGCCGAAAAAGAGTCAGTTATAGCCGAATTCGAAAAGAAAATAGGATCCGTTATTTCTTGTATTGTCTTAAAAAATGACCCTTACAAAATGGTAGTTGGTGTTGGTAAAACAGAAGGAATTTGCCCTAAAGATGAACAAATCAGAGATGAAATAATTCCTCTAGGTGCCAAAAAATTATTTTTATTAAAAGAAATAACTCGTGATGAATCTGGTCGTAGTGAAATTATTTTATCCAGAAGAGATAATAATTTTATTAAAGAATTATTTTCCAGAGAAGTTCCAGAAGTTGCTAACGGTTCGGTTGTAATTGAAAAAATAGCCAGAACTCCAGGCGAACGAACCAAAATCGCTGTTTCTTCAAATCAACCAGGAATTGATCCAGTTGGTTCCTGCATTGGTCAAAAAGGTTCTCGAATTCAAGCAATTTTAAGCGAATTGCCAATTGAAGAAAAAGTTGATGTTGTTGCTTTTTCTCAAAATATAAATCAATTTATCATCCAAGCCCTTTCTCCAGCCCAAAATGTCAAAATTGTTGAGATAAAAAATAATTGTGCTTTTGTTACCGTTCCAGAATCACAATTAGCACTGGCTATTGGTGGTGGTGGTGAAAACGTTCGTTTAGCCGGCCAATTGGTCGGTCTTGAAATTAAAATAACTCAAGATCTATCAAAATCTTCCAAGTAATTTTACGTTTCTGTTATTTTTTAAAATTCAAAAATATGACTAATAATAAATTAACTCGTCCACCAATTGTCGCTTTCATGGGTCATATTGATCATGGCAAAACCACTCTTTTGGATAAAATTCGTTCAACTAATATTTGGAAAAAAGAAGCTGGTGGCATTACTCAGCATATTGGTGCCTATCAAGCCAAAGTCACCGAAAAAAATGGTCAATTTAAATTAATCACTTTTATTGATACCCCTGGACATGCCGCTTTCATTAATATGCGTGCTTGTGGTGCCAAAGCCACCGATTTGGTCGTTTTGGTTGTTTCTGCAATTGAAGGCATTATGCCTCAAACCAAAGAATGTTTAGATCATATTAAAAAATGCGAACTACCTTTTATTGTTGCTATGAATAAAATTGATCTCGAAAATGCTGCCCCCGATAAGATTAAAGGTCAATTAGTCGAATTAGGTTTTACTCCTGAAGAATATGGCGGCCAAACTGCTGTTATTCCCGTTTCTGCTAAAACTGG
>CAYRMT010000048.1:0-2182 GCA_964425635.1 uncultured Gammaproteobacteria bacterium
CATATTTATCTTAAACCACGCTATTTTATCAATGTTACCGTTATTTTTCAAATTTCATTCGATAGACGTTGGTTTCATATTTGAAAAAATTTAATTTCAAATATAGTTTATTTGCTTCTACTCTTTCTGGGTTGCTGGTTAAATCTATTTTTTTAAGGTGAAGTTTTTTAGCTTTGGCAATTAATTTTTTAATTAAAGTAGTTCCAATTCCTTGCCCTCTAAATTTATCATCAACAACAACATCTTCAATTCGGCCAGATTTGCCGACAGGAATATTGATTAGGGCCAAAGTGGCCATACCAATAATTTTATTGTTTTTATCGAGGGCCAGAAGAATATGAGAGTTTTGAGAAATTTCGTTTAATCTGGTGGCGGTTATTTTATCCGGGTTTTGAGTAAGAAGGGAAAGGAGATAATTTATAGATTTAACGTCAGAAAGAGAATGTTTATAGTCTGACCAAAATTTATATTTAATCATGATTTAAATATTATCGGCGAAGATTTTTTCGCGTGATTTAAAGTAAGAAAGACCGATTAATAGAATAATAAAAGAAACTAAGGTAGCAACGATAAGGCTGGAATATTTGGGAGCACCACCTCCTAGAAGAACTTGACGATAGGCGTTTACAATTACGGACATTGGATTAAGTTGAAATAAAAATCTAAATTTGTCGGGAACCATGTCAGCTGGATAAATAACTGGGGTTAAATACATCCAAAGGGTTAGAATTAAACTTAATAGATACTGAATATCACGATAAAGCAAATTGGCTGCGGCAAAAAACAAGGAGAGACCGAGAGTGAATATTTGTTGAATAAAGAAAATTGGAATTATCCACAAAATATTTATATTTACAGGAATGTGGTAAATGATCATGTAAATAATTAATATTGAGGTGGAAAATAAAAAATCGATTATTTTAGCAATGATGGTGGCTAATACTAGAATTGTTCTAGGAAAATAAATTTTGGTTATCAAACTACCAGCGCTGACTAATGCGGCTGCGGCGGATCCTAGGGAATTAGAAAAAAGAGTCCACGGCAATAAGGCAACAAAAAGAAAGATGGAATAAGGAATATTAGAACTAGCGTTGGTGGGAATTCTGAGGATTATAGAAAAGGCAAAGCTCATAACTAACATTTGAGCTAAAGGATTTAATATTACCCAAAAATAACCTAAAACTGATTGTTTATAACGAGCTTTAACTTCACGACCAACCATTTGCCAAAGTAATTCGCGCCATTTATAAACTGCTTTTATTTCAGAAATAAATTGAACCATGGCTTAGTTTATCAAATAAAACCCCTCTGTTCCAAAATGGAATCAACTGTTTATGATAGTAATAAATATAAAAATATTTTATTATTTTAATTTTTTAATTCTGGTTTTGGCTAGGGCGATATTGTCTGATGGGGGTAAAACTTCCGGCATAGTGCCACCCAATTCCTTGATAGTATCTCGAACTTTTTTGCCAACTTGATAATGGGTTTGATTGGCCATGGCCTCGCCTTTGATTTGTTCCCGTCTTAATTTGGCATCGGTTTGAGTGGCTCTAAATAAATTAGCGGCCAATTCTTCGCTTCCCATATGATCAAGTATTTTTTGAGACTTTTTTAGGTTTTTCTTTTGGTGAATTTCTTGCATCGATAAACCACCATACAAACCCATATAACCATAATTGGTAAATGTGCCGTAATTTTTAACACCGGCAATACTAGCAGCTTGAGCTAAATGTTTATTGTGAGCGGTTAATTCATCCCTTAAAAATAATCTTTTATTATCTTCAATTAATTGATCTTGAATTTCCTGTTTACGTGTTTGGATGGCAAAATAGGTTTGACCTAATGCAACAACTTCTTTTGAAGGATCGGCATTTTGCATTATTAAATAACAGGCGTATCGTGATAATTTTATATCACTTATAGGCCTCTCTGCACCCTGACCTAGTTTGACCATATCGAGGTAATCCTCGAAATGTTCATTTACCGATTGTTTAGAGTTAATACATGCTTCTCTTGCTTTTTCAATTACTGGTAAAAAATGCCTATATTCTGAATAACCTAAAATATTGCTCAGTTTTCTTGCCGACCAAAATTCATAATTATATTCGTTAACTTTTTTTATTTCTTCAAATACTGTTATTGATTCGTTTGTCATAAAAAAATTATATACCGAAGAAAA
>CAYRMT010000048.1:2282-4385 GCA_964425635.1 uncultured Gammaproteobacteria bacterium
GTTTTTATATATCGATAAAGTCGATACATAATTATTCCTGATAAAAAGAAAATTAACTCGGTGGGGAAGAAGCGATAAGTCCAAGGATCGTGATTTAAACCTTGGCTATAAAGAAATAGTCTTAGTCCTAGACTTAACGACATTATTAAGAGTAGGTATTGATTTTTGAGACGATTTAAAAATGGAGCTAAAATGTAGAACATTAATTCGAGACTAAGAGTCCAAGCTTGAACAATTAAGTTGAAATCATAAAGAGGTGGAAAAAATTGACGAAAATTTGAGGTAAAAAATAGTGCTCCAGTAGTCAGATTAAGACCAAAAAATAGACCAAGATCTAATCCAAAAATAGTGAGATTGGGAATTAATAAAAATAGAAAACTAAATAAGTTAAGATGGTAATCTGGATTAAAAAAAGCAAAAATATCGGGAGAGTTTGGGTGAAAATAAGATAAAGCTAATCGATAGATAAAACATAAAATTAAAATAAGCCAGTAAGTTGGATATATTTTTAAAAAGCGATTACTAATAAACAATTTATAATCTGATTTTTTATTGTATTTTTCAGTTAGAATTAAGGCCATATAAAAGCCAGAAATCATAAAGAAAATTTCAACAGCTATTTGACCGCCAATAAAATTAAAACCAAAAATAGAATTGGAGTGAGCTGTTATAACTGAGATAGCAAGCAAAAGTCTAATGAGACCCATGTGCATCAGTTTATCAAGTTTGTAGAGTTTTTAAAGTATAATAATGTATGAATAAAGATTTAAAAGTTTGCACAGTTGGTGGTGGATCGGGAATGCCGATTGTAAATAAGGCATTAATAAGAGCTGGATTTAAAAATATTAAATCGATTGTGACGACTTTTGATAGTGGTGGTGACACTGGAAGAATAAAGACTGATGAGAGAGGAAGAGTGTTGGCTTTTTCTGATTATTGGAGATCGTTAATTTCTTTATGGGTGGATGGAGAACAAAAGGAAAGTTGGGAGGAAATGTTGAGATATCGTGATGGTCGGGGTCGAAATTTTGGTAATACCTTTTTTCAATTTTTATCAGAAAAAGAAGGAGGCCTGGGTGAAATTGATGATTTATTTTGTAAATTAACCGGAGCGAAATTGGCAGGTGAAGTAATTCCAGTATCTTTAAAACCATCTAATGTTTGTTTTAGAACAATTTCTGGGAAAGAATATGAGGGTGAAAATTTTATTGATGATTTAAAAATGTCATCAGACAGAATAGATGAGATTTGGCTTAATCCAATGGTTAATGCTAATGAAAAAGCCATTGAAGCTGTTAAAAAGGCAGATTTAATCGTTGTTGGCCCTGGAACAACTTATGGTTCATCTTTGCCAAATTTTTTACCTGAAGGCATGATAGATGCTTACAATGAGAGTAAAGCTAGAAAAATATTTTTTGTAAATATTTTTTCGATGGCAAATGAGGCAAAAGAAGCAACACAATTGGATTATGTTGAGATATTTAAAAAATATTTAAAAAATAAATCCCCTTTTGATTTAGTGATAATGGTGGATCTTTCTAGTTTAGATAAAAAAATATTAGAAAGGATTTTCTATTTTTATGAATTGGAACATGCAAGTTTAGTGGAGATATCTAAAAGTAGTGAAATTAAGACAATGATGGCTGATATAGCTAAAATTGAAGAAAAAAATATGCGTTTAAGACATAGCGAAGAAAAATTAGGAGAATTGTTTAGGACTTTAGAGGTTTAATTTTTTTGATAGAATTTAAATATGTCGCAGAAAAAAGCTAAAAAATTGAGAAAAGGCCAAATAGAAAACTTAGTAGAAAAAACAATAATAGAACCAGTTAAAGGGATAAGGCAAATATTAAAGGAAAATTGGAAATTTTTACTAATTTTGTGTACTGGTGTGTTTGTTTTGTATTTTAATTCTTTAAATGGAGGATTTGTTTCGGATGATTATGCGACTATTTCGCAAAATGACCAAATTAAAAATTTTTCATATGGAGTACAAGGTTGGCTTGGTGGAATAGTAAACTGGTTTTTAGCAATTGCTTTTGATGTAAAAAATCCAACCCCTTTTCATGTTTTTAGTTTAATGACATATATTGCGGTTATTTT
>CAYRMT010000049.1:0-4259 GCA_964425635.1 uncultured Gammaproteobacteria bacterium
AAAAATGGCACGAAGAGATTAATGAGTGGGTAGAGGGAGTAAAATGAAAATTTTAAATATAAAACAAAATTATAAAAAAACAATTAATGAAACCGCAAAAGTTTTGATTGGTGGTGGGTTGGTGGTATTTCCAAGCGATACTGTTTATATTTTGGCAGTGGACCCAACAAATAAAAAGGGAGTTGAAAAACTTTTGGAATTTAAAAATAGATGGAATGGTAAGGCAATTTCGGTAGCGGTTTTGGATAAAAAAATGGCCAAGGAATACGTGAAGTTAAATGGAAATGGAGAAAGTATTTATGCAAATTTATTGCCGGGGCCATTTACAATTGTGAGTAATGGAAAACATAAAGTGATTAAAGGAATTGAGGCGGAAAACGGAACTTTGGGAATTAGAATTCCGGATAATAAATATATTCATGATTTAGTAAAAACTTTGGGAAAGCCAGTGACAGCGACTTCGGCTAATTTATCAGGAAGAACTCCAAATTATTCGATTGTTAGTTTTTTGCGACCATTGTCAAACAAGAAAAAAGAAATGATTGATTTGATTGTGGATGCTGGAAAACTACCGAGAAACAAACCATCGACAGTAATTGATGCGACTGAAGCTGAATTAAAAATTTTAAGACGAGGAGATTTTGTTACAAAAAATAGTCAGACATTAATTTCAAAATCGGAAAAAGAAACAGAGAAGATTGCGGAATTTTTATTAAAAAAATCTTTAAAACCCTCTGTCGCTAAAGCGACATCTCCCTTGACAGGGCGACCTTCTTTAATTTTTGCATTGACTGGGGATTTGGGATGTGGAAAGACGGTTTTTAGCCGTAAAATAGGACATTTATTAGGAGTACAAGAAAAAATTACAAGCCCGACTTTTGTGATTTATAATGAATACAAATTAGTTAAAAGTTCGTCAAGTTTATCAAGTTATAAAGTTGGAAATATTGATAGTTTTTTGCATTTTGATTTATATCGAATTAGTGCGGATTATGAATTAGAAGAAATAAAATTTTTTGATTTATTTAAAAACAATATTGCGTGTATTGAATGGCCAGAAAATATGGGAAAGGAAAACTTTGAGAAATTAAAAAAAGAAAATAAGGTGGTGATAATTCAATTCAAGTATTTGGATGAAAAGACAAGGGAAATAAGATATTAGTTTTTGGTTTAATTTTCTGTTTTTTCCCAAAACTCACCGCTTAGCTTCCATTGTTTATTTTCTAATTTTAGAAATACAGTCCCTTTTAATTTTAATTCTGGTTTAAAATTTTTCGTAACCGTTGAATTTAATGTTCTTTTGTATTTTATTTCTGTTTTAGTACCATCTTCTTTCTCAATATAAAAATTATTATTTTTATTTATAAAATCTGTATTTATTACAAATCGTTCATTATTTTTAAGGTTTATATTATCTATTTTATAAAAAACATCATTTTCTTGGTTTTCATCGTCAATAAGATCATACAATCGACATTCAATTGGCTCATTACTTTTAATTTTTAAAATATAATTACCATTGATAATATCTATATCCAAATCTTTTTTTTCATTTAAAAAATTAGGATAAAAATATCCATACCATTCTGTTTGAACATCTTTAATTAAGTTACTGTGGCTCCCAAGATATTTACCTTGTCTATCATAAACATCAACGGTGATATCTCCACCTTTTAATCCAATTGAGTTAGCACTATATGCTTCTTTGTAATAAGGATCAACTTCTTTAAAACTTTCTACTTCTTCAGTTGAGAGATTTTCTATTTTAAGATTATATGCTTCTTTAAAATCTTTATAATAATTATCGATCTTAATAGAATCTTCTTGGTTTTCTAAAAAAACTGAATCCCAATTCTCTGGTCTGTAACTTTTAATAGACAAGGTGGTAGTATCACCATTTATACTTTCTTGAATATCAGTTATTTCTTTTAAAAATGGAGGATCAGCAAAAAAATTATTCATTTCATTTTTTAAATTATTAGGTGTAGGAACAGTTTGCTGTTTTTCTTTTTCTATAAAAGCAACTGTTTCTTTGTCCCCATTTTTTAATAAAAAAGCTTGAGATTCATTAGGAGTTTTAATGTTATCTTGCTCTGCTTTCATTATTAAATATGTTTCTTTAGGACTTAAATTTTCTAGGCTTTTTACTGTTGAAATAGTGGGGGTTAGTGATTGTGATGCAGTGGTAGTGTTGTTATTTTTTTTGGTAATCAGCCCGAGAATATCTTCTGATTTAAAAGCTAATAAATAACAAAATGTTAATAATAATAAAATAACTATTCCGCAAATAGTATAAAAAATAATGTTTTTGTTATTTGATGAAGGTAATGGTTCTTGAATTAATGGTGCAGTAACTGGAATTATTGGTGAAATTATTTGGGACTCTGGTGATGGCTGAATTGGTGGAATTTTCGAACTAATGTTGCTAGTATTAGTTGTATCATTTATATCTTCCATTATCAAAGAAGTATGAAAGATTTTATGAATTCTTCACATTCTATTTTTAAAGCCTCTTTATTATTGTGAATACATTGAATGGTGTAGTTTTTGGTGGTTGATTGGAGATCAATAATGGTTTGGGTGGAAATATCGTAACGATAAGTATTTTGACCAGAAACGATTAGATCTGAATTGAAATTACGATCAGGATTGGTCCAAGACCAGGTTCCACTTTTAGCAACATGAACGGCAAAGTTGCCAACAGAACTGTAGAAGGTGTAACGATTACCAGTGGATTCAGTATCTCGATAAAGTTTTCGACTGGAATTATAACTAATAGAAAAACCATCAGTGGTACTTTTGAAATTTAAAATACTAGGAGTAGTGGTCGGGATTGGGGTTAATGTTGGAGTTAAAATTAGTTTTGGAGTGGGTGTGATGGTTGTTTTAATTTTAGTAGACGGAGTGGCAGTTGGAGTGATAGTGATTTTAGATGACGGAGTGGCAGTTGGAGTGATAGTGATTTTGGCTGATGAGGTTGCGGTTGGAATGACGGTAATGGTTGGTGTTTGAGTGGGAATAGAGGTAGGTGTTGGTGTTGGAGTAGTGGTGTTTATGGCAGTTTTAGTTGAATTATTTATTTTAAAAATGAAAAAAATGCCTAAGCTTGATAAAATCAGCAAGATGATGGATGGTATAAGAAATTTCATATTTTTCGAATCCATATATTTATAATACAGTAATTATGAAAATATTAGCAATAGAAACTAGTTGTGATGATACTTGCGCGGCAGTTTTAGAAAATGACCGTTTATTGTCGAGTGTGATTTCTTCTCAGACTGATTTGCATGCAAAATGGGGAGGAGTTGTTCCGGATATTGCTAAAAGAGCGCATATGGAAAGAATTGAACCGGTAACAAAAATTGCACTAAAAAGGGCTAAAGTTAAGATTGAGGAAATTGAAGTGATTGCGGTGACAGTGGGGCCTGGTTTGGCGATTGCTTTGGGAGTAGGAGTTAATTATGCTAAGGAATTGGCGATTAAATTTGATAAAAAATTAATTGGGGTGAATCATGTGGAAGGTCATATTTTGGCTAATTTAATTAAAAATAAAGAAGGGAAACCGGAAAGAAAAATTGAATTCCCAGCACTAGCATTGACGGTTTCTGGTGGACATACTAAATTATTATTGGTGGAGGAAATTGGAAAATATAAGGTTGTTGGGGAAACTTTGGACGATGCGGCTGGTGAGGCTTTAGATAAAGCAGCTAAAATGATGGGGCTGGGATATCCAGGCGGACCAATCGTTGAGAGACTAGCTGAAACTGGTGATAAAAATTATTTAAAACTTCCCCGTCCTTTATCATTTCAGAAAAACTTTGATTATTCTTTTTCTGGACTTAAAACCTCATTTTATTATCAAATAAAAGATTGGCCAAAAGAAAAAATTGGTGAAAATTTAGCCAATCTATCGGCAAGTTTTCAGGATGCTGTTTTTGATAGTTTATTATTAAAATTTAAAAAAGCGATTGAATTTTATAATCCAAAAACTTTAATGGCGAGTGGTGGGGTGGTGTCTAATTTGGAATTGAGAAAAAGATTAAGAAAATTAGCAAAAGAATTTAATACTCCCCTGTTGATGCCAGTTAAAAAACAATTTAATACTGACAATGCGGCAATGATTGGATTGGTTGGTTATTATAAAGATTTGAGAGGTGAATTTGTGGAAAATAAAAAAGAATTGGACAGAAATCCGAGGTTTGAATTGTGATATAAAAGGTTATGTTTAATGAATCATATCCACAGCCACATGTAGAAAA
>CAYRMT010000050.1:0-4141 GCA_964425635.1 uncultured Gammaproteobacteria bacterium
AGCAACACAGGAGTTGGTAGTACCAAGATCGATTCCGATTATTTTGTTTGACATATGTTTTTTGTTTAATCTTTAACTTTTAATTTATAATTTGGTCAGACGTTTTACCAACTGACACTTGAGCCGGTCGGATAACATGACCGTTTAATTTGTAACCTAATTTTTTAACTTCAACGACAAAGTTTTCTTTGCCTTCGACTGTTTCAATGCATTCCATTGACTGTGGATCAAATTCTAAACCCAAAGGATTAATTTCTTCTAAACCTTCCGTTTTTAAAACTGAATCAAATTTGTCGATGGCCATTTTAAGACCTGGGTCATTAAGATGATTTTGAGCCAAATAAAAATTGTCTAAAACTTCCACCATTTTACTTAAAATAGAAGTAGTAGCCAAAGTGACAAATAATTGACGTTGAGAATCAATCCTTTTTTCCAAATTAGAATAATCCGCTAAAGATCTGGCTAATCTTTCTTCTAGCGAAGTAATTTTTTCTAATAATTCGGCGTTGTCAGGACTGTTGGTTTTTACCTTTTTATCTTTTGGCATATTTTTTTTAACGACTAACAGTGGAAAGAAGCTCAGCGAAATAATCGACGACCGGGACAACATATGAATATCTAAAACGGGCAGGGCCAACAATACCGACAATTCCTCGATGAGGTCCAGATTCATAATTTTGATAAACAAAACCGCATGGTTCGAGATGTTCCATGCCAAGATCTTCACCAATTAAAAGATGGACTATTTCTGTGGATTCTGGATTTAAACTACCAGCTTTTTTAACAATCTCATACCAAAAATTGGCATTATCTATTAGAGATAAAACTGTTTTTGTAACATCAATATTAAAAAATTCTGGCTCTTCTAAAAGATTTGAGGCACCATAACTGTAGACGGTACCTTGATCAGTAGTAACAATAGCCATAGATTTGGTGCGTTGAGCTAATTCTTTTATAGTTTCATGGAGTAAACGATCGAATTCGTTTCGATATTCCCAAATTTTTTCTTTGGCGCCGATTTCATCGCTAACTGACAAATTTTTGGGGGACATTAAATTTCGGACATAATATTTAAGACCCATTGAAGTTGGAGTACGACCGGAAGAAAGATGGCTTTTTTTCAAAAATCCAAGCTGAGTCAGAGCCATCATTTCATTTCTGATGGTGGCAGAAGAAATACCTAAAGCATATTTTTTTTCGAGGGTTTCAGAACCAACTGGGTCAGCGGTTTCAATGAATTCCTCAACAATACATTTAAGTATTTTTATTTGTCTTTGAGTTAGATCTGACATATTAGCAATATAATAGACTGAGTGCTAAATGGTGTCAAGAGGGGAAAATAAAAACCGGCAGGATATTTCGTTTAAAAAAACAAAACACCTACCGGCAATCACATACAAAATCTAACTTTTTTTCTTTCCTTTTTCCATTTCCCTTTTTAGAAAAGGCCATTCTTCTTTTGGTTTCCATACAATATTGTATTCTTCAATTAATTTTTTAACCAAAGGGTCGTCTTGTTTGTATTCCGGGGCAGGTTTATGAATGACCGATATTACCGGTATTCCTTTCCAATTATCATAAGGTGATCGATTGTAAATACAACCAATCCCTACAACTTTTGCTCCTTTGGAATTGACGATGTTAATCATTCTATCGGTGGTTGAAAAGTTATTACACAAATCCTCCATTAAAAACACATCGTCATTTTCATTAAGAATGTGTCGGGTAAAAACCAATCCTGATTCTTTCTTTTCAAAAAAAGCTACACGTTTGGTTAGTTGATCGGCAGTGCTAGTGGCAAATATTATTCCACCCATTGGCGCTGCAACCAATATTGATGATGATGTTAGAATGTTACGTTCGGCTATTTTATGGGCTAAAAGACGAGATAGCTCATGTCTGGTATAAGGATCTTCTTCGACTCTAGCCATATTAAAATAGGCAGAGCCAACATAATGTTTCTCTTTTTCGTTTTCATCTTTGTAAGTGCCAGCATAACCCACCAGAGGACCAATAAGTTCTCCATTATTATCAACTGGTGACTCATAAATGGCATCATGGTCTACTAAAATTTGATGGGCAAGTTCTTCTATTTTGTTCATGCCACTGCCTCCAATTCTTTAATTATTTTTATACAGAAATTCGTTAATGGAATTGTTGAGTTTTACTGTTTCGCGGCGAGCTGCTTGGGCAAAATCTGGACCATCTGAAGCAAAAATTATGCCACGAGAGGAATTAATCATAAATCCTGTTCTATAGCTGTCTTTGCCAAATTGAACAGATTTTTCCAAATCTCCTCCTTGGGATCCAATTCCGGGAATCAAAATAGGCATATCACGGACAATTTCCCTAACTTCGCGAAGTTCTTCTGGATATGTGGCTCCGACAACGACCATACAGTTATTGTTTTGATTCCATTCATTGACTACGCTGGAAGCAATATATTTGTACAATTGCATATCTCGTTGTGTCGAAGCCATGCCACCAGAGGAAATATACAAATCTTGGAATTCGCCTCCACCGGGATTGGAGGTGCGACAAAGGACAATTATGCCTTTATCTTTTTGACCCAAAAACGGCTGGAGTGCTTCTGCTCCTAAATATGGGTGAACAGTAACAGCATCGGCATTTAGATAGCCAAAAATTTCTTGAACATAACCGTTATTAGTATTGCCAATGTCGGCCAATTTGGCATCCAAAATTGTTGGAATATCTGGGGCAAATCGGTTAATGTGGGCCATTGTTTTTTTAAGGGCTTTCAAACCTGCTGTCCCATATGCCAAATAAAAAGCAATATTCAGCTTGTAGGCACAAACCAAATCTTTAGTGCCATCAACAATAGCCCTATTGAAGGCTGTTATTGAATTTTTGGGATCTGACCCTTTTATACACCCCGGAATTTTTTGGTAATCAGTATCGAGACCAACACAGACGAATTTACCTTGAGACCATTTAACTTTTACCATTTCCATAAAATTTCGATCCATTACAAACCATCCTTTCCCTTTTTAAAAATTAGATTTTAATATATGTAAAGGTGCTAACACCAATTTTTTCAATGTTTTTACTGAAAATTTAGCTGTGGGGTATTTTATTATTATCTTTTTTTTACAACAGATTCGGTTGGGTTTGTTTTTTTTGAAACAAAAAACAAAATAGTGATCAAAATAATTGAAAGAAGAATTATATTGAGAAGATTAAATTGATGGAAAAATAAAAGCAAAATTAATGAAGTGAAATAAATTGCTTTGATTGAATTTAGACCGTATTTCTGGGAAAAAATGCAAAGGAAAGAAAAAAAGAAACAAAAAATAATAAAAAAGAAAATTATTTTTGACCAAACAAAATCGGGAGAAACTGAATTGACAAAAATTAAAAAAACAGAGGCAAGAGTAAGAGTGTAATAAAAAAACTTTTTATTCATGGATGCTTTCGATTAATTCTTCTGGACTGGTTGGTTGAGGTAAACTTTGAACTTTGTTTAATTTACTAACAATGGTATGAGATTTGGAATTGGCATCTTCGATAACATTACTAGCTTCTTGGAGTTTCTTTTGAGTTTTGGTCAGTAAATCACCAAAAATTCCAAATTCTTTTTTAATATTATTTAAAACCATCCAAACTTCGGATGATCTTTTTTCAACAGCCAAGGTTCTAAAACCCATTTGAAAACTGTTAAGAATGGCGGTGATGGTGGTGGGGCCAGAAATGGTGACTCTGTATTGGCGTTGAAGAGAATCGACTAAGCCCGGTTTTTGGGCAATTTCAGCATAGAGGCCTTCGACTGGAAGATAAAGGATTGCAAAATCGGTGGTGTGAGGTGGATCAAGATATTTATCAAAAATGTCCTTAGCTTCTTTTTTAAGCCGATTTTCTAAGGCTTTTTCGGAAATTTCGATTTGAGCTAAATCCCCTTTCTCTTGGGCTTTAATTAAATTTTGATAGTCCTCTAAAGGAAATTTACAATCGATGGGTAAGAGGCATGATTTTTCGTTTTCTTTTTTGCCGGGAAGTTTGATGGCAAATTCAACTCGATCGTTACTGCCATGCTTAACAGCTACGTTAGTTTCATATTGATCTTTAATTAAAAATTGATCGAGTAAATTTTCTAATTGAACTTCACCCCAAGTGCCACGAACTT
>CAYRMT010000051.1:0-3988 GCA_964425635.1 uncultured Gammaproteobacteria bacterium
AATAAGAAAACTAGAATTGTAATTAGGTTAATAAAAATGGACATATTTAAAATATAGGCTATTATAATACAATTTATTTTTTTTTAGAAAAAAAGCCGCAGGAATATATAAACAAAAGTTTACATAAACCTGTCGGCTAGTTGGGATAAAAAGGGTACTTATGAATTTTTTAAGCGGTAGGTATTTTCATGGTTTTTCTTTTTGGTTATAAAATCATCTTTATGATCATTAATATAATCTTTAACAGAGTCTGTTGGTAAGTGTGCTGCTTTGGCTATTTCGTCAATTGTTTTGGCTCCGTCTATAAGTGCTTCGTAGATTCTTTTCCCCTTGCCTGTTCTTTTAGACATAGGAATAGATATGGGAGACTCATTTTGAGTAGTAATAGCCATTTCTTAACCTCCATTTTTTATATTTTGGATCGACGGCGGTCAACTTTTTTAAAAAATATCACCCTCTTTTGTTTTTTAAAGTGCTTTTACTTTATAGGATATATTGTAACACAAACTTGTAATTTTAAGAAAGTGTTAATTTTTTAAAAAATATTGTTTACCAAAAATTAGATCGTATTGAATAAGTTCGTAATTTTTTAATTGATCTGGTGTAAATTTGGTTGGGATTTTTTGATTAAGAATAGTATCAGTAGAACTGATAGATTCTAAATAAGAAAATTGATATTTAGGGGTAATATTGGCGGCTTTTAAAATTTCTAAAGACAAGAATGAAGGACTGATATTTTGAGATAGGTTTATGTTTGTTTTGTAGTTTGACCAAGTAGCTAGTGGGGTCGTATGCATTTTAACTTCGTTGGTAATTTCAAAATTAGTTTTTTTATAAATGTCGAAATTGTTACCTAAAAAAGGTAAGTGGTCGCCAAACAGAAAGACAATGGTGGATTTTTTATTTTTGGTTAATTCTTTTTTAAGAACAGAGTATGATTCATCGCTTAAATTAATACCGTCAACATAGCTTTGAAAAATGAGTTTATCGTTAGAGTCCAAGTTGCTTTTGAGGGTAATTTGATTATTTGAAAAACGATTTGGTTCGTATGGAGCATGGTTTTGAATGGAAACGGCCCAAATTAATTGAGGCTGATTGGCGGAATTTAGTTGGTTTAAAATTTCTTGAACAAACGATTTATCGGAGACAAAAGGGCCGGCATTTTGGTAGCCGGTAATATTACTTAAATTAGTAAATTTATTGACACCTAGAAACTTATAAACGCTTTGACGGTTATAAAACCAAGGGCTATATGGGTGAATGGCGGTGGTGATATAGCCTTGATCTTTGAAAAGGGTGAAGATGGATGGTATGGGTTTTTTAATGTATTGGGTGTATGGATAACTGCTGGGAGGTAAAAAATAATTGGATAGTCCGGTTAAAAGTTCAAATTCAACATTAGCAGTTTCACCACCAAATGAAGGAGAAATGAAATTAGATTTAATATCGGAGCGAATATTTTTAATTGGATCTTGAGAAAATTTGATTGTGGAAAGCTGGGTGGCGTCCCAAAGTGATTCGGATAAGATAATGATAATATTCGGTTTTAAATCTTCTGGTGATTTAAACCCTCCGTCCCGATAAATCGGAACACCTCTCTTTACAGGGCGGTTTTCTAAGTCGGAGTAGATTTGATTGATTTTTGTTTGATTATAATTTGAAGGTTGAGGGAATTTTAGATATTTTTGGTCATAGTCAAAACAAAGCAAAACCCCATTATCTCGACAATTTTCAGCCGCATCCCAAGCATGGAAAGTAATGTTTGTTTGGGCTAAAATTTTATCGAAAAGTTGTGGTCTAAGAGTGGGTAGTGTAATGATAATTAAAGAAAAAAGAATAAAAATTAATCGAATATTTATTTTTTTAATTTGAGATTTAAAAAAATGTTTTAAAAAAAGAAGGGATACAAATAAAAAACCAAAACTAGCCATTAATTCTTTTTTTAAATTAGTGTGTTCTATTATTGGAGCAATAAAATCTATTGCTTGGGTGCCTAGTGTTAGATCATTTATTTTTAATGGTAAATTAAGAACTTTTATTTTATATCTGTTGGCAATGCTGAAAATAATAAAAAACAGAAGATAGAAAAATACTGCTTGGTAATTTTTTTTAAAAATACCCAAAAATAAGGCAAAAACTGCTGCCCACAAGATAAAGTTTAAAATAACAACATAGGGATTAATTATATTAAATTCGTATCCCCTGCCAATACTTAATCGTTGACACAAATAGGAAAAAATGAAAGGAAGAAATATTTCGGAAATAATCAAAAACTTTAGAAATGGCTTTTTCATTTTGGCAATGAATTATACAATGAAAATATGTTAATATGACTTTATGAAGGTAATAATCTTGTGTGGTGGTCAAGGTACCAGATTAAAAGAAGAAACTGAATTTAAACCAAAGCCAATGGTTTATGTTGGTAATAAGCCGATTTTGTGGCACATAATGAAAATGTATGCCCATTATGGATTTAATGAATTTATTTTAGCCCTGGGTTATAAAGGAGATTACATTAAACAATTTTTTTTAAATCAAAAGGCTCTAACTTCTGATTTTACTTTGAGTACTAAAGATTTTGAATGTGAATATCATATGGGAAATAGGGATGAATTTGATGATTTTAAAATTACTTTTGTAGACACTGGACTAGAAACTATGCCAGGTGAAAGGATTTTAAAATGTAAAAAATATATCCCAAAAGAGGATGATACTTTTATGGTGACTTATGGTGATGGTGTTAGTGACTTAAATGTTAAAAAAGAATTAGAGTTTCACAAAAAACAAAAAACGATTGGAACAATAACTGGAATTCATCCGAGGTCAAAATTTGGTGTTATTTTATTGGATTCTAAAGATAAAATTAAAGAGTTTAGTGAAAAACCAATAATGGACGATTGGATTAATGGTGGTTATATGATTTTTAACAAGGAAGTTTTTAAATATTTAAAACCGGGCGAAACGGAACATCCAGCTTTGCAAAGATTGACAAAAGAAAAACAACTTTCTTTATATAAACACAATGGTTTTTGGGCCTGCATGGATACACCAAAAGAACTTAATGATTTAAACGCTTGGTGGAAAGAAGAAAATCCACCGTGGAAAATATGGAAATAAAAAATATTTTTAAAAATAAAAATGTTTTAGTAACTGGCGGCACGGGATTTGTGGGATCGCACTTGGCTGAAGAGTTAGTGAATTTAGGTGCTAACGTGATAACTACTTTTGAATACACTGATCCATTATCTTATTTTATGGTTAAAGGGTTGGATAAAAAAGTGACAATGGCTGATATTGATATTGGTCAATTTGATAAAGTTTTTGATATTGTAACCAAGCTTGAAGTTGATTATATTTTTCATTTGGCGGCACAGGCAATTGTGACTACTGCATATGCAAACCCCCGAAGAACTTTAGAATCAAATATAATGGGAACCACTAATGTTTTGGAAAGTGCCAGACTTTATCCAAAAGTTAAGGCTGTGGTTGTGGCTTCTTCTGATAAGGCTTATGGAAAATTAAAATCTGGACAATATGTAGAAACAGATCAATTAAAGGGCGATCATCCTTATGATGTATCAAAATCAGCTACTGATCTAATTGCAAATATGTATTTTAAAACTTATCAAGTACCAGTGGTAACTTCTCGGTTTGGGAATATTTATGGTGAAGGCGATAATAATTTTTCCCGAATAATTCCTGGAATTATGATGTCACTTTTAAAAAATGAAACATTGGAATTGAGAAGTGATGGTAAGGCGATTAGAGATTATCTTTATGTTAAGGATGTGGTTGAGGGTTATTTAATGTTGGCAGAAAAGATAGATGAAACTAAAGGTGAGGCTTTCAATTTTGGATCAAATGATACTCTTTCAGTTATTGGATTAATTGAAGAAATTGAAAAAGCATTAAAAGTTAAGGTTCCTTATAAAGTTTTAAATATTGCTAAAAATGAGATCCCCTATCAATCTTTGGATTATAAAAAAAT
>CAYRMT010000052.1:0-3850 GCA_964425635.1 uncultured Gammaproteobacteria bacterium
GTAATAATAGAACCGTCGATACCAACGACATCACGTCGTTTGACGACATTGTCGGTCCACCAAAGATTTTTCCAGTTTAATTTCATTAAAGAACCGACTGGACCATAGTCATAAAAACCTTGAACACCACCATATATTTCTGAGTTTTGAAAAATTATTCCACGTCTTTTGCAAAGACTGACGATTTTGCTAACGAGTTCGGATTGATTTTTTTTGGCCATTTGTCTCCTAATAAATATATTATTAGGGACGATCTCGAAGCTTCGGGACCGCGGTTCCACCCTATTTAACGGATTATTTATTCCAGTTATCCGTTCACTTTTGTTTTTTTTGTAACTCCAAGAGTGCCAACTCTTATCATTGTTACTTATTAGGAATAGTTTAGCATTTATTCATTTGTTAAACAATAATTTTATGCGATAATCTGTGAAATGAAGTTAATCAAATCAGAAGATAAACAGTGGTTACAAAAACAAGGTTATAGTAAAAAGATTTATTTAAATGAAAATGATTTAAATATTAAAGGGGGTTTAGTTCAAAAACTTTTAATAAAATCTGGAGAAGCAGCCCAAATTCACCATCACGAGAAACAAACTGAAATATTTTATTTTTTAAATGAAAATGGATATTTTATAGTTAATGGTAAAAAAATTGAAATTAAAACAGATGATGTTTTAGTTATAGAACCATTTGATAAACATACTGCAGTGAATGAAACCGGAAAAGATTTTTCATATATGGCCTTTAAATTTAATTATAGCGAAGAAGATATTTTTTTGGATTAAACTATTTGAATAATTTGTTTGATTCTAGGGGTTTTTCTATGATGGATTCGAAGAACCTTTTGATTAATTGTTGGGTAGTTTTGTAGTCTTTTTTTTGAAAATAAAAATTTATTTCATTAGGAACACCAAAGCCAAGAGTTTTTAAAAAAACAATTTCATTTTTTATATATCGATTTAGTTGATTTTGGTTAATAGCATCGATAATTTTTTGGGAAATTTGATAAATATTTTCGATCTGTTGATTTTCAGCAATGAGGTGATTTAAAATCTCTAAAAAGTAAAATAATAAATTTATTTGGGTGAGGTTTTTTTCACTTTGTAAAAATGGGGTAATGGTTTTAGCCTCTGACAGCCAGAGAAAATCATTTTTTTGGTAGAGTTGGGCTTTGATGGTGTTTCCGAGCTGAAGAGAACTTAATCGACTACTTTTAATATTTTTAGCGCCTTTAGCTAGGGCAATTATTTTGCCGTTTTTGGGGGTTAGAAGAGTTATTAATAAATCAGTTTCCTTAACTGTTTTTTTATTAATAACGATACCAATCGTGTTTTGATACTTATCCATTACAAAGAGAATTTGATGGTTTTATCGGCTGACCATTGGAAGGTTGGTTGTGTTTCACCATTTATGGTTAGATTGTACTCAACAGGTTTTGTTCCTGGTTGTTTTTGAAGTACTAAGGTGTAAGTTGATCCAATTGTGGCTCCCGATGTATATTGCACAGAAGTTTTTAAATTTGATTTGGCATTTAAGGCATATTTGTTGCCATAAAAACCTTCAAAAACTAATTTGTTTAATTCTTCATAAGGTTCTACTTCAACTTCTGAGCCAGTCATTTTAATTAATTTAGAGCCGATTGGGACATAAAATCTGAATAAATCACGATATTGAGCAGCATTTAAACATAAATCACCTTTTTCCAAATTACAGTTAGATGCAGCAGTTGGATTGTCGTAGGTTACTGAAATTTTATGTTCGGCGACACCATCTTTAATGGTAATATCGTGTTTAATTTTTTGAGTGATGAAAATATTGCTTTTAGCACTAGCAAAATTGGCGTCATTCAAATGGATATAATCAACACTTTTATCGACATCAATTATTTTTCCGGTAATATTGGCTAAATTTCCAATTTTTTGCATTTCTTCATCTGGGAAATAGAATAAAACATGTTTCTCGTTAATATTTTTTAGGCCGGCTTCAATAATGGATCCCATTTTTGATTTTTCTGATCCCATTAAATTTGCTAATAACGATGACATTAATGGGTTTAGAAAATCTTTTCGATTTTTTTCAATGTAGTTTCTTGGTCGTCCAGAAATCCATTCTAATTCATAAATTATGGAAGGGCAGCCATCGCATCTTTTATCAGGTTCGGTGGTGAAAGTTCCGACTCTTGTGTCTAATTTTCCTAAAATTTTAACCATATCAACCAATAAATTGGTGTCAATGGCAATAACAGCATCGAATTTGTCTTTACTACCCATAGCTTTAATATATTGTTCTAAAAATATTTGAGCATCGGTGGGAAAGTCTGGAGATAGATTGTTGTCACGGAGATTTAGATAAGGAACATTTATGTGATATGACTTAATTAATCTTGGAGCTGGAACTTTACTGTTTAACTTGTCGTCAAGATCGTAAATGTTACTAGCAACGCCTGGAGTTACTTTTCCATCTTTAACGGTTAATGTGCTATAGGCGGTCCAAAAACCACCACTGGGTCTTAACTCACCATCATTTTGGAAAACTACCAAATATTTTCTGGGACTGTCTTTACCGAGAAGCCAAGAAATTTTAGAAAGGATTGGTTTGCCGTCTTTAACTAATGTGTGAGCTTCACTGACTGTTTCTTGAAGTTTAGTGATGTTGGATTTTACAATATAACCTTTAAATTCATCTGGATAACGAGAAGGATTAATTTTGTCGGCAGCGTCTTGAATAGTAGTTATTTTAGTTTCGATTTGATCTAAATATGGGATTAATCCTTCAACTGATTGAGTTAAAAAGGTGATACGATCTTCAGTGGTTTGTTCGCTATTGGTGGCACTACCTTTGGCACCCAAAAAGTCTTTGTATGGTTCAATGGCTTGAATTAAGATTTCGCCGGTTTCAATTCCCTCTTTGGCAATGATTAAAGCTTGTTGGCCATCTTTGTAATAATTATTGATAATAGGTAAAATTTTAGTCCATGATAATTGTTTATAATTGGATTCAATTGAAGCCTCTTGGGCTTTAATTGTGACTAAAGTTTCTTTGATTTTATCCAAATCTTTATCATTGACAGCTTGTTTAATTACGAGAACAGATTCTTTAATTTTTCCGATTTGAGCGTATATTTTTTTACCAGGTACAAAGATAAAAAAGAAAGCGAGAACAAAAAGTACAGAGAAAATAATTAAAAGAACGTAAAGGATTGATAAAAATTTCTTTTTATTTTTTCCTTTGGAATTAGTTTCAATTTTGGTAGCAGAAACTGTAGGTTTGTTTGGCGAGATAACTGATGGACTAGAAATAACTGGAGGCGTATTTGATAGTGCTTGTTCCATATAAAAGTGTAACTTAAAATTACCAACGAGACAACATAGATGTTGGTGTTTTTAAAATTATAAGTATTTCGTCAAGAAAAGATTCCTTTTTTATATAACCAGCGTCCATTTTAGCTCTTTGTTCAAATGAAATATCATTTCGACCACTAGTTTGCCAAACACCAGTAATACCTGGTTTGGCAGATCTAATAATATCGATATATTTTTTGGTTTTAGGATATTTTTTTTCTTGTTCTTGAAGTTCTTCTTCTCTGTATGCTCTTGGTCCGACCAAGCTCATGTCTCCTTTTAGAACATTAACTAATTGGGGAAATTCGTCGATGGTTAGTGATCTGATTTTTTTACCAATTGGAGTGATACGAGGATCTTCAGACATTTCTAATTTCCAACCACTTTCTTTATATTTTTTCCAAAGATCAGGATAATTTTCTCTTAATCTTTTATCGTTATCACCAGTGTACATTGAACGGAATTTATACATCCAAAATTGACGACTGTTTTTGCCGACTCTTTTTTGT
>CAYRMT010000053.1:0-3830 GCA_964425635.1 uncultured Gammaproteobacteria bacterium
TAAATTAGTATTCATCTTCTTTATTTTAATAAAAAATTTCAAATACTTTATTTTTCGATTTAGTTCCACTCACTAAAATTATTTCATTTTTTTTATTTTTAAAAAAATTGGCCAATGCTTCTACTACAGCCTTATTAGCTTTTCCTTCCAGCGGTGGAGCATTTACATAAACGTGCAACATTCCCATTAAATCTTTTTCAATTCGCGTTTTTTTAGAATTAGGGTGAACTATTACAGATACCTTCATTGTCCTTATGAACAATTTTATTTTTTATTAATTTTCGTCAATTCTTTATGCAAAAGAACCAATTTTTCTTCAATATCCTCAATTTTTTTAATTAGCTCATTTTCTGCCGCCTCATCATTTTCATCTTCTTCATTCAAATCCTCCACATCTTCCTGAATATCCTCAACATCTTCTTGGATATCATCAACATCTTCTTGGATTTCATCAATATCTTTCTCCACACTAGCCAAACTTTCTTTAGTTCTATTAACACTCATTTGAATAAAAATAGACAAATAAATTGCTTCCAATGAAACTGCTGTAGTTAAAACTAGTAAAATTTGATCTATATCAAATCCGGCAAACTTTAAAGAAAAAATTCCCACAAAAAGAAAAGTATGAACCACGATTGATAACGGTGTTCCTACCCAATTAGTTAATTTTTCAGAAACTTCTTCTAATCTTTTCATTATTTAATAATAACTCATTAAAACAAAAACAGAGTGCTTTTGGCACCCTGTTTAGATTTTTTAAAAAAGGGATTAGTATCTATTACCACCACTTCTTTCACCACGAGCAAAGTTATCTCTTCGTGGAGGTCGATCTTCCATTGGTCTGGCTTCGTTAACCTTAACGGTTCGACCATCCAATTCTTTATCATTCCACATGTCGATAGCAGCTTGAGCTTCTTCGTCGCTATTCATTTCCACAAATCCAAAACCTTTGGATCTGCCTGAAAATTTATCTTTAATAACTATTGCTGAAACAACAGTTCCAGCTTGAGCAAATGCTGCTCCCAAAGTCTCGTCGGTAGTTTGGAAATTTAATCCACCGACATACAATTTTTTGATCATTGTCTGAAAAATATAATAAACTTGTAGACCGCAATCTACAACGACATTGTATCTAATTTACCAATTAAAAGCAACAGGATCTCTTTTTGTGATAATATTAACTTATGAAATCAAAAAATAATACTAAATTTAATCTAAGTAAATTTATTTTTTGTATTTTAATCACCGAAGGTGCCGGTATTGTTGGCAGCATTGCCACTTCCTCATCAGTTAAAACTTGGTATCTCACCTTAAACAAACCTTTATTTCAACCACCGTCTTGGATTTTTGCCCCAGTCTGGACTTCCCTTTTTCTTTTAATGGGTATTTCTCTTTACCTGGTCTGGAATAAAAAAAACGACATTCGTTGGTTTTGGATCCAATTATTTTTAAATATAGTTTGGTCTTATTTATTTTTTGGACTTAAAAATCCTACTTTGGCTGTTTTTGAAATTATTCTTCTTTGGTTTGCCATATTGATTAACATCATCGTCTTTTGGAGATACAATAAAAAAGCTTCCATTTTATTAATTCCATATTTAGCTTGGGTTAGTTTTGCTTCTTATCTTAATTTTTCCATCACCCGCCTTAATTAGGATTTATTAAAAACACCCATTATTACCTTTTATTTTTTTTAATTCCGGGTTAGTTTTCACTCCCACAAATAGTATTTTATTATCTAATCCTTTTACTTCAAATACTTTTTCTAAACAATGTTCCTTAATTTGTTTTTCGTTTATTGATAATTCATCTCCTACTAATAATTGATTTTTCACAATATCATCCTTCCAAACTATTCCTCTAACAGTAATATTTCCTATTTTTTTTATTTTATTTCTATTCATATCAGTGTAATAATTCGACTCTAAAACCTCAAAATTATTTTCCTGATAATTTTTCGGATCAAATTTAGTAAAAAATAAGATCTGTGAATAAATTTCTCCTCGACTATTATCAAATATCACTGGAATATTTTCTTTCTCAATATTTTTAATCATTTCCTCCACCCCTATTTCCCAAGATTCACCTCTAAAATAATCATTAAATTTAAATACCGACAAATAAATTTTTCCAATAGACCAAAAAACCAGTCCTATTAAAATTATTTTTCCGACTATTCTGTATTTTTCTAAAAACTTATTTATTCCAATCGCCGACAAAACAATTAAAGGCAATAATAAAGGTAGGGATCTTATTGTGTAAAATGGATCTCGAGTCATTGCCGCTGGAATAGGGGATATTGCCATTAATAAAATAATTAAAAATTTAAAACCTTTTTCCTCATTTTTAGTTTTTTTAAACAACCAAGTTATTCCTGTAATTAAAAAAGGTAATTGCCAAAATAAAAAAGGCGCCAAATCAGGATATGAACTTCTAGGGCTGGCATCACCCAATCCAAATAAATATCTTGGTGAAAAATAAGCCGTATAAAGCGATAAAAATTCTTTAAATCCGTTGATTTTTAAACTATTTAATCTGGATAAAAATCCAGGTGTCGTCATTAAATTTAACGTTGGCAATATCAAGACAATACCTAGAATAACTGCTATCATTAAGACCTTAAAGTTTTTCTTATCAAATATTATTTTTTTCTCTTTTATAAATAAAAGGAAAAATAACAATGGAATAATCACTCTTTCCGAGTGATACGTCAAAAAAGCCAGAGCTGCCATTATCGCTGTTAATATTAAAAATTTTTTATTTTCTTTAAATTTATAAAAACTCCACAAGGCAATTATTAAAAAAGTAAAAGCCAAATTGGTTTCATAACTAGTTCTTGAAAAAATTATTGACCAAGGAGAAATTGCCAATAATAAGGCAGTTATTAATCCTAAATTAATTTTATTAGACAAATTTTTAACCAGCCAAAAACTAAACCAAACTCCTATCGTTCCAGCCAATGCTGACAATAATCTTGTCGACCAAACATTCACTCCCAAAATTTTATAAATTGGAATCAAAAGATAGATATAAATCGGCGTTTTAAAATCTCCAAAGGATCTAAATAAAATTGGTAAACTTTTTCCAAATTCATCCTTGCCAGTTTCCATTATTGAATAGGCACTGTACCCTAAAGACGCTTCATCGCAATAAAATCCTTTTGGTGTTTCTCCTAATTGCCAAAATCTTAGAAATATCGCCAATATCAAAATCAAAAAAAGAGCCAACCAATTTTTTGTTTTCATTTCCACCATTTTAGTAAATTAATTGCTCCCAAAATTAATAAACAGCTTATTGGTATAAACAAAATAAAATCCCATCCATCAACTTTTTTAAAAAATGACAAAACCAATATTTCAAATAAAAATATTAGCCAAATTTTAAGATATTTTTTCTTGTTATTAATAGTTGTTTTTATGGCTGGTATTAAAAGTATTATTGTCCAAAACGGATATTTAAATCGATAATCAACTCCAGCCACATCTTCCCGTGGATGCATTTCAAAAAAATAATTATTTAAATCAATCAATACTAAAAAATTTTTCAAATATCTTTCCTTATAAATTGTTGTTTTATTGTAATAAAACCTTTTTAATCCACTTGTATCCAATGATAATTTTTTTTCAAAATCTATTTTTTCTGATTCAGTCACCGGATAAAAAATGGTTTCAAATTTAATCTGTGCTGGTTTCTTAATTAACGATATTGGCCAAGAAATTAAAATTGCGGCAAAAATAATTCCTAAAAAAATTTTTTTCCACATCATTCAATTATAAATTATATCTTTACTTTTATCCGTATTAACCAGACTTTGGTACAATACTCCATGC
>CAYRMT010000054.1:0-3721 GCA_964425635.1 uncultured Gammaproteobacteria bacterium
ACATTAATTCCATCAAACTTTTCTGTTTGACGAAGAGTTTTTAATTGACTAATCAGATTATTTTTAGCTTCAGCCGAAGCCATTAAACTATCAATTTTTTCGTCCGTAAACAATTTAATCCCCAAAATATTTTTGCCACCATTTTCCCAAATCAAGTTTTTTTGTTTTAGATAAGTTTCACTATTTATTTTTTTCGATTGATCATCCCAAATCAAATTACCTTTTTCATCCACTTCCACTCCTAAAAAAATCAAATAATTAATTTCATTCGTATATTCCACCGTTTTTCCAATCATCCACGTCGGCAAAAACCCCATTACTTTTATTTTTTTCTCCTTTTTAATCAATGCCCTCTGGTCAGATAACGGATTTAAAATATCTATATTTCCATTCCAATAAAAATACCCCGCTAATATTACTAAAAATAACCCTAAACCTAAAAAAACCTTTTTCATGCCCCTTATTCTACCAAAACCAAATATTTTCTCCTCCTTTCAAAAACTCTTCTATTTTTCAGTTTTTTTAATTATTTTATCAATTGCCTCTTTATTGGACACATATATATACTTATTCCCATCAGCAATCTGTGTTAAAAATCCCACTTCTGTTAACTTTATAAGATCCATTCTAGCTGTTTGATATGCTGTTTGGTATCTGTTTTGGTGCATTTTAATATTAATTATTGTTTCTGGATGATTATATAAATAGTCGATTAATGAAATCTGTCTAGTGTTAAAATTTTTCAATTTAGTTGTTAAAAATTCGATCTTTTTATTATCCTTAATTTTCTTTTCATAATGAGAAATAAAATTATTGATAGATTCGTTTATTGTTTTTATTTGATAAAGAATAAAATATGTTAAATCATTATCATCTATCTCTGTCTTTAAAAAAGCATTATCATATTGTGTTCTTGTTAATTTAATCGCCCTAGAAATTGATAAATATTGAAAAACCCAATAATTTTTTTTAAGCATGTACCAATAAAAAATAGCTCTCGCAGTTCTTCCGTTTCCATCCACAAAAGGATGCAAATATGCTAACCAAAAATGAATTATAGAAGCTTTAATTACTGGATGTATAAAATCTTCACCGTCCTCATCTCTGTTCGCAAATTCAATCAACCTATCCAACTCTTTTTGAAAAATATTTTCATCGGGTGGAGTATAAACAGAAAGTTGAGTTACAGGATCAACTACATGAATATTATCTTCATTCTTTCTAAACCTTCCACTGTCTTCTGGATTATTTATTGCTTCGTTCGTAATAGTTTTTTGTATTTCTAGTAAAATCTCCCTATTTAAATCCAAATCTTTCCAATCAACCAGTCTTTGCATTACTTGATAGTTATTTATAATCATTTGCTCACTTCTATTTTTTGGTTTTCTTTGAGAAAGAATCATCTCTTTTGCAACTTTTCTTGATGTATTAGCTCCTTCAATTTGACTAGAAGCAATAGCTTCTTCAGCTAGACCACTTATTATTAATTGATTTTTTTGATTATCAGTCGGTCTCCCCCACTCACTAGTCAAAAAACCACTAGTATTAGAATCAATATAGCTCAATTTTTGAAACATCGTTTTTGTTGTTGTGAAAACAAAAGATTCGCCATTCTTATCTCTAACAAAAGTATTTTCCTGATTAGTAACTCTCGAAAATTTTAAATAAGCCCATGCTTCCTCAATAGTAAATCCATTTGGTGGGTTATAAAATCTAAACTTATCCCAATAAATATATTCTTTTTCGGCCTTTTTAATTAGTTCTTGTAATTCTTTTGAATCCAAAGCTTTTCTAAATAATGTTGGATTAAAATTCGTTTTCCAATTGGGTGCTTTTTCCATCATATCCTTATTATACTAATAATTACTAATTTAACAATAATTAGTAGTAGTTATAATTAAAAATCCATTAATTACTACTAATTTACTAAAAATTAGTAGTAATTAGTAGGTAAACGGTCTATCATCTACAATCCAATATCATTCAAGTGGGTGATGGGGGACTCGAACCTCCGACCCCCGTCTTATCAGGACGGTGCTCTAACCAACTGAGCTAATCACCCGTAAAAGTAAACCTATTGTAACAATAACTTTACTAAATTTAAATAACAAATTATAAAAGATTTCTCCCTTTGTTAAGGGGAGATGTCCCGCAGCAGCGGGACAGAGGGGATTATTCTCTTTTTAAAAACATCTCTACTACTGATTTGGCCACATTAATTCCAGTTGATTTTTCAAATCCCTGAAATTGACATTGTCGATTTACTTCCAACACAAAACTGTTTCCATCATTGTCTTTCATAATATCTACTCCACAATAATCCAATCCACAAACTTTAGCCACTTTTTCGGCAATTTCTCTATCCTTGTCCGACAAATCCCAAACTTCCACATTTCCTCCCAAACTAAAATTACTTCTAAATTCATCCCCCACTGCCGATCTTTTCATCGCTCCAATTGCTTTTCCATCCAACACAATAATTCTTAAATCCCATCTGGTTGGCAAACATTTTTGCCACAAAAACATCCCTACATTTTTTTCATTAATTCTTCTCACAAATCTTCTCAATTCTTTAAAGTTTTCAAATTTTCTTACTGATTTACCTTGAAATCCTCTTTCATGTTTAGCAATTACTGGCCACTCAAATTCTCTCCAAAACTTACTCTCCAACACCTGTTCTTTAGTATAAAAAATTCTAGTCGGAATCACCGGTATCTCGTTTTCTAAAAACACTCCATGTTGGGCAATCTTTCCCATTCTTGTCCAATGTAAATATCCTTCTTTATTAACACAAAACATTTCTCTACCCAAAATTCTCAAAGCTAAATTTCTCGCCTCAGTATATTTTCCAGTTCTAGTTCCCGCCACTCTAAACCACATTCCCAAAGTGTTTTCTCCATTAATCTCCTCTCCTCTAATAAAAACTTTCGCTTTTCCATTTTCCACATTAAAAGTTAAATCTTTATAAAGAGATCTATTCACCTCCACTCCTAATTTTTTTGCCTCAGTTTCTAATCTATCCACTTCAAATTGGCTTTGTCTTAACGACATTGTAAACGTCACAATTTTTTTATTCATAATTTTATTAATTTAAAAAATAATGCGAGTAATTAATTTTTCCGCGCGCAACATCTGAGGTGTACTACCGAAAGGCGTGAGCACGGCAAAAATTTGATTACGAGCATTAATCATTTTTTAATGATACTAAAAATTTAACCATTTCTGCTGGCACATCAATTCCGGTTGCTTGCATAAATCCTTTAAATTGTGGCCCTTTATTCACTTCCCAAATCACTGGTTTTTTTAAATCATTATCCCTAAAGGCCACATCCACTCCCGCCACTGCCAATCCACACACTTTGGCTGCTCTAATCGCCAGTTGTTTAATTTCTTCCGGCAAATCTGCCACTTCCACTTTTCCTCCAGCTGAATAATTGTTTTTAAATTCATCCTCACTTTGACTACTCCTTTTCATCACCCCAAGCACCTTTTCTCCCAACACCAACACTCGATAATCCCCATCATTAGGAATAAATTCTTGCAACATGTATCTTTTTCCTCCTTCCGTCTCACTCTTTCTCAAATCTCTCACTAAATTTTCTAATTCCTCTAAATTATCTGCTTTAAATACTCTTGTCCCCCTATCTCCCCCACTCCCTTTTAAAATCACCGGAAAATTAAAAGGTGTCGCTTTCGCCATCATGCTTTCATATAAAAACCA
>CAYRMT010000055.1:0-1504 GCA_964425635.1 uncultured Gammaproteobacteria bacterium
TTCTCAGGATTATATGCGATTAATCCAGCCACCGAAAAAGAAATTCCAATATGGATTTCTGATTTTGTTTTGGCCAGTTATGGAACTGGTGCGATTATGTCGGTTCCGGCTCATGATGAAAGAGACAAAGAATTTGCTAAGAAATTTGGTTTGGAGATAATTAGTGTCTATGATGAAAAAAATAATAAAGTAATAAATTCAGATTTTTTGAATGGTTTAAATAAGGAAGAAGCAATTAAAAAAATGATTGAGTGGATTATGGAAAAAGGGATTGGGGAAAAGGCAGCGTCTTATCATTTAAGGGATTGGATATTTTCCAGACAGCATTATTGGGGAGAACCAATACCGATGATAAATTGCCCAAAGTGTGGTTGGGTGCCAGTACCAGAGGAACAGTTACCAATTGTGTTACCAGAAGTGGAAGCATATGAGCCGACTGATGATGGTAAAAGTCCATTGTCCAAAATTGAAAGTTTTGTAAAAACTAAGTGTCCAAAGTGTGGCGGAGAGGCGGAAAGGGAAACAGATACAATGCCAAATTGGGCGGGTAGCGATTGGTATTTTTTGAGATATATTGATCCACATAATGATACAGTTCTAGCTAGTCAAGAATTGATGAAATACTGGTGTCCGGTTGATGTTTATATTGGTGGAGATGAACACAATGTATTACATTTACTTTATTCTCGGTTTATTTATAAATTTTTGTGGGATTTGGGTGTGGTACCAAAAGAACAACCGGAGCCTTATTATAAAAGGTTGTCTCATGGAGTAATTTTGGGTCCAGATAATCAGAGGATGAGTAAATCTAAAGGTAATGTGATTGTACCGGAAGTGGTGGCTGAGAAATATGGAGTTGATGTGGTGAGGATGTACATGATGTTTATGGGTCCTTTTGATTCAACTATGGCTTGGAATGAAAACACTTTAATGGGGGTAAAAAGATTTTTAGATCGATTTGAACAGTTTATTAAACTACAAATTAATCAGACTGAAAATGAGACTGCTAAAAATAGAGAAATTAAAGTGATACTAAATAAAACAATTAAAAACATTACAGACATGATTGAGCAGTTTAAGTACAACACTGCTATTGCTCAAATGATGGAATTGTTGAATAGTTTGTCCGGCTATAAGATTGGAGTGGAAGATGTAAAAATATTGGTTAAGTTGATCGCGCCATTTGCACCTTATATAGCTGAGGAATTATATTTTATGGTAGAGACGCCAGATCTGACGTCTCTACAGGAATATACCTCTGTTCATGTATCTGAGTGGCCGAAAGCTGACCCTCAATATTTAATTGAGGATGAAATCATAATAATGGTGTCCATTAATGGTAAAACCAGAAGTCAATTAAAAATAAATTCAGTAGAGCAGGGTAATAAAGATAAAATTTTGGATTTAGCTAAGAAGGATGAAAAAATAATTAAGTGGATAGGCACAAGTGATATAGTTAAAGAGATATATATACCAAGGAGAATGATTAATTTTGTTATAAAAG
>CAYRMT010000055.1:1604-3521 GCA_964425635.1 uncultured Gammaproteobacteria bacterium
ATTAATACTGAAATTGATGCTAAAGGAGCTAGTTATAATGCTGGAACTGGTCATGAAATGACTTCTTATTATGTGACAACGGTGAAAGAAAATGTAGTTTGGGCGACAGAACTACTATCAGACATACTTTTAAATTCAATTTATGACAAAGAAGAAACAAAAAAGGAAAGAGGAGTAATAATTGAAGAGATCAAAATGTATCAAGATAACCCAATGATGGGTTTAGGAGGGGAATTTACTAAATTTTTATATGGAAATTCAAAAATAGGTTGTTGGAATATAACAGGCGAAGTTGGTGATATTAAAAATGTTGATCGAAACACCATAATTAACTATAAAAATAAATATTTTAACCCCAAGGAAATGGTAGTAGTAGCTTGTGGAGACGTTGATGGGAGTTTAGAGAGTGTTATTAGGAATAATTTTGACGGGGTGATGCAAAATGATCTAGTACTGCCAAAGGTAGATTTGGTTTTAAACAAACAAGAGAGTAAGACAATTAAAAAAGAATTGGAACAAGGCCATTTTTGTATGGGTTTGCCAGCTTTGGGTTGGTCTGATGATCGAAAATATGCTTTAAGGTTACTGGATATAATAATGGGCGGAAACAGTTCCTCCAGGCTTTATAGTAGGATAAGGGAAGAAAAGGCTTTGGCTTATTATGTGACATCGGTGGGAGAATTATTTAAAGAAGGTGGTTATTGGGCGATTCAATCTGGGGTCAACCTAAATAGAATAGATGAGGCAATAGAAATAGTTGGGGATGAAATTAGTAAATTTGCAGAGTCGATTAATGAAGAGGAACTAATAAGAGCTAAGGACTATTTTTGGGGAAAGACTAAATTAGCAATGGACAAGACGAGTTTTGTTGCCAGCTTTGTTGGTCAAAAGGTTTTATTAGAAAATAGCCAGGAGACAATAGAAGGTGAGCTAAATAGGTATAAAAAAGTTACTTTTAAAGAAGTTAAGGATTTGGCGAAAGAGATATTTAAGGGTGAAGAAATTAGGACTTTGGTGTGTCATAACAGGTGATTGTAATGACATTTAGCATTTGATTTTTTGTCTGCTAATAGTTTGAGATGAATATAATTGTTGGATTTTTGGGAAAAAGCACAGTTTTAATTTTTTGGAAAAAAATGACTTGAACTGAAAAATTTTAGTATTTTGAAGAAAAAATGTTTGATTTTAATTGATATATTTGTTTTGAAGGTTTTTTTAAATTTTTTATTTTTTTTAAAAAAAATAGGTGAAGAGAGGTGTTTTAGTCTTATAATGTATTGAAATACGGAGAATATGTTAGTGTTTAATTGTAATTGATATCTTTGAGTATATGTTTTTAAAAATCTATTTGCGGAGAAAGAAATAATGAAAAAAATCAAAAAAAAGTGCGGTAATTAGAAAAAATAATGCGGAGAAATGTTTAATTTAGATTTGGAAAATGCGGTAAACTGGTGTGAAACGGGGTTTAAAAAGGGTATTTTTGAAAATTAGTATCCCCACCAAGAATCGAACTTGGATTTACCACTTAGGAGGTGGTCGTTCTATCCATTGAACTATGAGGACCGGAGTAAGTTAAAAGTTTGTCAAGTCAAAAGTTTATAAAGTACTTTAAAAACTTGATAGACTTTATAACTTGATAAACTAATTTGGTCGGGGTTACCGGATTCGAACCAGTAACCTCAGCGTCCCGAACGCTGCGCGCTACCAGTTGCGCCAAACCCCGAGTTTATAAGTATTATAGCTCAAAAAAATTAATCAAACCAAATATGATACATAAAGACAACTTTTTATTTAAAATGATGCTTTAGTGGTTTTAATCTTTTTTAATGTATTTTTAATATTTAGCAGTCTTTATAGTTTTTGCTAAAGGTTGAATTATTTTGGTTTGGCGATGTTTATGGTTATAAACATTTTTTT
>CAYRMT010000056.1:0-3413 GCA_964425635.1 uncultured Gammaproteobacteria bacterium
ATTTCCCTCACAAAAGGGAAATTTAAAGGGATTTTAATATAAAATATATAATATAAAAAAATGACAACTAAAATTCTTACCATCAAAGACAAAGAAAAATACGACTCTTTAATTATCCATCCAGTTCAGACCTGGGAGTGGGGAGACTTTCAAATTTCTCAAGGTCATACTGTTTATCGTCTTGGTGTTTTTGATAAAAAAGACAAAATAGTTTCCGCCTTTTCCGTTAGTTTTCATAAAATTCCCAAAACCAAATTTTCCATCGGCACCATTTTACGTGGTCCAGATATTACCGACGACATACTTGATGAAGTTACCAAAATTGCTAAAAAAGAAAATGCTATTTTTGTTAAATTCGAGCCAAATGTTATTAATAAAAAATTAGGCCATTTTAGAAATCTTAAAAAATCACCTAAGGTTGCCTTTTACCCCCATACCTTTTTAGTCGACTTAACCAAGACAGAAACACAGTTACTAGAAGATATGCATCCCAAAACTCGCTACAACATTAGGGTTGCCAACCGTTACGGAGTTGAAATAAAAGAAGAGACTAATGACAAAGGTTTTGAAATCTATTTAAAACTTCTTATGGCCACCACCAAACGCCAAGGTTTCTATTTGCATACTAAAAAATACCATCGAGATTTATGGAAGCAATTAAAAAGCACCGGCATGATTCATATCATGTTGGCATCTTATCAAAAGGAAACTCTTTCGGCCTTTATGATTTTTAAATTAAAAGATCAATTATTTTATCCCTATGGCGCTTCCCTCCACGCCAATCGTCAAGTTATGGCCCAAAATCTTTTAATGTGGGAAGTAATTAAATTAGGTAAAGAATTAAAATGCAAAACTTTTGACATGTGGGGCTGTCTTGGCCCCAATGCTAAAGAAACTGAAAACGGTTTTGGTTTCCATCGTTTCAAACAAGGTTATGGGGGTCAATTAGTTGAATACGTCGGCACTTACGATTTAGTTGTCAATTCAACTTTTTATAAACTTTACAATTCTGTTGATAAAATTCGCTGGAAACTTCTCCGCCTCAAAGCCTCAATTTCCAAAAAATAAAAAAGGGTATTTGTTTGAACTTACATTTGTAAATTACAACATATACCCTTTTTAAATTAATTTTTTTCTGGTGGCACTAGTTTGTAGATTTTAATTGAAACTAAAGCATTATCGTCAACCGAACTTTCAATTTTAATTGAGTAATCTTTATTATTTTTGAATTGCAAATCTAAATCACTATTTTGTTTTACCATAGCACTGTTACAAGCCATTGTATAAGACTCGGGAAAATAAATTATATGTCTTTCAATAATTTCAAAATCGACATCACTAATTGCTTGAAAAATTGCTGTTGAAGTCCTCCAAACTCCTGATCCTGAATCAAAATAAACTTTTTTGTTACCATTTGGATTAATACTTATAAAGTATCCATAAGTAAATCCTCGACATTTAGAAATTTCACCCACAGTTTGATTGAACGAAAAAATTTCTCCCGGTTTCAGGATTGATCCATTAATTAATTCAGCCGATCTTATGGCATTAGTTTTTCCGGTATCATTTGGTGTTTTCAGTTCATGTAATTCAATTAGAATCTTTGATTCTTCTCCATCCTCTCCTTTTGATAGTGCAATTGTTGGGGAAAATAATAAACCTATTAACAAAACAAACAGAAATAAATGACACCCTCTTTTCATCTACTACTTTTTCTCCCTCCCAGAAATTAGTTTTAAAAGTACTATTAAAACTAATTATTCAGCCTTCTGAATATTATTTTTAATAATGCCAAAATTAATCTAATCACATTCATAACTAATAAACAAGACTAAATTAAAGGTGGAGTCTAGTAAAATTATGCTTTAAAATACACTATGTCTTCACCAAAGATTTCCATGGCCGAATTAGAGCATATCGCTAAATTGGCCAGAATTAATTTATCAGACTTTGAAAAAAATACCTTTTTGCCCCAACTCGAATCAGTTTTAAATTATTTTGATATTTTAAATCAGGTAAATACTGATAATATCGAACCTACCTTTAGGGTTAATAAACAATCAAATATTTTTCATCCAGACGAAATAGGCGAGTCGTTACCACAACCGACCGCCCTTTCTATAGCCGCTGCCACTAAAGATGGTTATTTTATTGTTACCAGAACTATCTCCGCCAAAGGCGGATCCGCCTCTGGCGGAAAAAAATAATATGGATTATTCAACTCTTTCTATTCAAAAAATCCGTCAGCTTCTTCTTGATAAAAAAGTTACTGCTATTGAAATCACAAATTTTTTTCTAAACCGCGTCAAAAATATTGACCCAAAAATTAATGCCTTTATTACTATTACTAAAAAAGAAGCCTTAAAACAGGCGGAAATTATAGATACTAAAATAAATAAAGGCGAGAAAATTGGTAAATTGGCTGGGTCAATTATGGCTGTTAAAGATATTTTTTTAACCAAAGATATTCAAACTACTTCCAGTTCTCAAGTTTTAAAAGGTTATATTCCTCAATACTCCTCCACGATTTATCAAAAATTAATAAATGAAGATGCCATAATTATTGGTAAAACCAACACCGATCCTTTTGCTTTTGGTTGTTCAACTGAAAATTCTGGTTTTTTTACCACCAAAAATCCTTGGAATTTAGATATGGTTCCAGGTGGTTCTTCTGGTGGTTCTGCTGCTGCTACAGCCGCCAATCTTTGTCATTTTGCTCTTGGCACCGATACTGGTGGATCAATTCGTCAACCAGCTTCGCTCTGTGGTGTTGGTGGACTAAAACCAACTTATGGTTTAAATTCTCGTTACGGGATTACTAGTATGGCGTCATCATTTGATTGTCCTGGTGTGTTTGCTCGAACTGTGGATGATATTGCCACCGTCACTCAAATCACTGCCGGACACGACTCTCATGATGCCACGTCAATTGATCAATCCATACCCGATTACACTCAACTTTTAAACGATATTAATATTTCCGGTTTAAAAATTGGTTTACCAAAAGAATATTTTTCTGATGCCATTAATGACGAGGTAAAAAACAAGATTATGGATGCAGCTAAATTATTTGAAAGCAAAGGTGCCATTCTTAAAGAAGTTTCTTTACCAAGTACCGATTTAGGTTTAGCTGTTTATTATATTTTAGTTCCATCAGAAATTTCTGCCAACATGGCTCGTTATGATGGTATTCGTTTTGGTCAAACTGTTTCAAATTCTACCGACATTATTTCTTATTATATGGATACTCGTGGTCAATTTATGGAACCAGAAATAAAGCGCCGAATTTTAATCGGCACTTATGCCCTGTCTTCTGGCTATTATGATGCTTACTACACTAAAGCTGCCAAAGTTCGCACCTTAATTAAAAAAGAATTTACAGATGTTTTATCCCAAGTCGATGTTATTTTAGC
>CAYRMT010000057.1:0-3376 GCA_964425635.1 uncultured Gammaproteobacteria bacterium
CCGGGATCTGGAAAGACAATGCTGGCTCGAGCAATGGCAGGAATTTTGCCAAATTTAACAGAAAAGGAAAGTTTAGAGGTGACAAAAATTTATTCATTAACAGGAAATATTCCTCCGGGTGGATCATTGATTCGTCAAAGGCCATTTAGAGCGCCTCACCACACAACTTCACAAATTGGATTAATTGGTGGCGGGAGTAATCCTCACCCTGGAGAAATTTCATTGGCACACCGGGGAGTTTTGTTTTGTGACGAATTTCCAGAATTTAACAGGAACGCATTAGAAGCATTAAGACAACCACTTGAAGACGGTTATGTTTGTATTTCTAGGGCAGCTGGATCGTTAACTTTTCCGGCTCAATTTATGCTGGTGGCCGCAGCAAACCCTTGCCCGTGTGGACATTTGGGTGATCCAAAAAAAGAATGTAAATGTAGTGCTCATCAAATTTTGAATTATCAAAAAAAATTATCAGGGCCGATAATGGATAGGATTGATTTACATTTAACAGTGCCAACTGTGGATGTGAATAATTTGATGATTGATAAGGAAAAAGCGAGTGGTGAAAAGTCAATTGAAATTAAAAAAAGAGTGATTGAGGCAAGAAAAATCCAAAGCGAAAGATTTAAAAAATTAGGCCATATTCACAGTAATTCGGATATGAAGAATAGTCATTTAAAGGAATTTGTTAAATTAAGCGACGAAGCAAATTTACTCTTAAAACAGGCAGTTAACAAATTTGCATTGTCGGCTCGATCGTATTTTAGATTAATAAAAGTATCGAGAACAATTGCTGATTTGGATAAGTCAGAAATTATTAAAGAATTTCATGTGGCAGAGGCATTGCAATATAGAACGAGAGAACTCTCTTGACAGGGCGATTTATAAAGAAATTTTATAAATATGTATAAAAAGGAAAATTATAATAAAGGTAAAAATGGGGAAGAAAAAGCTCTTGAATTTTTGTTGAAAAAAGGCTTTGAATTAGTGGAAATGAATTATGAAAATAAAATTGGAGAAATTGATTTGATAATGGTGGATAATGATTGGTTAGTGTTTGTGGAGGTTAAATTAAAAGTCGGTGATAAATTTGGAACGCCGGAAGAAATGATTAATAAGAAAAAATTGTCACAAATAAAAAGAGTGGCGGAAAGTTATTTGGTTTTGGAGAAGAAAAAAATTAAACGATTTGAAAAATTTAGAATTGACGCAGTCTGTATGGTCACTGATGAAAATAAAGAAATTTTAAGAATTAATCATTATGAAAATATTTATGTTTGAGTGGAAAAATTGGCCGATAAAAACAATTTATAAAAAAGATTTTCCAATTGGTTTTAAAAAAATATCTAATTGTCCTGAAAAGTTATTTTATAGAGGAAATTGGAGTGAAGAAATTTTTAAAAAAACACTAGCGGTGGTAGGAAGTAGAAACATGAGTCGCTATGGACGAGAAGTGATCGAAAAATTCATGCCGGAATTGGTTGCTCAAAAAATAACCATAATTTCTGGATTTATGTATGGTATTGACAGTGAAGCCCACAAAAATTGCCTTAATTTAGGTGGAAAAACGGTGGCTGTTTTAGGGAGTGGATTGGATGAATTATATCCAAATGAAAATGATAAACTTTATACTGAAATTTTGGAAAAGAAAGGATTGGTGATTTCAGAATACGAATCGGATTTCAAAGCAACTTTATGGAGTTTCCCTCAACGAAATAGAATTGTGTCGGGATTATCGACAATTGGAGTGTTAATTGTGGAAGCTGGATTAAAATCAGGAAGTTTGATTACGGCTAAATATGCTTTAAAACAAAAACACCAAATTTTTGCAATTCCTGGAATGGTTAATTTAAAAACAGCCCAGGGAACTAATTGGTTAATTCAAAGTGGTGGGGCAAAATTGGTTACTGGTGTGGGAGACATTTTAGGAAACTCGAATCATTGCCCCGACCAGCAAAATTTATTTAAAGATTACAGCAATTTGTCAGATTTAGAAAAACAAATTGTTTCAATTTTGGAAAATGAAGCGATGACAATTGATGAATTGTGTCAAAAAATTAAATCACCAGTAAGTGAAATTTCTACCACAATTTCAATGATGTTAATGAGAGATTTGATTGTGCAAGAAAACGATAAAATTTATTTGACTTAAAGATACGAACCCCAGTTGGAGATGGGGGCGACGTTGCCGGCGACAAAATTTATGGCGTAGAGAAGAATTGCAGGAAAAATAATTAGAAAAATAATTTTTATGGATTTTTTGTTTAAGAATTTGGCAAAAGCTAAAAATAAAAATGGATACACTGGAGCGATATAGCGGCTGATGTCGCGATGGGCAACAAAGAGAGTGGCTAGTGTAAAAATGGCCGGAAATATGGCAATAATATCGAATTTATATTTTTTGAATAAACGATAAACGCCATAAATTGCGATTAAATAAATATAAATGACATCTTCAAGCCAGATAGTATTAATCCAAGATTTAGTACTAATAAAAACTAGATAAGGCAGAGTGTTTAAATGGAAATTGTCGCCACTATGAAAATATGCCCAGAAATCCCCTGTTTGAATTCGATAAAGATTAAAAATTAAAAAGATAGTGATGGGGGTCAAAATAAACCAAAAATATTTTTTGAAAACCGGCCAAAAGTTTTTGGTTTTAATTAAATCGTAAATAGCAATAATTCCATAGGAGATGAATAAAAGAATTCCTGGAGTTTTGAGACTTTGAGCAATGGCAGCAAAAATAGCAGCAGGTAGATATTTACCTTTTTTAAAATAAAAAATGGAAGCAATAATGGTGGCTAAAAACCAAGTTTCCGGGGCACCGATTTGGCGTAGAACAAAAAACCTGGCAGGTAAAAAAAGAAAAAGAACAGAAAGCCAAAAAGCTTTTTTTTCTTTCATAAATAATTTGAAAAATTCAAACAAAATTAGGGATAAAAAAATCGATCCGGCAAGAGTGACTAGAAGTATGGCTTTGGGAGTGGAAATAAAATTGGAAATGAAAGTTATCATTATGGGATAGCCGGGTAAATGGGCGGGGTAATATTCAAGTGGTTGAGGTAGAGAAAAATTGGGACCGATACAATTTTTGTTGTAACCGCATTTGGAAATAACCATATAATTAGGACCGTCATAGTTAAAAAAAACAGTTTCTAGTGAAACACTATTAAAACCTATTTTGCCGGGAACGTTAAAATAAAAAATGAACCAAAAACAAACGGAAGAAAGTATTGTTAAAGCTATAAGCTTAAAATAAGAACTATATTTGGTAAAATACATCTAATTCATTTTACAACATCTGGCCCTATCGTCTAGCGGTTAGGACAGCGGATTCTCATTCCGCTAACCGGGGTTCGATTCCCCGTAGGGTCAC
>CAYRMT010000058.1:0-3364 GCA_964425635.1 uncultured Gammaproteobacteria bacterium
TTTATATCATCCACAAAAATATTTTTGACACAATCTCCACCACAATCGGCTTCTAAAATCTGCATTAATTCCAAATAAATCGGTTTTAATGATAAACTATTTTCCTTATCTTTAGGTCTCCCTAAATGCCCCACTACCACTATTTTATTTTTTCTCTCCAATAGTAATTTAATTGTTGAAATCGATTTTACTAATCGACTATTATCTAAAATCTGTCCATCGAGCATCGGCAAATCAGTATCCATTCTCAAAATTACTACATTGTTTTCGTTAATATTTTCAACTGAGTTTAGCTTTTTCATATTTTTTAATTTTATTAATTCTCCTAATATATTTTTCTTCACTGGCAAAAACTGTTTCCAAAAATGTTTCGATAATTTTAAAATTTGTCTCCTCATCTACTAAATCCGCTGACAAACACAAAATATTCGCATCATCATCCGTTCTTGATAATCTAGCCTGTTTTTCACTTGTAGCCAAAGCCGCCCTAGCCTCATCAACTTTATTGGCCGAAATACAAACTCCCACCCCGGAACCGCAAATTAAAATTCCCTTAGTATTTTCTCGTACTACTTTTTCTGCCAATTTTATGGCCATATCACTATAATCGTCATCTTGATCATATTTAATTGGTCCCAAATCTTTTACTTTATATTCCTGGTCTCTCAAAAACTCCACCACTTTATTTTTAAAATTAAGACCTCGATGATCAGCCCCAACATAAATCACACTCATAATTTAATATAGCATCAATAGGTTAAAATATCCTTAATCATGAATTTTATTTCGCTTCAAAATCAATCATTCGAATATGAAATCAATCGCAAGGGGATTAGATCCATTCGTCTCAAATTAATTTCCCAAAATAGTTTTCAAATTTCCTGCCCCCATCTTACTCCTGATTTTTTAATTAAAAAATTTATTAAAGATAATTCTCTTTGGATTATTAATCATTCCGGAAAAATTACTTCCAAAAAAGCCATTTTAGATCTAAAAAGCCTTCAAATCCTAGAAAATAATTATCAAATTCAATGGATAAAAACCCAAAGGGATTCGGTCATTATTAATGAAGATGAACAAAAGATTTATTCAAATATCACCACCATTTCTGAAACCCATGCTAAAAAAATTTTAGAATCAAAATTAAGACCCTTTGCTCTCAAATTAATTAAAAAAGAATTGCAAAATTTGTCAAAAGAATTTGGTTTTAATTACAATAATGTCACTGTTCGCAATCAAAGCTCTCGCTATGGTTCTTGTTCTGGTCGTGGCAATTTGAATTTTAATTGGCAAATCATTTTTTTTCCCTATTCTCAATTTCGCCATATCTTACTACATGAGTTAACCCATCTTGACATCAAAAATCATTCATCAAAATTTTGGAGTCAGTTAACCGTCTATGATTCAAATTGTAAGAATCACAATCTCTGGCTAAAAAAAGAGGGGACTAAATATTTTCTCTTCAGCTAAAATTGTTTTAAATGAATTTTATGGTAAAATTCCGGTGAAGTTGCAATTGCGCACCTTTACAATTGGCGAAAAATGGAAAGGGGTTATTAAAATGGCGGAATCCAACAAGAGTATTCCCGTAATTTTTAATTTAGACGACTCGGCATTAGACAGTGACCGTGAACTTCTTCTTATGGCCTATCACAAGTTTCAAGGAACAGGGTTTTTTCCTTTTGCAAATACCGAAAAAATAGAAGAAGTAATTAATGCAGTTGAAAAAGAGATTTTTAGTCTCCCGTTTGAGGTTATCCCCGAAAATGGAATGATCAGATATGCTCAAATAATTACTGGTTATCGAGACAGTACTTTTTATATTTTAAGAGTTGACCAGAAAAATAGTTTTAACCAAGTAATCAGAAACAAATTTCCAAATCTGAAAGTTCAACATCTAAATTTTCTCGGCCAACAAACTTTTTGTTTCTACTTTATCGATAACCCAAAAGATTTGGCCATTTTAGGATCAGTCTTTTCTGAATGGGCGTCCAATTTAGACCATCCCACCGACTAAAACTTTTTCGCCAAAAGTCTGGCTCTTTTTTTTAAAAACAAAAAAGAGTCAGACTAAATTTCCAATTCAATTCCCACTGGGCAATGATCCGACCCTTCAATCTCTGGCATAATAAACGCCGATTTTACCTTATTTTTCAACGATTCATCCACAAAAAAATAATCAATTCTCCAACCCACATTTCTTTTTCTCGCCCCACTTCTTTGACTCCACCAAGAATAATTACCAGCCTCTGGATGGAACATTCTAAATGTATCCACATAACCATTTTTAATCACTTTATCAATCCATTTTCTTTCAATTTCCAAAAATCCCGAAATCATCTCATTATCCTTAGGTCTGGCCAAATCTATCTCTTCATGTGCTGTATTAATATCCCCACAAAAAATTATTTTTTCACCTCTATCTCTTAATTCATTTATATATTTCAAAAAATATTCATAAAATTTCATTTTATAATCCAATCTTCCTTTATCTCTTTTGCCGTTTGGAAAATAAACATTTAATAAAGTAAATTCGTCAAATTTAGTAATAATCACTCGACCTTCGTCATCCCAATCATTACTTCTGTCGCCCACGATCACATTTTTAGGTTCAATTTTAGTAAAAGTCGCCACTCCAGAATAACCACCTTTTTCAGCCGGATTCCAATAGTTTCGATAACCGTCTGGATAATCAAAATCAATTCCTACTTGTTCCATTCTAGCCTTAACTTCTTGAAAACAATATATATCTGCATCAATTTTCTTCATTTTCTGCCACAAACCCTTTCTAACTGCTGCTCTCATTCCGGCCAAATTCCAAGAAATTATTTTTACTTTCATAAATTATTCTACCAATTTATTGACGGTTTATATTTAACAGTATATTATACTGTTAATGAATTCTTTTAAAAATACTAAAAAACAAGGAGATATGGGTTTGGGTGCTGCTATTTTTCACTTTACTAAATTAGGACAAACAGTCGCTATCCCTTTAACTGATAGTCAAGATTATGATTTGATAGCTGATTTTGATGGGTCACTTAAAAAAATTCAAATCAAATCGTGTAATTTTAAAAGAAAATACTTTGAGGTCAATTTGTCTGTAAAAGGGGGAAATAGAACTAGTATTGGTAGTATTAAGAGATTTGATAATTCAAATTGTGATTTTTTATTTATTATTGTTGACCAGTCTCAAAAATATTTGATTCCAACCAAAGAATTAAAAGCCAAGTGCAATCTTGTTTTAGGTCCTAAATATCAAAAATATCTGCTAAAATAGCAAGTACTCTACCAGCAGGAGCCGGACGGTTAGGCAATGGTCTGTAAAACCATGTAAAGTAGGTTCAACTCCTACCTGCTGGAC
>CAYRMT010000059.1:0-3347 GCA_964425635.1 uncultured Gammaproteobacteria bacterium
ACGATAAACCAACATATTCACAAAACTTCCAAAACACAACCCTAAAACAAAAAAAATAATCCCAAACATAATTTGCATATCCAATTCTACCAAAAACCCTCCGAAGTTTCGGAGGGTTCAATTTACATATTCAATTTTACTTCACAAAGTTAAGGAACACATTTAAATAAAGAATCTTGTGCAGTTGTAAATCCCCAACTATCATTCAACACTGTGCCAGTAAAATAAGTTCCATCAGTAACAGTAACAACAGGAATATAAGCAGTAGGTGCTCCAGTAGTTGCGCTAACCTGCAAATCAACTAATTTCGAAGTAGAAGACCTATTAGCGTTAGCTTTAGGCACATAACAAACATAAATCGAATTCCCACTACCATCACCACTAGCAGCTTGTTTAACAATATAAAGTCTATTCTCATAAGTTGGAGCCTCTGCTTTATTACCAGCATATCCCTTATTTAAAAACGAATCCTTTAACTCAGTTTGCTTTATCAACTCTCCTTTGTAAGTATCATAATTAAGTGAACATTCATCATAAGAAGAAGCAACCACACCCTCCTTTCCGCAAAGACCAGCACCAACCATAAAAGAATTAAAAAAAGCCTCTGAATCAGCAGTTAAATGACCAGTTCCTGTATAAACCTCAACCCAAGGATATGATGAATGACCAGAATAATATCTTTCATAAGCATTCATGACTTCTGCTGCATCATTCTGAATAGTAGAATCCTTTGCTTTATTTGATTGTTCAATTGGATTAATAGTTGCCAACACCGCCACCGACAAAATTGCAATCAAAGCAATAACAATTAAAAGTTCCACCAAGGTAAACCCTTTCATTTTACTTATCTTATTTTTCATTTATTTATCTATTTTAATAAATATTTAATTCTATTAATTCATTATTCACTACTAAAATTACGATGTCAAGTTGTTGTTTTTTAAATTACATACTCGACGTCAAATTGTAAATTGGCATCAAAACTGCAACCACTAAAAAAGCCACACCTATCCCTAATAAGATCATAATTATCGGCTCAATCGCTGAGGTTAATGATTTAACTGATTGTTCTGCCTCTGCAGTAAAATAATCCGATACTTTCAAAAGTACGCTATCAAGTTTTCCTGTTGATTCTCCTGTCGCCACCATTTGATTTACAATCACCGGAAAAACACCAGTTTCCTCAAAAGAATTAGCAATCGAAAAACCTTTTTGAACTCTTTCAGAAATTTTTAAATAAGCTCCCTTAAAAAGCTCATTTGCCGACACACTCGAAACAATTCTCAAAGCATCAACTAAAGGAATTCCTGCCGATAAAAGCATCGACAAAGTCCTAATAGTATCTGCCAAAATAGTTCTTTGGCTCATCGGTCCTAAAATTGGAATTTTTAATTTATAAATATCCTTCTTTAACCTAAAAGAATCATTTTGGTTTCCAATTTTAAAAAGCATAAAAAAACCAATAATAAAAACTGGAATTAAAAACCAAAATCTAACCATAAAATTAGAAACTGCCATCAAAGCTTGGGTTGATGCCGGCATTGTTGCATCAAAATCTTCATATAATGACATCATTTTTGGAATCACAAAAACCATCATTATAATAACGACGATAATCATTCCAATAACCACAATAACTGGATAAATCATCGCACCCTTAACTTTACCAGAAAACTCACTCTGTTTTTCTAAATTATCGGCTAATTTTGAGAGTACTTCTTCCAAAACTCCTCCTTTTTCACCAGCTTCAATTGAAGCAATATATGCTTCACCAAAATTTTTTTTATATCGACCTAATCCATCCGCCAAAGTACGCCCTCCTTGTACTGTCGCCAAAGTATATTCCAAAATTTCAAACATCAAACTTTTTTTATCGGATTGTGTCTTTAAAAGAGACAATGCGTCTGTTAAAACCAAACCAGAAGTCATCATTGTTGATAACTGTCTAGTAAAATTACTGATTTGTTTCAAATTAATTTTTGAAAAAAGTTTTTTATATATTTCGCTTAAAATCGAAGTACTTTCAACCATTATTGATAATGGAACTAACCCTCCACCTTTTATCGATTCAATAGCCGAACTTTTATCTTGAGATTCTAAAAACCCTTTAACTGTTTTTCCATTCCAATCTTTAGCCTTGTAAAAAAATTTTGTCATATTTTTTGACGTCCCAATTTACCTTGTAGTTCAATTGCATTATTTGCATAAGTCATTGCCACTTCCTCCGAAACTTTTCCAGATAAAACTAATTTTGTTAAATAAGAATCAAAACTTATCATTCCTAAATCAGCACCAGTCTGAATAATATTATCAATCATAAAAGATTTTCCTTCTCTAATCACATTTCTTACTGCTGGTGTGGCAATCAATATTTCAAAAACAGGAACCCTACCACCATCAATAGCCGGAATCAACCTCTGGGAAACAATAGCAGTAATTACCGTTGATAATTGAACTCTAATCTGATCCTTAGATCCAGGTGGAAATTGATCTACAATCCTATCAATTGTCTGCGCTGCCGAATTCGTATGTAAAACTGAAAAAACCAAATGTCCAGTTTCGGCAATTGTTAAAGCCGAAGATGTTGAGTCCAAATCTCTCATCTCGCCCAAAAAAACTACATTGGGATCCTGTCTCAAGCAAGATCTTAATGCTAAATCAAAACTTTTCGTGTCTCCTCCCATTTCTCGTTGTGAAATTATTGCCTTTTCCGATTTTATTAAATATTCAACAGGATCTTCAATCGTCACAATATGACCTCCTCTAGTTCTGTTAATTTCCTCCAACATTGCCGCAACTGTCGTTGACTTACCATGTCCAGTCGGACCAGTCACTAACACAAATCCTTGCTTATACTTAACAAAATCTTTTAAAATATTCGGAATACCCAATTCTTCAAAATCTGGTATTTTCGAAGAGATTAACCTTAATGCACAAGATGGTTCGCCCTTTTGTAGGTAAATATTTGCTCTAAAACGAACACCTACAGCTTCAAATGAAAAATCTAATTCCTTTTCTTTCTTGAAATTTTCTAATTGCTCCTCAATTAAAAGAGACAAAACCATTTCACTTATTTCTTTTTTAGTTGTTTTTTCAAAACCAAAAACATCTAAAAGCTCACCATCTACTCTTATTTTTGGAGGCACATCAGAAATTAAATGAACATCAGAAGCTCTATGGCTAACAGCATATTTTAAAATTTCTTCCATTTTTACATTCATATTTTTTTTAATATTGAGCAACTCTAATAACTTCATCCATACTTGTTACACCTTCTAAAACTTTCACATAACCATCCTGTTTCATTGTTAACATCCCTTCCTCCATTGCTAACTTTTGTATATCTG
>CAYRMT010000060.1:0-1073 GCA_964425635.1 uncultured Gammaproteobacteria bacterium
TCGGATTTAAAAGAATCTATTAGAAGTGAAATTAAATTGTGGGGTGAATTCCTTAGAGCACAAGGAAGATTTTTAGGTGGGTTTAGTAAAACTTTTTTGGGTTGGGCTGGTTTTTTGAAGGTTGTTACTTCTAAGACGATGTATCGACAAAGGGGTAGATTTTCACAGACTTTTATTGGGGCCAGTATGGCAATTTTATCTTTTTTAACAATAGTTTTTTCAAGTCAATTAGAATCCTTAATTAATAGTAGTGGTAACAAGGGAGAAGGGAGTACTTATTTGATTATGGCTGCTGATAATAGTGGAGCAAATACTTTGGTTTCGGAATTGCCAAAAGGAGAGACAACTGAATATCGAGTAGTGGATGGAGATACGGTGTCGTCGATTGCTTTAAAGTTTGGAGTAACAATTGATACGATTATGTGGGAAAATAATTTGAAAACGATTGATTCAATTAAAGTTGGACAGATTTTGAAAATTTTGCCAGTGACAGGGGTTAGATATAAGGTTAAAAGAGGGGAAACTATTTACAGTATTGCTAAGGCTTATCAGGTGGATGCTCAAAATATTATTGATTACCCTTTTAATACTTTTAGTAATGATGAAACTTTTGCGTTGAGTGCTGGGCAGGAATTAATCATTCCAGATGGAATTAAACCTAAAGAAACTGTGTTGGATACAACTAGATATACAGCGAGGACGGTGGCACCGGTGCCTGGAGTTAAAGGCGAGGGTAATTTTATGTGGCCAACTTCTGGAACAATTAGCCAAAGATATTATTGGTATCATCGAGCGGTGGATATTGCTAATCATAGTAATCCGGCAATTGTGGCAGCACAAGGAGGAACAGTGACTAGTGCTGGTTGGAATGCTGGTGGTTATGGTAATTATGTTGTAATTAATCATGGCAATGGTTATTCGACTTTATATGCTCATATGGTGACTGGATCGATTGTGGTGCAACCAGGACAAGTGGTGAGGCAAGGACAAAAAATTGGAACAATGGGGAATACTGGTCGTTCAACTGGAACTCATTTGCATTTTGAAATTAAGGGTCCAAATGGAAACTTGGA
>CAYRMT010000060.1:1173-3090 GCA_964425635.1 uncultured Gammaproteobacteria bacterium
TTTTTGTGATTTGGTCGGGGGTGACATTTTTTAGACTTGATGCTGGGTCGAAAATGATGTCGTTGATGAATCCAATGGGAATGGGGACGGTGATTTCATTTTTCGTTTTGTTTTTTGTATGGCTCCAAGTTAATGATAAAGAGGAAACTAAAAAGCAATTTTTATTTTTAACGATTGCAGGATTAATTTCGGGAATTATTTCATTGGTAGTTTTTATGTTGCCAGCAAATAAATTGCCATTATTAATTCCAAAAACTGATCCATTAATATCGATAGTGGCATCATGGTCTTTGGTTGGTTCGGTTTTAGCAGAAGCAACTTTATTTCTTTTATTGATTTTGGGATGGTTGAAGGGGTTATTGAAGAAAGTAAAGGAAAAATCTGATTTGAAAGATTATTGGATGGAAGCAGGGGCAACGGTCTTCTTCTCGCTTTTATTTTTATTGGATATTTATAGAACCTTTAAAGCTGGGTGGGTATTTTTAGATTTCAAAAGTGCATGGGTAATTGCGGCAGAAACTTTTAAGATTTATCCGATTTTTGGAATAGGGATTGGTAATTTTTTGGAGGCGTTTAATTCATTTAGACCAGCTAGTTTTAATTTGACGAGTTCTTGGTCTAGTTTATTTTCAGCTTCTTCAATGGGAATTTTGCAAATTTGGACTGAATTGGGAGTGGTTGGGTTGGCTTTGGTTTTTTATTTAATAGCAATGGTTTTGAAGTTAAAAAGAACGGTTAAGGTTGGGCAGTTGGCTTTGTTTTTGGCAATTTCTTTATTGTTGCCATTAAATCTAGTGACAGTGTTTTTATTATTATGGATTTTATCGAACAATATATTGACAACTAAAGAGACTAAATTGATTTTAAATGTGGGCGAAAAGAATTTTAATGTGATGCCTTATATCGTGGCGGTGTTAGTTTTGGTTGGAGTAGGGTTTGGGAGTTTTTGGATGGCAAGAATGTTTTTAGGTGATTTTTATATGAGGAAATCATTAGTAGCAGCAACTAAAAATGATGGAACTAAAACTTATGAGTTGCAAATTAAAGCAATTGGATTTAATCCAAATTTAGCAAGTTACCGAAAAACATATTCTCAAGTGAATCTATCTTTGGCCCAGACTTTATTGAGCAACTCAGATATTACTGATGATGATAAAACAAAAGCTTCGACTTTAGTGCAGCAAGCAGTGCGAGAGGCGAAGGCAGCAGTTTCATTGAATCAAAAAAACCCAGAGTATTGGTATAATTTGGGAGGGGTTTATAAGACATTGGTTGGATTAGTTGATGGGGCAGCTGATTGGAGTTATCAAGCTTATCAACAAACAATTATTTTAGATCCAGTTAATCCAACTTATTCTTTGGATATGGGTGGATTGCTGTATGCAGCTGGTAGTTATGAGCAAGCTGAGAGGGCGTTTGAACAATCAGTGACAGCTAAGACTGATTTTGCTAACGCTTGGTATAACTGGGCATATGCGGCAAAACAACAAAATAAAATTGGTGCGGCGGTGACCAGATTAGAAAAAGCTTTGACTTTGGTTCCAACTGATTCAAGTGATTACGGAACTGCTTCGAAAGAATTGGAAAATTGGAAGGCAGAATTAGCAAAATTGACTGAGCAACAAGCTCAACAACAAGCTGAGGCGGCAAAAGCAAATCAAAATCAGACACAGTCGATGCAGCAAGCGCAACCTATGGAGCAAATACAACAGCAAACTCAACCAATAGAACAGCCAGTGGCGCCAATTGATGGACAAGTGCAAGGGGCGGCGACGGAAGTTGGTAGTGAAGAAAAAGTTGATGTACCGGCTGAGCAGTTTGAGGCACAATCGGCAGGTGAAGCAGTGGAACCAGTACAATAAAAACTTTAAGATTTGAAAGAGACCTCCCGAAAGGGAGGTTTTTGGTTGGGGAAAT
>CAYRMT010000061.1:0-2887 GCA_964425635.1 uncultured Gammaproteobacteria bacterium
TTTTTTACAATAGAGACGTTTGACATAATCTGGATAAGAACCACCATATCGAACTCTTTTGCCTAAATAATGATTGGCTCTGGGAATAGCATAGTGAGAAATTGGATTATTTTGAATGTTTATTTTTTGAATGATTTCTTGTTTAAGTTTTGGGGTAATTCTTTCATCAGCGTCTATATATAGAATCCAATTTTTGGTGGCATTATTAAAACCTAAATTGCGCCATTTAGAGAAATTTTTATTATATTCATCAATTGTTTTGACTATTTTAATTGAGGGAATAGTTTTTTTAGCAAGAGCGACAGTATTGTCAGTGGAATTGGCAGCAACGAGAATAATTTCATTGGCCCAATTACAAGACTTAAGACAATCGACAATCATTTTTTCTTCATTGCCAGCTAAAATAATTATGGAAAGATTTTTTGTTGTCATTGCCAACTCCCCTTATTCATTTTGTTTCTATAAAAATCAATAACAGCAAGACGTGACCATTTAGATTTAAATAAAAATTTGAAAGATTCTCTAAAAATGGCAAATTTTGTCCTTGGTTTGGCAAATTTAGAAGCGAAATAAATTCTATTTCTGGTTATAAAATAATTCTGAAGATGTCCTGGACCTTTGGTGGATCCAGAATTAACATGCCAGATGATTGATTTGGGGATACAGGCCATTTTAAAACCAGCTTTTTTGGCACGTTGACAAAAATCAACATCTTCGAAATACATAAAATATTTTTCATCAAGACTACCAATTTTTTCAAATACTTGACGATTAACCAAAAAACAACAACCACTAAGAAAATCTATTTTATTATTAATTTTAATAAATTGACCATGATCAACTTTATCAATATCAATATTACTACCGTAAATATTATTCCAATCAATTTGACCTCCCATGGACCAAATAACTTTTCCTAGGTCTTTTTTTTGATAACGATCCTTATAATATTCAAAACCTGGGGCAAAATAAATTTTTGGACCAACCAAATCGTAATTTTTTGATTCTTTAAGTAATTCTTCGACAAAATTTTTATCAACCAAAACATCATTATTTAAAAGCATTAGAAAATCAAATTTTTCTTTAAGAGCATAATCTATACCAAAGTTGTTACCACCAGTATAACCAAGATTAGATTTAGTATTTAAAATTTTTACCAATCTATTGTTTTTATATTCTTTGTTAAAAATTTTAATGGAATCATCCGGAGAACCATTGTCAACAAGAATTATTTCATAATTAAATGAATCATGTTTAATTTTGAGAATGGAATCAATAGTTTCGATGGTAAGTTTTGGTTGTTTCCAATTTAAAACGATAATAGCAATTTTTTTCATGAAACTAAAAGTTTTTAGTTAGATAACTTAAAGTTAGACGAATTTTAAGTAAAAGTCTTTTGAAGAAGTTAGTAGAATATTCTTTTTTGAAATATTTGTTAAACCAAAAATCATATTCAAAAGTAGTTTCTTGGCTAGCAGAAACAAAAGATTCCTTGGTGATAGGTTTTTCCTGACAACCTTGTTTTTCCCAAAGACGGATGTAAATTAAAGCGATAGCAAAAGCCTGAAGAAGCGAAAAAACTAACCCATGGAAACCGTCTTTGTAGCCTTCGGCAAAGAAAAAACGACTATTAAATTCTTGTATTGGTTTTAAAAGAAAATCACTGGTTTTTAATTTGTAGTTTTGGGTAAATAACTCATCTGCTTGAATTCCGCTATAACGAATAGCTCGGGTAACAAACTGACTAACACTGGTGTAATTATTGTGTTGTATGGCCATCTTTTCAGAATCTAGAAGGGTAATACCATTGCCTTTTGTTGTTGGTTGGCTGTGAATTTCCTTTTTCCAAGTGACAGCACCTTTTTTGAAAAAACGAATTAGGTAGTCAGGCCAGCTATTAGAGTGGCGAATCCATTTTCCAAAAATAATATTTTTACGGGGAATTTTGACAAAATCAACATCAGTTCTTTTGGTAATTGAGAGCAATTCATTCTTTAGTGTCTTGGTTAAAAATTCGTCTGGATCGAGAAGTAGAATCCATTTACCAGTGGCCTTAGAAAGGGCAAAATTCCTGGCTGGTTCGACAAACTTCATTGGACGGTAGGAAAAAACTTGAGCACCGGCTTTTTTAGCAATTTCTTGACTGCCGTCGGTGGAATTCATATCGACGACGATTATTTCGTCGACAAAATTTTTAATAGAACGAAGACATTTATTTAAAGCTTCAGCTTCATTTCGAACATTGATGACAGCCGAAATATTGGGTTTGTTTTTCATAGTCGAATGTCTTATTTTATCACCTTTGGACCTTATAAATCCTAATTTGACCATTATTAAATAATTCGCTTATCTGAAGGTCAGATGGGCTTAAGGTAAAATTTTGGTCACCAACTAAATAAATGTAGCTAATTTTATTATTAATCAAAAACCCACGGGCAAAAAATTTATCTGTAGTGGTGAAAAATTCTTCTACCTCAGTTCGCCTTTGTTGCCAATTAAAACCAGTAATATCTAGATTCATTTCATCTTCTAAAAATGTCTGTTTATTACTAAAAGCGGAAACGTAGGCTGTGGTTTCGTAGGCGTATAAAGGGATGGGGGTGGTCATTTTATCCTTTTTATATTTATCATAAGGATAGGTTAAGACAAAACCTTCATTTTGATTTTTTAAAAAATTTAAGGCTTCTATTTCAGAACTAGGTAAACAACTTGGAGGTGGATTGCCTAAATAATCCTTTAGGGTACTGAAGCTGGTAAGACAAGAGATTGTTAATAAAATGAAAATTGAAATTTTATTCTTTGACCAAAATTTTGATAAAAATTGAGCGAAATAAAAATTGGCAAAAAAGAGAAAAAAATAAAAAAATTGAATAGTATTCCAAGCAGT
>CAYRMT010000062.1:0-2882 GCA_964425635.1 uncultured Gammaproteobacteria bacterium
TGTTCCATTCTTTAATTCTACCAATAAATTTCAACTTGATAAACCTGATGAACTTTAAAACTTGATAAACTACTTTATGTCTAAACTTGTTATCGTCGATGGGCATGCCATTATTCATCGTGCCTACCATTCCATCCCACCTCTAAGTTTTAATGGTCAACCAGTCAATGGTCTTTATGGTTTTTATTCCATGCTTCTCACTGCCGTTAACACTCTCAACCCTAAATACTTAGTTGTCTGTCTTGATTCTCCTGGTCCAAATTTTCGCAATCATGAGTTTCTTGGTTATCGGGCCAAACGTAAACCTGCCGATTCTGACCTAGTTTCTCAATTACCTCTACTAGAATCAACCTTAAGACAGGCTAATATTGCTACTTTTTCCATGGGTGGGTTTGAGGCCGATGATTTAATTGCTACTATTACCACCAAAGCTCTTAAAAAAGTAAATAAAAACAAAAAAAGACTAATTAATGAAGTCGTTATTATTACTGGTGATAAAGATTTAATGCAATTAGTCGACAAACAAGTTTCTCTTTTTGTTCCTATTCGTGGTCTCTCTGAAACCAAAATTTTTAAATCAAACGATGTTTTCGAAAAGCTTGGTGTTTTGCCCACTCAAGTTATCGACCTTAAAGCTCTAATGGGAGATATGTCCGATAATTATCCTGGGGTTGCTGGCATCGGTCCCAAAGTCGCTACTGACTTACTTGCTCAATATCAAAATTTAGATAATATTTATCAAAATTTGGATGAAATCAAACCCTCAATCCGAGAAAAATTAGAAAAAGATAAAAACAACGCCTATCTTTCCCAAAAATTAGCCACTTTAATTAACAATATTCCTTTAAATTTTAAACTTTCTTCCGCCAAACTAACTCCATCATCCTTCCAAAATTTAATTTCTCTTTTTAAAATTTACAATTTTAAATCTCTTGTCAAACGGGTCGAAAAACAAAATCCAGTTAAAATTAATCAATCAAATGAAACCAAATCACACCAAACCTCATTATTCTAAAAAAGCTCTCAAAATCGCTATTGTTCAAGACTATATCAAAGAATTCGGCGGGGCCGAGTCGGTTCTCGAAATCTTATCTGAAATTTTCCCAAATGCTCCTATTTACACTACGCTTTATAAACCACAATTTCTTGGTCCTCATCAATCTCGTCTTCAAAAAAAATGGGGGAATCGGGTTCATCAAAGTTTTTTTCAATATATTCCTTGTGTCCACAAAATCATCAGTCCACTCCGTCTTTTATCCCCCTTAGCTTTTAAATCCTTCGATTTCTCTCAATTTGATATCATCATCACTTCTGCCACTGGCGCCTATTTCCCTAATTTAATCAACAAAAAAAAGGCTAAATTAATTTGTTATTGCCACACTCCGCCACGTTATCTTTATGGCCTTCCTACTGCCAGAAATTTCACCAAAAACAAATTTATTTATGCCCTAATTCAAGTTTTAAATCACTTTTTAAGAATCACTGATTTTAAATCTGCTCAAAATGTTGATCAGTTTATCGCCAACTCCCAAACCACCGCCGATCGTATCCAAAAATTCTACCGTCGCGATTCCATTATCATCAATCCTCCAATTGAAATAAATCAAAATAATCTACGATCTAATATCTACGATCGACAAAACTATTTTTTAGCTGGTGGCCGACTTGCTCGTGCTAAACGCTATGACATTGCTATTAAAGCCTGTAATCAATTAAATTTAAAACTAAAAATTTTCGGCCGTGATTTTGCCGGTTTTTCCGATGAATTAAAAGCCATAGCTGGTTCTACTATTGAATTTTTAGGCGAAGTTACCCAAAGTCAAAAAGACCGACTTTATTCCCAAGCTAAAGCTTTTATTTTTTGTTCCGATAACGAAGATTTTGGTATGGTTCCAGTTGAATCTATGGCCCATGGTTGCCCGGTCATTGCCTATCAAAGTGGGGGAACAACCGAAACTGTTATCGATGGTAAGACTGGTGTCTTTTTTAATGAATTAACCCCAAAATCATGTGCCACTGCCATCCAAAAATTTCAAAAACTAAAGATAAAATCAGAGGACTGTATTTCCCGTGCCTCCGATTTCTCCACTCAAAAGTTCATTTCCAAAATAAAAAATCTAATCTCTACGACCTAATTTCCATAATCTATAGATTATGTTTCAACCAGTTTTGGACTTCTAGAGCTGCTCGACATCCTTCACCAGCCGCAAGAATTGCTTGTCGATGATTTTCATTAACACAATCTCCAGCTGCAAAAATTCCTTTAACACTTGTCATCATTTTTTCATTTACCAAAATTTGCCCCGTCTCTCTTAAATTAACCAACCCTTCCAAAAATTTTGTTGCCGGACTATAACCAATCGCCACAAACATTCCATCCAACGGTAATATTGTCTCTTTTCCGGTTTTATTATTTAAAACCTTTACTGATTCTAATTTTTCTTCTCCATTTAATTCTTTTACTTCACTATTCCATAAAATCTCTATTTTTTCATTCTCCAACACTTTTTTCTGTTCTGCCACACTTGCCCTAAATTCTTCTCTTCTAACCAGCATTAAAACCTTTTTAGTAAATCTAGCTAAAAATATTGCATCCTCACAAGCCGTATCTCCACCACCCACCACTGCCACTATCTTATCTCTAAAAAACATCCCATCACAAGTCGCACAACTACTTATTCCATGACCAATTAATTCCTGTTCTTTTGGTAACCCCAACCATTTCACCCCGGCCCCAGTCGTCACTATCACCGTTCTGCTTTGCAAAATTTCTCCACTTTCCAACTCCACCATAAAGTTTCCCGTTATTTTTTTAACCAATCCAGATTTTATTTCTACTCCTAACTTTTTCACCTGATTTTGAGTATCCATCATCAACTTAA
>CAYRMT010000063.1:0-2874 GCA_964425635.1 uncultured Gammaproteobacteria bacterium
CAAGAATCATCTCTTTTTAATAATAAAAAAATATTAAGTATAAGCAATTTGTTTTCCACCAATAAATCAATAATTGATCAAATCAATAAGTTAATTAATCAAATTGAAAATATCGATGTTGTTATTTGGCAAGACAAAACTATAACCCCAACCCAACTTAAAACTTTTAAAACTGCTCAAGTTAAAAACTTTCCTCTCGACAATAAATTATTTTCTTGCCTTAACTCTATCAAGCCCAAAAACATTACCAAAGTAATTCCCCTTTATCATCAAGTAATAGATCTTGGTCTTTATGATCTTTTTCTCTATTTTTTGAAAAATAACTTTCGAAAACAACTAACTTCTTATCCAAAATTCAATCAACAAATTGTTAAGCGAACTTATTTACAATTAATCGAATTGGATTTTAAAAATAAAACAGGGGAGTTAACTATTCCCAAAGAATTAGCTTTAGAACGTATCCTAATTAATTTAACTAAATAATTAATGTTAAAATCCAAATATGGATTTAAACGAATTATCTTACACTAAAAACATTGTTAAACCCTGGGGAGAAGAAATAATCTATACCCCAGAAAATTTAAACTACACCCTCAAACAAATTAAAATAAAAGATGGTCATCGTTTATCTCTTCAATCACATACCGAAAAAGTAGAAACCTTTGTATTAATCGAAGGAGAGGCTGATTTAATTATTGGACCAGATTTGGACCATTTAGAAACTATCCATATGGAAATTAAAAAAGGCTACAACATTCCAGTTAATACTATTCATCGAATGGCTGGAGTCAAAAACGCCATTATACTAGAAGGATCCACTCCAGAAACAGGCACCACCATTCGTCATCAAGACGACTATAGCCGCCCTGATGAAACAGAAGAAATTAGGCGACAAGACAATCGAGGTTGGAAAGAATAGTTTGATTTATTTTGATATAGTCAATTTTGTCGAAAAGATAGGTAATTTTTTAAAAGTAGCTTTAATTAGCAGTCGAATAGAAGATCTGCTAATTATAAAAATCTCTTTATTTTTATTCAATAAATCTGTATTATCTTATATATGAAAGATCAAGACGTTTTGTGGTTTAAAGAAATTGGTTTTAATGATGTAAATATAGTTGGAGGAAAAGGAGCAAATTTAGGCGAAATGTACAACTTAGGAATTCCGGTTCCCAATGGTTTTGTTGTTCCGGTTAATGTTTATTTTCAATTCATTAAAGAAAATAATCTTCAGCCAAAAATAGCCGATATTTTAAAAACTACTGATGTCGATCAACCAGATCAGCTTTTATATGCTTCCAAACAGATAAGATCTATTATTAAAAAAAGTCCCATCAATCACCAAACTGCAGTCAAAATTATGTCGGCCTACAAAAAGCTTTCTGATTTTGGCGGTTTAAAAGATGTTCCCGTGGCTGTTCGTACTTCAGCCACAGCCGAAGACACCGCCGATGCTTCATTTGCTGGCCAAGGTGATACTTTTCTAAATGTTACCGGTGAAACCAATGTTCTTCATCGTGTCCGTGATTGCTGGTCCAGCCTTTTCACTCCCAGATCAATTTTTTATCAAGTTAAAAAACATTACAATCATTTTAAAATTGGTGTCGCCGTTCCTGTCCAAAGATTAATTCAATCTGATATTTCCGGAGTCATGTTTACCGTTAATCCTGTCACTAATGAAAAAAACCAAATTATTGTCGAAGCCATTTGGGGTTTAGGTGAATATATCGTCCAAGGGACAGTTTCTCCTGATCAATATATTATCAATAAAAATGATTGGACTGTTATTTCCGAAAATCATGTCGAACAAAAAACCGAATTAATTCGAGCTGAACATGAAACCAAAGAAGTTGACGTGCCCAAATCCAAACAAAACAAAATTAAAATCACTCTCACTACCGCTATTAAAATTGCCAAAATTGGACAAAAACTCCACCAGCATTATGGCAAACCTCAAGATATTGAATTCGCTATTGATAATAAAGGCAAACTTTTTATCGTCCAAACCCGTCCAATTACCACTGTTGTCTCTAACCAAAAAACTCTTGATATTCAAACCGCTAAAATAAATCAAAAACCTGATCTTACCGGAGAACAAGCCAGTCCTGGCACCGCCTCTGGCACTGTTATCATTATAAAAAACCCAAAAGAAATTAATCGAGTCAAAAAAGGCCAAATTCTAGTTACCTCTATGACCACTCCTGATTTCGTCCCAGCTATGAAAATTGTCAGTGGTATTATAACCGACAAAGGTGGACAAACTTCTCATGCTGCCATCGTCAGTCGAGAATTGGGAGTCCCTTGTGTTGTTGGTACTAAAACTGCTACCAAATTTTTAAACGAAGGTGATATTGTCACTTTAAATGGAACCACTGGTGAAATTTGGAAAGGAAATTTAATTGACAAAAACGCTCCAATTATAAAAAAACAACCATCAACCGCTAAAACTGCAACCAAAATTTATGTAAATTTAGGTGAACCAGATTTGGCTGAAATGATTTCTAAAAAAAATGTCGACGGTATTGGTCTTTTACGAGCCGAATTCATGTTGGCCAATATTGGTATCCATCCAAAAAGAGTTATCGCCGAAGGTAAAGAAAAAGAATATATCAATAAACTAGCCAAAGAAATGGTTAAATTTTGCAAAAGTTTTAACCCCAGACCAGTCATTTATCGAGCCACCGATTTTAAAACCAATGAATACCGTTCCTTAAAATGGGGTAAATTATATGAACCAGAAGAACCAAACCCTCTAATGGGATTCCGTGGCGCTTCTCGTTACATCAGCTCTCCCGATGTTTTTTATATGGAACTTGAGGCCATCAAACAAGTTAGAACTAAATATGGTTACAAAAATCTCTGGCTAATGATTCC
>CAYRMT010000064.1:0-2786 GCA_964425635.1 uncultured Gammaproteobacteria bacterium
TTAACCAAATATGGTTTTCCAGGCGATGAAACTCCAATTATCCGAGGTTCTGCTCTTAAAGCTCTTAACGGTGAACCAGAAGGTGTTGAAGCCATTAAAAAATTAATGGATGCCCTCGATACTTACATCGATGAACCTGTTCGTGAATTAGACAAACCTTTCTTAATGCCAATTGAAGACGTTTTCTCAATCAAAGGTCGAGGAACCGTTGCCACTGGTAGAATCGAAAAAGGTATAGTCAAAGTCAACGACGAAATCGAAATCGTCGGTTTAAGAGACACTCGAAAAGCAATCGTTACTGGTGTAGAAATGTTCCATAAAATGCTTGATCAAGGTCAAGCTGGTGACAATGTCGGTTTATTGCTCCGCGGTATTGAAAAAAATGACATCGAAAGGGGTCAAGTTTTAGCAAAACTAGGTTCAATTCAACCTCACACTGAATTCAAAGCTGAAGTTCTTTTACTTAAAAAAGAAGAAGGTGGACGTCACACTCCAATCTTCTCAGGTTATCGTCCACAAGTTTTCATCAGAACTACTGATGTAACCGGCGACATGACCCTACCAGAAGGTACTGAAATGGTCATGCCAGGCGACAATACCAATGTTGTTATTAAATTAATTAAACCTGTTGCTATGCAACCAGGCCAAAGATTTGCTATCCGTGAAGGTGGTTTAACTGTTGGTGCCGGTGCTATCACAGAAATTATTAAATAAATTTATGACCAAAGGTAACCACATTCGAATCAGATTAAAATCCTTCGATCATCGAATCATCGATGAAGCAGCTATTAAAATCGTCGAAACTGTGGTTACTGCTGGTGCTCAGGTTCAAGGACCAATCCCTTTGCCAACTGAGAAAAAGACAATTGTTGTTCTAACTAGTCCTCATACCGATAAAAACGCTCGTGAGCATTTTCAGATTCTCACCCATAAACGCCTTATCGATATTTCGAATACCAGTCTTCGAACTGTAGACAGTCTCCAACATTTAGATTTACCATCAGGAGTGGAAATAGAAGTTAAAATGTAATTATGATTTCAGGATTTCTCGTACAAAAAGGTCAAATGACCAGTATATTCACTGAAGACGGCAAAAGAATTGCTGTTACTAAATGTATTGCTAAACCTTTAATTATTACTCAAGTTAAAGACCTAGAAAAAGATGGTTATCAAGCTGTTCAAGTAGCCTATGGTCAAAGAAAAAGACTCGACCAGTCCACTTCCTCAAAATTAAAAAAATTAAAAATTGAAGGTACTCCAAAAGGTTTTCAAGAATTCTTCCTAACTTCCGACCAAACCCCTGAAGTTGGTAGTAGTATTTCTTTTGAAAATATCTTCACTGTTGGTGAAAAAGTTGATATTACCGGCGTTTCCAAAGGTCGTGGATTTGCCGGTGTTATCAAGAGGCACGGTTTCAAAAAACAACCTATTTTGGGTGCCTCTGATCGTATTAGACACCCTGGTTCTATTGGTGCTCAAACCCCAGGTAAAGTTGTTCGTGGTAAAAAAATGCCTGGACACATGGGAAATGTTAATAAAACTGTCGAAAACTTAAAAATAATTGCCATAAACCCAGAAAATAATGAAATATTAATTAGCGGATCTTTTCCGGGAGCTTTTAAATCTTGGATAACCATTACTAAAGTTTAATTATGAAAACTCAAATTTATAATATTAAAGCAGAAAAAGTTGGAGAAATTGCCTTACCAAAGGAAGTTTTTGACGCCAAAGTTTCTGAAAAATTAATTGCTCAGGCTATCCGTGTTTATTTAGCCAACCAGAGATGTTCTTATGCTAAAACCAAAACTAGGTCAGATGTTGCTGGAACTCGACAAAAAGTTTGGGCTCAAAAAGGAACTGGTCGTGCTCGTCACGGCAATCGAACCGCTCCTATTTTTGTTGGTGGTGGTAGTGCTTTGGGTCCAGACGGTCAACAAAACTACAAACTTAAATTAAGTAAAAAAATGAAAGTTGTTGCTATTAATTCTGTTCTAACCAAATTTGCTCAAGATAAAAAAATAATTATTATCGATTCCTTTAAAGAATTAACTCCAAAAACCAAAGAAGGAATCAAATTACTTACTGGACTTAAAGGCTTAGATGAAGTATTATCAAAAAGTTCAAAAGTTGGGATAATTACACCACAAACTCTTCCAAATGTAAAAAGAGCTTTTGGGAATCTCCCTAAAACAAAACTTTTATCTCTTAAATCTTTAAACGTCTACGATCTCTCTAATCAAAATTTTTTGATTCTCAGTCAAGACACTTTAGATATTTTTACTAAATAAAAATGAAAACCAATTTAATAGTTTTAAAACCAGTTTTTACCGAAAAAACCCTAATTCAACAGGAAAACGGTAAATATTCATTTTGGGTCAAAAAAGACGCCACTAAAGGTCAAATTGAATCTTCTTTTGAAACTGTTTTTGGTATCAAACCACTTAGTGTTAATACTGTTTTAGTGAAAGGTAAAAAGAAAACTGATTGGAAAAAAAGACTCCCAATTCAAAAACCAGATCTTAAAAAAGCTATTATCACTGTTGATAAAAATACTAAGATTGAATTATTAAATATCAAGACCAAATAATTATGACCAGAATTAGATCTTTACTAACCATCAAGAAAAAAACCAGTGGACGAGATTCCCAAGGTCATATTTCCACTAGACATCGTGGTGGCGAACAAAAACGCTTTTTAAGAGAAATTGATTGGCGACGAGATAAAATCGACATCAAAGCCAAAGTTGTTTCCATTGAGTATGATCCAGGTCGAACTGCCGACATCGC
>CAYRMT010000065.1:0-2760 GCA_964425635.1 uncultured Gammaproteobacteria bacterium
TCAACCAAAACCCCCTGAAGAGAGCCAAAAGGCTCTCGCTTTTTGTTTTAAGGCATATACAGTAAGGATTTCAGTTATTTGGCAAATTGCTAAAAAGTGGAATTAGATACGATTTAGATACTATTTTAATTAATAATAATTTGGTAAATCATTAGTATATCAATAGTATTAGAGTTTATGGTATAATTATTTTGTAGTACGTTTATTAAAGTGTTAAGCATTAGAGAACCCTATGCTGCTTTAATTAAAAATGAAATTAAGTATATGAACCTTGTAGTTTAAGAAATAATTATCGAGGTAAAATGTTTCTTCATCTAAAGGCGAACATCTGGGTAAAGATAAAATCATATATAGAGAAATTAATACTATTAGATATTTATATTGCCTTTTATTATAGTAGGAATTATTTTTAAGAAAATATTCAAAATAATACTTAACATATTGGATTAGGATAACAATTACAAAAAAAATGGAGGATTATAAAGTATGAGTGAAAAGAAAATTAAACTGGGGCAATTTAACACAAAATCTGACTTGTGGTTAAAACCACAAGTAATTAGTTTTATTAAAGATTCAAACTGTAAAATCGCATATGATCCTTTTGCGGGGGAAGGAGACTTGTTAATAGCGGTACGCGAAAAATTAAAATTCAGGAGTTTATTAGGATTAGATATAGATGAAACTCTTGATTGGAAAATTAACGATTCACTAATGAATATACCAAATTTTAAAGAAGCAATAATTATTACAAATCCTCCTTATATTGCAAAGCAATCTGCCGCTAGAAAGGGGATAGATTTGTCAAAATGTTTTTCAACAACAATATATAACGATGTATATTTATTAGCTCTAGACAAAATGCTTGAAGCACAAGATTATGTTGTCGCTATTATTCCTGAATCCTTTATTAATTCAAAGTATAAACAAAAAGGAAGACTTAGTTTGATTACAATTTTAGAAGAAAACCCTTTTGAAGATACTGAAAATCCAGTATGCGTTGCTTGTTTTGATAAAAAGTTTAAAAAGTTTTCACACGTAAAAATATATAAAAACGAAACTTTTATTGGTACACTTGATAAAATATATAATATTAGGATTGAACCAGAAAATAGTGTAAAAATTACTTTTAATACTTTAGATGGATGGTTAGGACTTCGTGCAATAGACAGTACTGATGATATCAAAACCATTAACTTTGATTTCAAAGAAAACATTAAATATGATTGGGAAAATAGAATTAAAATGAGTTCAAGACATCTTTCGTTAATAAATATTGATGTTCCTAGTAACAAGAAAAAAGAATTTATAGATGAGTGCAACAAAATAATTAAAGATATAAGAATAAAGTCTTCTGATGTGTTGCTAACACCTTTTAAAGGCAACACAAAAAGTGGTAGAAGAAGAAGAAGATTAGATTTTAGGTTAGCTAGAGCAATTATGGAGATTGCATATACTAATATTGTTGATAATAAGGAGGAATTATTAAATGAATAACTTAGATGCATTTGAATTAAGCATAGCAAATTGTGAAATAAATTTTGATTTTTCAAATCCAAAAGGAAAATTAGTTATTCCATCAGAAAAAGGTTTTGATAACAAATTAACTAAGGCAAACAAAAAAATCATGGAATATATAACAACATATAAAAATGTAAAAACATCGCCAAATGTTCCGGAAGAATTTAAAGAAGAATTGATATATAAAATCATGGAGATTATTGATTCAACAGAACATATAAATTATTCAAGTTTTTGTGTGTATTTTCAAGTTTTAAGATTTAGCTGGAGCAGTTTTAAAGAAACTAAAAAAAAAGGGTTACTATCTGATATAGAAAGAGCAGAATTATTGAAAAATGCAGTGGAGTTATACATTGAAAATAGGCATGATATTTATTTATCTCACGGATATACTGATATGTCTTTACAAGTTCAAAGTGATTGTTCATCTTCTAGACGAAGTGGTAGTATTGGAACAAGCAGTTTGAGTGTATTAATGAGCAATCATAATATAAAATTTGCGTCAAACTATAATGAATTTATGAGTGGTAATTATTATTTTTTCCCAGAATACAATGTTGATTTATTATTAGAAATACTAGAAAATAATAACATAGATTTTAAATTTAGAAAATCTAGAGATAATAAAAATCCCGATCTAATGTTCAAGGTAAAAGACCAATTTTATATTTTGGAGCATAAATTAGCAACTGGAGACGGTGGAGCACAAAATATGGAAATAAACGAAATAATTGCTTTTATCGGACAAGAAGAAAAAAATATCAATACACATTATATTTCATGTTTACAAGGAGACAAGTTAGCTTCATTAACCCCTCATAAATCGGATCCCAAAACAAAGACTCAACATTGGAATATAATTAATAATTTAAAGAATCATGCTAATAATTATTTTGTTAATGAATTTGGATTAGAAGAGATTTTAAAAACTATTACAAAATAGTTTTAAATTTTTATTTTCTTGTATAGTTATTTAGATGACAATTTAATAAAAAATATCTTTTACACAAATATATTGTAATTTAAATAATGGTAAAAATAAAAGATAATAAAAATAGCAATTAGATACTTTTTAGATACTATTTGAGTGAATTTAGAAGATTATGGGAGAACATGGCTGCATACAAAAAGCTCGTAGTTGCAAGGTATTGCACGACCACGGACTGTTAAAAACTATTGAGAGCTGTTCCCCCTGAAGACCGCTAGTAAATAGCGGTCATTTTTTTGTCTTATTTTATAAGG
>CAYRMT010000066.1:0-2744 GCA_964425635.1 uncultured Gammaproteobacteria bacterium
CGAAGAGTAGCAATGGAGGCTGGTGTGCCTTATGTAACTGACAGATGGTTGGGTGGAACTATTTCTAATTGGGATCAAATTAAAAAGAATGTTAAAAAATTAACTGATCTTAGAGAAGGTTTGGAAAAAGGCAAATTTGTTGATGCTACTAAAAAAGAGTTGTCACAAATGAACAAAGAAATTGCCAGACTAGAAAAAATTGTTGGTGGTTTAGTTGAAGTTGATAAATTTTTTGATATTTTATTTGTGGTTGATGGTGGTTTTGAAAAAACAGCCATCAAAGAGGCTAAACTTAGAAATGTTAAAGTGGTAGGTATTGTTGATAGTGATGCTAACCCATTTAAAATTGATTTTGCTATTCCAGCAAATGATGATAGTGTTAAAAGTGTAACTTTAATTGTGGAGGAAATTGGAAAAGCAATTAAAGCGGCAGGAGTTAAATAAATCTCCCTAAATCCCTCTTTGGCAAGAGGGACTTTATAAAATTAAAAATAAAATTATGGATAATAAAAAAATAATTGAATTAGTTAAAAAACTTCGAGTTGAGTTGGGTTTGGGAATTATGGAAATTAAAGCGGCTTTAGAAGAAGCTGAAGGGGATGAAAATCGTGCTAAGGAGATTTTGAAAGAAAAAGGTTTTAAAAAAGCTGAAGATAAAGCGGAAAGAGAAACTTGTCAAGGTCGAGTGGCCACTTATACTCATTCAACTGGCAAAATTGGAGTTATGGTTGAAGTTTTGTGTGAAACTGATTTTGTGGCTAAACATGAAGATTTTGTTAATTTCACCAAGGAATTATGTTTACAAATAGCAGCAATGGAACCAGAAAATGTAGAAACTTTAATTAAACAAGAGTTTGTTAAGGATTCTAGTAAAACTATTGATGAAATGTTGAAAGCTTTAATTTCTAAATTTGGTGAGAATATGAAGATCAGTAGATTTGAAAGGTTTGAAATTTAAATCTCTCCGTCTTTCGATTACATCGAAATCCACCTCCCCTTGAAGAAGGGGAGGTTTTGTTTGGTATAATTAAGGTATGATAAATTTCACTGATGTAAAAACTCGAATGGATAAAATTACTGCTTTGTTTGTTAATGATATTGCTTCTATACGAACAGGAAGAGCGACTCCGGGATTAATTGAAAACGTAGTGGTAACGGTTTATGGTGGACAAAAAATGAAATTGATTGAGCTGGGATCGATTGGGGTGCCTGATGTTCGAAGTTTGACTTTTGAACCATGGGATCAGACTTTGATTCGAGAGATAAGTAATGGAATTGAAGCGGCAAATATTGGGATGATGCCGGCGGTTGATGGTCAAATAATTAGAATGAATTTACCAATGTTGACAGTGGAACAAAGAGATGATTATGTGAAACTTTTGGGAAGAAAATTGGAAGGAGCAAGAGTAATGATTCGTGATGCTCGAGCTGATTTTAGATCTGATTTACAGAAGGCTAAACAGGAAAAAATAGTTTCTGAGGATGAATTTAGAAAAGATGAAACTGAATTGCAAAAGACGACAGATTTGTATATTGGAAAATTGGAAGAAGTGGCTAAGAAAAAAGAACTTGAGATTAGGGGATAATGTTTTGTTAAAATGTAAAAATGGATTTGATTTTTTTTATTTTGGCATTATCAGTTTTAGTTTTAGCTCATGAGTGGGGGCATTTTATTGCTGCCAGAAAAACTGGGGTAAAAGTGGAAGAGTTTGGATTGGGATTGCCACCGAGAATTATTGGTAAAAAATTTGGAGATACTATATATAGTATAAACTGGTTGATGATTGGAGGTTTTTGTAGATTATACGGTGAAGATGGTGATGGAAAGGGAAAAGATGCTTTTAATAACAAAAACCCCTGGCAAAAACTATTGATTGTTTTGGGTGGGGTATTGATGAATTTAGTTTTGGCTATAGTGATTTTTAGTGTGGTTTATGCAATTTTGGGTGTACCAAAAGAGACTAATAAAGTAACAATTATTGGTATTTCTAAAGATTCACCAGCAGAAAAAGTGGGACTAAAAGAAGATGATGTGATTTTAAAAGTGGCTGATAAAGAAATTAAAACACCAAATGAGTTGACAACAGAAGTTTCTAAACATAAAGGGAAAAATGTAAATCTGGAAATTGGAGGGGCGAGTTATGCCTCGCCTGTACAAAAAGAGGTAGAAGTTAGAGAAAATCCCCCGGAAGGAGAGGGAAGTATTGGAATTGCCATTTCAAATACAGAAATGGTGAAGGTTCCTTGGTATCGATTTTACGAGGGTATTGGGGCAGGTTTTAAAGAAGCTTTTTATTGGGGGAAAATAATTATAAATGGAGTTGGAGAAATGGTGTGGGGTTTGGTGACTGGCCATGTACCAAAAGATGTTAGCGGCCCGGTGGGAATGTATGAGGCAACTAGTTCGATTAAAAATAATCAAGGATTGTTGGCGGTGATTCATTTTTTTGGAATTGTTTCGGTTAATTTGGCAGTGGTGAATGTTTTGCCGTTTCCAGCGTTGGATGGTGGCAGAATTATGTTTGTATTATATGAAATGATTTTTAGAAAAAAGGCAAATCAAAAATTTGAAATTATTGTGAATAATATTGGAATGATAGTTCTTTTAGGTTTGATTTTGTTAATTACGATCGGGGATATCAGAAGAATTTTTTAATGATTGGTAAAAATTCAGTTAATTTTAAGTTTTTTTAAGAAATGATTAGTTGACAGGGTTTTTTAAAAGTGTTTTACTTTTCTATTGA
>CAYRMT010000067.1:0-2701 GCA_964425635.1 uncultured Gammaproteobacteria bacterium
CAGGTTAAAGAAAAAATGTTTTTGAATTACTGAACTATCTTTCTGAAAAGAATTTCACTATAAAATAAAGGTAAAACAATATAAAAAATCCTATTACTATTAGTAAAAAATTTCCTGCTTTTAAGCCTAAAACCATATTTGTTGAATCTTTATATAAAAACCATATAAATAAAAGAAAACTTATCATATTGGGAAATATTTTGGACACAATTTTTCTTGATCTTAAAAGTTGTGTTTTATCATCGAATTTAATTTCACTTTTTATAAATTGCCAATTATTTACCACAATCAACAATGGTATTAAAAAAAATACAGCACTAGATATATTATTGATGAGATATTTAGTATTTTGTCCAAAAAAATCAGAAACAATATTATTATTTTCAGAAATAAAATAAGAAATACAAAAACAAATTACAAGTATTACATTAAATATTTTTTTCATCTTCTGTGGGTATGCATGGATTCGAACCATGGACCCCCGACTTATAAGATCGGTGCTCTAACCAACTGAGCTACATACCCTTATTTTTACAAAGTACTCTAACCTCGGCCAGAGGTCGATCAGCCTTTGGCTGAAACTGAGCTACATACCCATGGAGTTCTAAAGTAGCAGGGGCGGGAATTGAACCCACAACCTATCGCTTATGAAACGATTGCTCTAACCGTTGAGCTACCCTGCCATAGTCACTATTTTATCATGTGTTCTTCCCAACAGCACTGGCTAATCCTTCAATATAACCTAATATTTCATAATTTAAATTAGTGCCTTTACTTATTGTCAATTGGAGAGACCCAAAATAGTTAGAATTATTTTTATAAATTTTTTTTACCTGACTATGTTTTAAACTGGCTTTTCTAAACTGATTTATTGGAATTTTTATTAAATTTGACCAATATTTTTCCACAATATTTAATCTTTCTTTATGTATTTCATTAATTTCAACTCGTAAAATTAACCTTTCTTTAGGTATATTTAAACATTTTATCACCCATCTTACCAATAATAAAATCATTTTTGGATCGGAATTTATAAAAACAACTTTTCTTTGATTTTTTCCACCCTCCGCCCAGTAAAGTGCCGCTCCAACTAAAAACAATTCTCGTTTTGATAATTTATTTATTTTCTTTATTCCTATTGATTCATAAAGTTTTACTCTTTCTAACCGCTCTCGTTTTTTATTTTCATTTGCAATAAGACTTCCGCTTTTTACAGCTTTAATAGATATTTGATTTAAATGGTCTTTTTGCAGATCAGAAAGAAAAATATCATTGCACCATAAACTTACTGTACTTTTTGATACTCCCAATAATTGGGATATATTTTTAATACTTTTACCTTTGTTTCTTAACTTTCTTGCTAAAATCCGCTCTTTAAATTTAGCCATATATTATTTACCCAAATAAAACACGAAAAGTCAAATACAAAAAACAAAAAAGCCGTCTAATTAAAGACGACCCCTTTGTTTGTTGCGGGGCTAGGAGTTGAACCTAGCCTGTGAGATTATGAGCCTCACGTGCAGCCGTACACTACCCCGCATGTGCAATCTTCCGAATCTACCAGCTGGCAGAGTAGGAGACTTGTTCGATATTCTATCACGATCATTTTACCGAGTAAACAGGCTAATCCACTGCTTAATTTTAGCTATTTTTTTTGTTTCATTAATCTTAGGAAACAAGTCGATATTTTTTTCTTCACCCAATTTTAACCAAGTATCACTTTCATTTCCCAAAGCTAACTTATCACGGGCTTCCTGTTCTAAAAAAGCGCTACTAGTAGCGTATTCCACTTTTTGATTTAAAATCTGATTTTCCTGATTAAGTTTAGATATCTCTTTTTCTATCTTTAAATTCTGTTTTTCTGCCTCTTTTAAAGTACTATATTGAGTTTTTATATTACCAATTATTGATCCAGATATTATCAAACCAAAGACAATTAAAAAAATTTTTTTCATTAACTTGTAATTAATCCTAATTAATGTTATTATAAGCCATATTTATTAGTAAAATTTATATTTATGGCCGACTTATCACTTGAAAACGCTCTAAGTCTTTTTACCAATGCACTTACCAAAAATGGCAAGTCAAGTAATACTATTGTAGCTTACAAAGGCGACTTAAACCAATTAATTACATTCTTAAAAAAACAGGATCAAACTTTTAACATTGAAACTGTCACTGAGAGTTCTATTGAATCTTTTAAAAAAGATTTAACCCAAAACGAATACACTGCTAAATCTATTTCTCGTAAACTTAACTCAATCAAAAATTTCTTCTCTTTCTTAAAAAATGAGGGTATTATTACTGCCGATCCTTCGGTAGAAGTTAAACATCCAAAATATGAAAATGATTTACCAAAAATTTTAAAACCAATTGAGTATCGATCCCTTCGTGATGCTTGTCGTAATGACAATCGTGCCACTGCTATCGTTGAGTTAATGCTTCAATCAGGTTTACGAATTAAAGAAATTGAAAATTTAAAATTAGATGACGTTAAAGAAAACGAAATCTTAATCGAAACTTACGAATCTCATTCTTCCCGAGTTGTTCCATTAAATAATTCAGCCAAAACTGCTCTTAAAAAATATTTAGACGACGGTCGTTATCCTGGTAAAGCCAAAAATGTTTTTGTCACCAAAACTGGTCGTAGTCTTTTGGCTAGAAATATTAGAAGTCTTTTAAATCGCTATTTTAATAAAGC
>CAYRMT010000068.1:0-2543 GCA_964425635.1 uncultured Gammaproteobacteria bacterium
CAAAAATAGAGTTGAAAGTAGAAGACCTGCCCCCTCTTCTACTCTCAACTCTATTCTCAAAGCTAAATCGATTTTTTTTGACCCACAGATAGGCCAATCTTAATTTGACTTTTTTATCAAATTTATCTATTTTAGATATTGAAGAAACAATGTTATTCGTGTTCCACCTGCTTTGAGAACATCGGTAGCCTTGTTTCTTTTTCGTTTAAATAGGTCTAATTTTGTAGCGAAGCGCCCAAAATTTGCCCTATTTACACGATACCGGCGAAGCCGGTATATCTTCCTTTTTAAAGTTACATCAAAATCAACTTCCCTCTAAGCTTTCCCATCTCTTTAAACTGTTTTTCCGCCCAAGTATCTTTTTTCTTGCCGGACTTTTTTGCGCTCTTAGAAGAAAACAATTTTTTAATTAGTTGAAGCATTGATTTAGTATAACCTGGTTTTTACAGTTGTCTATATCCTATAAAAATTTGCCTCCCCAAAATACACCATCCTATAATTTTTTATTTATAAAAATTAGGTTTATTTTTACCATTTTTAAACCATTTTCAGTCATTGTGGAAAACTTGGGGATAAAAGAAAAAGGCCCCGGTTGAAAATTAAAAATTAATAACGACTAGCGTCACCAATTTTTAATCCCCTCCCAGAGCCCATCAAACTAAAGGATAAATTATTTACAAGAAACTCTATACTCTGTCGGCAATCCTGAAACCCTGTCTTCAAAGACAAGACTAAAATTCCCAAAAGTTCGAAGCATTCTCATTTCAGTAAAATGAGACACCTCGTCATCAAAGCCTATACCTTCAATGATGGCCGGCCTTACCAGAACAACCTTGGAAATTTTTTCTCCCAACTTTTCATCCAAAAATTTAATAGTTGAAAACAAATCAATTGGAAAAAGTCTCTTTTCGGTTATAAACGCCCAATTATCATCATTGTTAACGTTTTCCCTTACAAAACTTTCAATACAATCGACTTCAACTATTTCAGTTTCCGGATAAGTTGCCTTAATCACATTTTTCAAAGTTGGGTATTTTCTAAAAGTTCCTTCAATTACAGCCATTTTACCAATTTCTTTAGCTTCCAACATTAATATCTCTTCCCTTCTTTATTTCAAATATCCTGCCTAGGCAGTAATCTGGACACTCTTCCATCCACAGTACCGCCTACGAGAATATTTTAATTTATCTTTTAGTTTTAAAAGTACTTAAACAACCTCACTTTTTATGCTTTATATAAATAGTGTAATTATTTAATTCTCGACATTATATATTATAAGACGCAAAAAGTCAAACTTTCAATTCTTTCACATTCCCAATTTCCACCAATTTCCTTCCTAAACTTTCCGCCTCTTTTCTTCTTTTTTCCAAATTCCTCACCTTCCTCACCTCCCCTAAAAGTGATACCTCCCCCACAAACACCGGCAAAATTTTTCTCCCCTCCTTGTCAAAGGAGGGGCTAGGGGTGGATTTATACGAACTCCACATTGCCGCCAACACTGCCAAATCCGCCGCCGTCTCTTCAATTTTCACCCCACCCGTCACCGACAAAAACACATCATACTTATATAAAGGTATCCCTAAACTTTTTTGAGCAATTGCTATCATCAACTGTCCCCGATTATAATCAATCCCTGAAAAAATTCTTTTTGGCATTGGCGCAAAACTTTCCACCACCAAAGCTTGAATTTCCAACACCATAGGTCGACTCCCTTCCATCACTATGGTGATAGCCGAACCAATATTATTCTGCTTTGCCGAAATTAAATTAATTTCTTCCGATTTAATTTCTCTAAGCCCTTTTTCTTCCATCCTAAAAACTCCCACCTCATCCGTCGGACCAAATCTATTTTTACTGGTTCGCAATATTCGGAGGTCTCCATTTTTTTCTCCCTCAAAATACAACACCGTATCCACCATATGTTCTAACAATTTTGGTCCAGCAATATCCCCGTCTTTGGTCACATGCCCCACAATAAAAATTGCCATCCCTTTTTTCTTTGCCATTTGTATTAATCTAAAAGTCGATTCCTTAATTTGACCCACCGACCCTGTCACTCCACTGGCATTTTGACAATTCATGACCTGAATCGAGTCAACTACCGCAATTTTGTACAAATTTTGTGTTCGGTCTAAAAACTCCTCCAATTCATCAATTGAATTTGTGTCTAAAATATCGAAGTTTTTCGCATCCAAACCTAATCTTTTCACTCTCAATCCAATTTGTCCCGACGATTCTTCTCCAGCCACATATAATCCACCTATCTTTCCAATTAATTGAGTCAACAAAGTACTCTTTCCAATCCCCGGTTCACCCGCAAAAAGCATCGCTGATCCATGAACAATTCCTTTACCCAAAACTCTGTCAAATTCGGAAATACCCGTAGAAAATATATTCTTATTTTCCTCAATTTTCTCTATTTTTTTAACCTCTATTTTTTCAATTTTCACCCCACCACTTTTTTTAGAAAAATTTTTTATTTCTTTTAAAGAATTCCACTCCCCACATGCCGAGCACTGCCCCGCCCACTTAGAAAATTCATT
>CAYRMT010000069.1:0-2469 GCA_964425635.1 uncultured Gammaproteobacteria bacterium
GTTAGATTTAATTTGGCTCGATATTCTTTGATTTTGGTTTTCATATTTATTTACAAGGAACAGTAGGAGCAGGAAAGTCAGGATGGCCGTGTTGAACCCATTCCCCTTTTTGACAAACCCAGCTATCTTCGCCGGAAAATAAACGAATGGTAAAAATTCCTAAGAATATGGCTAAAATTACAACAAAGACAATAAATTTGCTTTTGTTGGGAGTGAATTTAACCTTGTTTATAAATTTAAAAATAAGACTGTAAATTAACATAAGAGCACAAGTGGAATAGGCTAAAGTTAAGGCAATTGGCTCGTAACTGGGATTTAGATTTTTGAAGGCATATAAAATAAACATGGCAATAACGGCAATCCATGAATAAATTTGAATAGCCCAACTAGCAGATTTACCAGCGAGGGCATAATCACGCTCATCAGCAACAACTTCTTTAACTTGATGTCGGAGTAAAATCAAAACAAGAGAACTGATGATTAAAGTGATAATAGGAATAAGATAATTATTGTAAATAATTGATTGGCTAAAAATGACAGCGATGACCACAATTATGGCCAATTTGATTTGTTGATATTTTTTTAAGGTCATATTTTATATGTTAATTATTTCTAACTGTATGTTAGATCTAGTTAACATATTTGTCAAGGAGTTAATTGGTTTTTTATGATAAGCTGATCTATGATTTTTATAAAAATAAGCAAAAAAATTTGGTTAAGTTTTTTAAAATTTGTCCTCTTGACAGCATTAATTCATATTGGAGTATTGGTTTTTAGTGCAATTAAAAATGGGGATATAAAATTTTTAAATTATTTTCAGATATTAGGATTAGCCCAATTTTGGCCAAAAATTATTAATGGTTGGGTGAGTGATGTTTTGTCGGCAGTAATTATGTTTTTAATCATAATGGTTTTTTTACTAATTCCTGTGATTAAAAAAACAGTGGGCAGTTTACAAAATAGATAAAAAAGTTTATTATTAAATAATGCGGAAATTGTTATTTTTGTTACTTTTTTTGGCTGGTTTTTTAGGGTTAATGATCGTAAATCAATCATGGTTACCGCGGTATTTTTCTTTTCAAAAAGAAATTAATCCAAATACTATGTCTGAATATTACGACCCATTGGCACGAGTAGGTATTTTTGATAATAAACAAGTAATAGTGCCAAATGATCAACCCCAAGTTTTAGGAGAAACAACAGAGATAAGTAATTCAAATAAATATATTGACGTAGATTTGACTGCACAAAAAGTTTATACCTACGAAAATGGACAAAGAATTAAGGAATACACTATTTCTTCGGGAAAATGGGGAAGAACTCCGACTGGAGTTTTTAAAATATGGATTAAAATTAAATCACAAAAAATGGAGGGTGGTTCTAAATTAACAAATGATTATTATTATTTACCTAATGTTCCATATATTATGTTTTTTTATAATAATGATTACCCAAAGAGAGTTGGTTTTAGTTTACATGGCACTTATTGGCATAATAATTTTGGCGTACCAATGAGTCATGGTTGTATTAATATGAGAACAGCGGATGCAGCGGAAGTGTTTCATTGGGCGGAAATTGGAACTGAAGTGAGGATTTATGGGAAATATCAATACAAAAAGACAGCGATGAAATAAAATATGAAAAAACTAGTGATGGTAAATGATTTAATGCAAAAGGGATATGAATATTATTTAAATCAACCTGAAGGAAAAAATTTTGATCCAAGATTTAAACCAGAATTAACCCCAAAAGAAATATTAAATATGGGAGTTTTTGGTGGTAAATATATGACTGATTGCCAAAATGAATTCCCAAAAGATTGGTTTAAAAAAGAAAAAATGTGTCATGAATTTCATGATCCAAAAATAAATTTTTTTGGAGTAAATGCTAGTCAACCTTTAAACGTATGGAGAAAAAAAGGATGGATTTATAGGGATGATCCGAGAGGCTGGTTTCAATGGTATTGTCGATATTATTTGGGAAGAAGATGTGAAGATGATGAAAGACAAATTAGAAGATGGCTGACAATGAAAAGGCATATTGTCCAATTAAAAAAGAATTGCGTAATTGGAGATTTTGAATGCAGAAAAGTGCAAAGACAGGCATTATTGCACTGGGCTTACGATTCGAGAAAAATGTAATAAAAGACTATTTTTTATTAGTTTTCTGAACATAAAATCATCTTATTTTCAGGAAGGAGGAATTTACGGGATGGTTTTAGTTCGTCGATAAATTCAGGAGTATGACTGACGATGATCATGGCTCCTTTGTAAAATTTTAGAGCTTCTAAAATTAATCTTTGGGAAAGGACATCAAGATAAGTGGTGGGTTCGTCGAGAATTAAAAGATTGTAATTTTTGGCCAAAAGAGTGGCAATTGAAAGACGAGTTTTTTCACCACCAGAAAGAGTAGAGATTTTTTGAAAAACTTTTTGACCGGGAAATAAAAATCGGCCTAATAAACAACGAA
>CAYRMT010000070.1:0-2450 GCA_964425635.1 uncultured Gammaproteobacteria bacterium
ATAATGGTGATGTTTATAAAGATAAATATGAAGGATTATATTGTATTGGCTGTGAAAAATTTTTGACGGAAACCGATTTGGTGGATGGGCATTGTGCCCTGCACCCACCCGAAAAAACTATCTTTAAAAGCGAGGAAAATTGGTTTTTTAAATTAAGTAAATATGTACCGGAAATTATAAAATTGATTGAAAATAACGAAACTAATTATATTTTTCCTGAAGGAAAAAGAGCCGAAATATTGGCAAAACTTAAATCTGGTGTAAGAGATGTGTCGATTTCTAGGGAAAATGTGGAATGGGGAATTCCTACCCCGTGGGATCCAAAACAAACTATTTATGTTTGGTTTGATGCGTTAATTAATTACTACAGCGCCACTCAATTCGTGGAAGGTAAGAAAGATTTTTGGCCAGCTGATATACATTTATTAGGAAAAGAAATTTTATGGTTTCACACGGTAATTTGGCAAGCGATGTTACTGTCAGCAAAAATTGAAATACCTAAAAAAACTTATACTCATAGTTTTTATATGATTGATGGACAAAAAATGTCTAAATCTTTAGGAAATGTAATTTCGCCTCAGCAATTAATTGATTTGTTTGGAGTTGAAGGGAGTAAATATTTAATTGCCAGATCTTTTCCATCAGAAAATGATAGTGATGTAGGGATTGATCGTTTTAAAGAAAAATACAATGCTGATTTAGCTAATAATTTGGGAAATTTAGTGTCGAGAGTGGCAAAATTATCAGAAGGTCAAAAGGCAATAGAAGAAAAAATTGAATTTGATAGTAAGTTTGAAAATTTAATTGATAATTTAAAATTAAATGAAGCATTTGAATTAGTTTTTGATAAGTGGATAAACAGTTCAAACTTAAAACTAAATCAAACTACACCATGGAAATTGGAAAAGGAAAACCCAAAAAGAATCGCCGTTTTGAATGAATGTATCAAAAACATTCAAACTGCCGCCTTCCACTTGCAAATTTTAATGCCGGAAGTGGCTCAAAAAATCAAAAAATGTTTTGAAAATGAAGTTAAACCATTAACAGAGTCTTTATTTCCAAGAATAAAATAAGATGATTGATACTCATGCTCACTTAGAAACATTGTGCGACGTTGATAAGGGGATCGATAAAATTATTTTAGCGGCTTCAAATATTGATGACTCTCAAAACAACCTATTATTAGGTGAAAAATATCCAGAAAAATTGTTGATTGGGGTAGGGATTCATCCACAAGAATGCGATGCCTCCCCTGCTGAACTTAAAAAATTAATTGAAGAAAATTATGAAAAAATTACAGCTATTGGAGAGTGTGGTCTAGAGTTTTTAGGTGATTATGATAGAAAAAAGCAAGAAAAAGTTTTTAGAGATCAAATAGAATTAGCTCAACAATTTGATAAACCATTAATTATTCATGCTAGAAAGGCAGTGGATGAAACGCTGGAAATTTTGAAAGAATATAAGAATATCTCTGGAGTGTTTCATTGTTATGCTGGTGGAAATAAAAGAATTAAAAAAATTTTTGATTTAGGAAAAGATTGGTATTTTGGGATTGATGGGAATTTGACATACGAAGAGGGGTTGGTGGATGTGGTTAAAAATATACCAAAAGATAGGCTTGTTTTGGAAACTGACTCCCCTTTTTTGACACCAGAACCATTTAGAGGACAAGAAAATAATCCGAATAATATTGTTTATGTTTACAAAAAGGTGGCAGAAATTTGGGCAAAAAGTTTTGAAGAAACAGAAGAAATAATTGATGAAAATGCAAAGAAACTATTCAAGTTCATCTAACTTCCGATCATCAATCCAAACAAAAAGAAAACCGACTAAAATGCTTGAAAGATAACTAGCGATGGGATAATTAGGAAAAAGATATATATCTAAAATTCCCCAAACACCTCGCCAGATTAAAACTACACCAATAACTTCAATAAGTAATGAAATAAATTTTTTTTTAGATAAATATTCTCTGAATTTTTTAAGCATATTCGGAGATGATGTTTTCTAATTCTTTAACGGAAGGATATTTATCCATAAAAGCGACTTCGCCATCAATTAAAAGAATAGTTTTCCCCTGAAGACCCATACTAATAACACGAGACATATCTTTAATATATTCTGGATCGTAATCGATTTGGAGTCTTTGACAAACAGTTTCTAAATTTGAAAACAGTTGTTTGCCTTGAGGAGTGCCACGATCGTAGAGTTGAATTCTCATAATATGATTATAACAAAGGATTTTGTTTGGCGATTTGGACGGTGTTGTATAAAAGTGAAGTAATAGTCATAGGGCCAACACCACCGGGAACTGGGGTGATAAAACTAGAAATAGGAGCGACTTGCTCAAAATCAAAATCACCGGTGGTTTTACCAGTGTTTGGGTCAGCAATAAAACCAACATCAATAATAATAGCCCCCTCTTTAACAAAATCTTTGCCAAAAAAATT
>CAYRMT010000071.1:0-2435 GCA_964425635.1 uncultured Gammaproteobacteria bacterium
GAACTTGGATTTACCACTTAGGAGGTGGTCGTTCTATCCATTGAACTATGAGGACTGGTTTTAAAATTTTTTAAAATTTCTAATATTTAAAATCCATTTTTAAAAAAAGAAGGATATTAAAAATTTTAAGTCAGGGATACAGGATTTACCCCTTCGGGGCATAAACTTCTCATCCTGTATCTAGTCAGGGATACAGGATTCGAACCTGCAACCTCAGCGTCCCGAACGCTGCACGCTACCAATTGCGCCAATCCCTGTAAACCTGTCTGAGAAGTATTATATCTCAAATAAGGTTTTAAACCAAAAATGATATGGAAAGATAATTTTTTATTTAAAATGATGTTTTAGTGGTTTTAATCTTTTTTAATGTATTTTTAATATTTAGCAGTCTTTACATTTTTTGCTAAAGCTTTAATTATTTTTGTTTGGCGATGTTTATGGTTATAAACATCTATTTAAAATATTAAAAAATTATTAAATTTAAGTGAATGAATATTGAAGAAATAAAAAAGGGAAGGTTTTGGTCCAAAAAGGATCATTACCTTCCCTAGATTTTTAAATCGGATTAATATATTAGTTGATAAAAATAGCCTTGTAAAACACAACTGTCTGTTACTTCACATTCTATTAAAATATCATAGGGTTTGGTATTTTTAAATTTGTAATCGGTTCCATTGTCCCAAAAGACAGTGGCGTCGACAAGGCCTGGATTATCCAAAATATATTGTGGAGTATACTTATGATGAGTGATTTCTACCGTCTCAAGGCCACATTTTTTAGCTTGAGTAGCTGTCCAAACTGCAAGGCGACAAACACCACTTCCAACTTCTGAGACCATTATTTGATTGCCATTAGCGTCGGTTTCTGGCATAGTACCAGAAATGAAACCTTTATCAGTAGTCCTTTCTCCTATTGCTTTATTATAAGAAAATATCTCTCCAGATTTGACAATATGTCCATTTAGGATTTTAGCGGCGACTTTGGCGTTAACAGTTCCTGGTTGATTAGGTAATTGTATTTGGGTGAATACAATTACCTTTTTATCAGTGGGAGTTTTTGGTTTGGGCGCGGGTTCAACTTTGGGGGTGGTTACTACTGCTACTGATGGTGTTTCTTGTTTTTGCATGGTACTGTTCATTATTTTATTTGTTTCATTTCTCATACATATGAAGAAACTGAAAACTGCGGCTATAAAAATTATAAGTAGGGCAATTAAAAACTTTTTCATTTTGACACTCCTTTCCTTAATACTGGATGTTGGTACATAAATTTGCGATAGCATTGATCACCTCCTGTGGATTAGTGTTTGGACCTGGTAACTCAATTAATGCCGTTCTTTGGGCATAATTCATCGACCAACCGGCGAAATAACCAGAACATCCACCTAATCCACTACTCCTTCCAATTCCTAGTGAATTTTCAAAATATTGACATAGACTTGATGTTCCGTAGGTGGTATTTAACCAACCGTGGATATCTACTACATCATTTGGTGAAATTGAAATTACTAAGTCACGCAATGCGCATGATTCTGGTGCTGAGAATGGATACAAGGTTTTATTACGACTATTAGATCGGTAGTTCCAACAATAATCAAAATCTCTGTTTAAATCTACTCCTTCGGAAATTTGACATCTACCTGGGCCATTATTGGTCCAACCATAAGCTAAACCGTCTGGGTTGGCTGATTCAACAATATAAAGAGCAGTGTTACCTAATTGTTGAGGATTCACCGAAAAATAGTAGATTGCCTCGTTGGCAATGTTTACTAAAACTTGTCCGTCTCGGGCATAAGCATCTTCGAAGCCATGGATTTCAAAAACTATTAAAGCTTTGTGTTTGATAATTTCTGGTTCGATGGCAAAAACAGTTAATGGTCTACCTGCTCCACTGTAACCATAGATGCTACTGGTTACCTTTGGAGATTTAATAGTTATAGTTATTTTCTGGGTTGTCAGATTTGGTTCCGGGGTTTGCTCTCCTTTGATATTGGAGGCTTTTATAATAAAAGTGTGTTCTCCAATTGGTAAAGGATAAACAAAGAACTCATATTTTTGGCTGTCTATTTTTTTAAAATTTCCGAACCAGTTGTTTTGGCTATCAAAAATAGCGGCGTGATCAATTGAGCCAGTAAGACTTATGGTAGCACTGTTTCCAGAAACAGTTGAGTTTATTGAAACCTGAGGTTTCATATTGTTAACGACAACTTCCTTGTTGTTGGTATTGTTTATTTCTGCTGCGGTCGGTGTTGAGAAGATAGCTGAAAATATTAAAAAAATCAGAGTCAACGATATGGCTGTTTTTTTCATTTCCACCCTCTCCTTTTTAAATTAATCCGATATGTCAAAGAAATCTTCCTACTTATTAGAAATTGGGGGATTATAACATAAAAAGAGATACGTCAAAAAGTCGAGACTTGACACTAAGGTAAAAAG
>CAYRMT010000072.1:0-2414 GCA_964425635.1 uncultured Gammaproteobacteria bacterium
GCAATTTCATCTTCAGGATGAACGACGGTTAATTTAAATTCTGTTTGTTTGTTGGCTAAAAAATGAAGAATACCAGTGGCGGGAGTCATAGGATAAGCGGCATAAAAACTGCCGCCACCTTTGATAAATCCCCAACCAGAAGCTTCATTGCCTTCATTAAAACCCATTTTGACAATTTTTTTAGGTTTTTTTATTTTTATTTGAAATTTTGAAAAATTCTTTTCTGCGTAAGAATAGGCAATATTAAAGGCATTTAAATTTATTTCGCAATATTTTTGATAGGCTTCACAAATAAGATCCTTAGCTTTTTGAACGTCTAAGTCGTAAAGATAAGTAGCAACACCTAAACATAGAGTGTTAATGACAAGGGGGCTGCCAACTTGATCGGCCATTTCTTTTAGAGGTAGTTTTATAAAAGTGGCTTTTGATTTGGTATTAGAAAAATCCTCTTCAGAAAAAACTAGAGTTGATTTGGTAAATTCTGATTGATGTGGTTGCCAATGATTTGGGTAAACTGAAAAAAATAAGTCGACATTAAAATGAGTGGCAAAAACTTTTTCGTTGGAAAAAGTGATTTGATAAGTGTTGTGCCCACCGCGAACAAGAGATGGATATTCGCTGTAATCAACAAGATTAAAACCATGATCGATTAGTATTTTTGAAAAAAGTTGACCAGCAGATTTGATGCCGGAACCAGCGGGGCCAGCAATTTTAATAGTGGAAAAATTTGGAGTCATATTAGCATTTTACTATAAATTATCAGCTTTGTTTAATATTAATTAAGTAAACTGAAAACTATGGACAAAAAGAAAAAAAATCGATATCTTTAGGAAGTGATATTAAAAAAAATTAAGAATTTTTTCAGAAAAATAGGTCCGGGGTTTGTAACTGGAGCGGCCGATGACGATCCGTCGGGAATTGCAACTTACACCATTGCAGGAGCTCAGTATGGTTATAGATTAGGGTGGCTAGCTTTCTTTTTATGGCCAGCAATGGTAGTGATACAAGAAATGTGTGGACGAATTGGAATGATATCTGGTAGAGGTTTGGCAGGAGTTATAAAAAAATACTATTCAAAAAGATTATTGTTTATGGCAGTTTCATTATTGGCAATTGCAAATATTATAAATATTGGAGCAGATTTGGGAATAATGGCAGCATCTATGCAGATGCTTTTTGGTCTCAATTTTTTTGGGTGGTTAATGTTTACAGGAGTATTAATTATTTTAATGGAAATAATTATTCCTTATAAAAAATATTCAAGAATTTTAAAATGGTTGGGATTAAGTTTGGGAGTTTATGTAATTACGGCTTTTATGGTGAAACAAAATTGGGGGGAAATGGCTTAGAACACTTTTGTTCCACAAATTAATTTTGAAATGGCTTATATAATGACGATGATTGGATTTTTAGGAACGACAATTTCACCTTATTTATTTTTTTGGCAGGCATCGGAAGAAATAGAGGAAGAAATAAACGATGGTAAAGTAAAAGATTTTAATTGTAAACCAGAAGTGAAACAAAAAGAGATTACGGCTATGGGTCGGGATACAAAAATTGGAATGTTATTTTCTAATATAATGACTTTTTCAATAGTTATAACGGCAGCAGCAACTTTACACGCGAATGGAATTACTGATATAGAAACACCACAACAAGCGGCATTAGCATTAAGACCATTGGCAGGGAACTTTGCTTATGTTTTATTTGCTGTTGGTATAATTGGAATTGGTTGGCAATCAATACCTGTTTTGGCTGGATCGGTGGGTTATGCGGTGGCAGAGGCGTTTGGGTTTAAAGAAGGTTTATCTAAAAATTTTAAAAAGGCGAAAATGTTTTACGCAATCATTGCAGTGGCAACAATAGTCGGACTAGCAATGAATTTACTTCAAATTAATATCATGAGTGCTTTGTATTACGCGGCAGTGATAAATGGTATCGCAGCGGTACCTTTGATCGCGATTATTATTAAACTAAGCGATGATGAAAGAATAGTTGGTAAATTTAAAACCAGTAAAAAGAATAAAGTGATTGCATGGATAGCTTTTGGGTTTATGTTGATTTCAGTGTTGGTGATGTTGTGGCAGGTGTTACCAATAGAAAAATTTGCTATTTTTAGGTGATGTGGTAGACTACAGACTGATTTGAGCAAATTGGTGCATTATTTTTTTGTGGGCACCGCAAGTTTCTAGGTTACGGCCGAAAAACAGTGTTTGGGTCAACAAAAATTATGTATCAGAATAAATTCACCAATAATTTTGGTGGTAAAACTCAACAAAGACCAAATAGTGGTCGAACCAGATTTGGTGGTAGAAGTAATGCCGGAAATGGTGGTAATAGATTTGTCGGTGGTAGAAACGGTGGTCGAAAAAATCGCAGTTTTGAAAGCCAAATTGATGTGTCTATGTTTATCC
>CAYRMT010000073.1:0-2381 GCA_964425635.1 uncultured Gammaproteobacteria bacterium
GATTATGATTTGGCTTATGGATTGAAATATGTGGCATTGAGATACTTTAATGCTTGTGGAGCGGATCTTGATGGCGAAATTGGTGAAAACCATAATCCGGAATCTCATTTGATTCCATTAATATTAGATGCGGCATTGGGAAAGAGAGAGGATATAAAAATTTTTGGCACAGATTATCCGACTGTAGATGGAACTTGTATTAGGGATTATGTTCATGTGACTGATTTGGCTCAAGCCCATATTTTGGCTTTGAAAAAATTAATGGAAGGTGGTGAAAGCGATTGTTTTAATTTGGGTAATGGAAGTGGTTTTTCGGTAAGGCAGGTTATTGAGGTAGCTAAAAAAATAACAGGAGTTGATTTTAAGGTGACAGAAGCTGAACGAAGAGCTGGTGACCCTCCAGAATTAATTGCTGATTCTAAAAAGGCCAAAGAAATTTTAAAATGGGAGCCAAAATATTTTGATTTGGAAACTATAATTTCAAGTGCTTGGAATTGGCATAAACAATTAAACAAAGTTGTTTAAAAAAGAAAATGCTTTTCAATAATAAAAATGAATTGTCAAATAGACAGTTATTAATAAAGAATACTTTTTGGTTGGGGGCGGTTGAGTTTTTTTCTAAGATATTATTGTTTCTTGTAACAGTGGGGTTGGTGAGATATTGGGGTGCACAAGAATTTGGAGCATTCAATTTATCTTTTGCTTATATTGCTATATTTTTGATTTTATCTGATTTTGGTTTGGTGACGATTGCAACTCGGGATGTGGCTAAACACAAGGATTTGAGTGAAAAATATTTAAGCAATTTGATTGGCTTAAAATTAGCACTATCAATTTTGATTGTTTTGTTTTTTGTAATGTCATTTTTTTTTGTAAAAAATCCGGTTTCTATACAGCTGTTGTTTGCTACTTTAATTTTTAGTTTGATTCAAATTTTTCAAGGAGTTTTTATTGCAATTTTTCAAGCTTGGGAAAAAATGGAAATGGTTTTTTTAAACAAAATGATTTATTACGTTGGAATGTTGGTTTCAGCTTTGTTGGTAATTAGTTTCCATGGAACTGCGATTCATTTAGTTATTGGTTACACGATATCAACAATATTGTCTATAGTTTTGGGAATTTTCCAAACTAATTTTTTAAAAATTAAAATTAATATAGCTTTTGATTTTGGTTTTTGGAAAGAATTAATAAAAGAAGCGTTGCCTCTTTTTGGAATGACAGCAGCAACTATTATTTATGCTAATAATGATACTCTATTAATAGGTAGATATTTTGGAAATGATCAGGTTGGTTGGTATCAAACAGCTTTTAAAATCCTTTTTGCTTTTCAAAGTGTAAATGTAATTAATTATGCTATTTTTCCAAGGATAACTGTTTTATTTCATGAAAATAAAAAAGAAACAGTTAAGAAGTTAATTAAATTGGTGATTAGTTTGTCTGTCTTAGTATTAGTCCCATTGGCCTTGTTGATTACCTGGCAAAGAGAATTGATTATGAAGTTGATTTATGGACCTTCATTTGTGGTAGCGGCTGGGGTGATGAGTTTATTAGTTTGGTCGGGGGTAATTAATTATTTTAGGGTGTTTGTTGGTAATTTGTTAGTAATAAAGAAAAAACAAAATGTAGTTTTTTGGTCAGTTTTAATTGGAACATTGGTCGATTTGACTATTAATTACTTTTTGGTTCCAAAAGTTGGTTTTGTTCAGGCTGGTTGGAGTTTGGTAATTAGTGAGTTGGTAATTTTGGGTGTAATGTTGTTGGGTTTTAAAATAAAAAAGGCCTAGATTCAATTAGTTTCGCGTTATGCAAAAAAATTGAATCTAGGCCAAAGAGCTACCACTTCCTTTCTAGGTTAACACCACCATTATTTGGTGTGTGTAGATACCTGGATCACCTCCTTTCGTTTCTTAAGAAGATAATCTTTAGTTGGGAAGACGGTAACATTTTAAAACCCCCTTTTCTTTTAAAATAAGGTTTTTATTAATTATCAACTAAAAAGTTGATAAAAAATCATGATACTGCTGGTAAATTTTCTAGTCCGTTGGCTAAGGCAAATAGGAGTGCGCCGCCGCCAGAGGATTGAAAATCGATTCTTTTTTGACCACCTTTAAGTCTTGTAATCGACTCTCCTGTGTCACCTCCACCGATGGCGATGTGAGATTTACTCTTAATAAGAGCAGTGGCAATTTCAGTGGTTCCAGTTGTATAACCTTCCTCAAACCAACCAAGTGCGCCTGTCCAAACTATGGTGGGATGGATAGTTATTAATGTTTTAAGTTTTGAAATGTCGTCTGGGTTTAAGTCATATTTGTTTTCTGTAAGTTGGGCCCAAAAAACATTTTGAGGAATTTTTCCGAGTTTCTCTTCAATTTTTTGACGAG
>CAYRMT010000074.1:0-2296 GCA_964425635.1 uncultured Gammaproteobacteria bacterium
GGAGGAGAAAAAGATAGAACCAGAAAAATATGTGGTGGTCTTCATTGAATTAGATAAAAATGAACAGTTTCCTTACGATCCAGAAAGATGTTCTAAACCGTACGGTTATCATCATATCATTAAATTCTACAAGCAAGGAAATTTCTGGATCGTTGCAACTGTGGATGGAAAAATCCAAGATCTTGAAAAAATTAAAGAAATCGCGAAAATAATTGCCGATGGTGTGGAAATTGAAATTGATCCTGATTTTTATTTGAAATACCATCAGTGGTGTCGTTCTTAAAAAGAAAGATCTGTCTACATAAGACATTCGATAAATAAAGTTATTATCAACAGATGTTGGTACCTATTTTATTTTAAGAATGTCTTTTTTTTGTTTAAAAATAAAATTATTTTAAAAAAATGATATTATAAATAAACATATGAAAAAAATAATCAAAAAAACAAACAAAAAATCTGTTAAAGAAATAGCTGATGTTAAAGATGTTGTCGAAAAGAAAATGCCAAAGAAAAAAATTTTAACAAAAAAAATGTCTAAGGTAGCAAAAATTCATTTAATTGGATTAGTAGTTTTATTGGCTTTGATTGGTGGCTGTTTTTATAAATTCGGAATCGTTGCAACAGTTAATGGAAAACCAATTTATAGATATTCATACATTACACAATTACAAAAACAAGACAAGCAGGTCGTTCTTAACCAAATGGTTCAAGATGCTTTGATAGACGGTGAAGCTAAAAATAAAGGAATTGTTATTAGCCAAGAAGAAATTGATAAAGATTTGTCTGTAATTGAGGAACAGATTAAATCTCAAGGTTCAACTTTAGAGGAAGCTATGAAGGCACAAGGTGTTACAAAAGAGGAAGTTGTGTTGCAAATTCGTTCTCAAAAAATTGCCGAAGCCTTGGCTTCTCCTAGTGCTGAAATTACAAAAGAGCAAATTGACGCATTTTTAAAAGAAAACAAAGCTTATCTACCAACAGGAAAAACTGAAAGTGAATTGCAAACTTTAGCCAAAGAACAACTTGAAACTCAAGCAAAAAATACAGCTCTAAGCACTTGGTTTAGTAATTTAAAATCTTCAGCGAAGATTATTTATAAATAAAAATAAATTTGAATAATAAAAATGCCGGCAACTGTCGGCATTTTTTTTGTTGAAGAAAAAATATTTTTTATTTGATGGCCATTAATTCGACTTCAAATATAAGAGTGGCTTTGGCAGGAATTGGACCATAAGCATTTTCACCATAGGCCATTTGATAAGGGATAGTTAGTTTTCTTTTACCACCAACTTGCATACCAACCACACCCTTGTCCCAACCTTCAATAACTTGACCAACACCGATTTGTGTTTCAAATGGTTGGTTTCGATCATAAGAACTGTCAAATTTTGTACCATCTTCAAGAGTGCCAATATAATTTATAGAAACAGTGTCGCCAGATTTAACGGCACTGCCGGTTCCTACTTTAATGTCTTCAATTTTTAATTCGGTAACTTTAGATGGAGGGAGAGTGGTCATGGTTTGTGAATTTGGAGCAGAATTGGAAATTTGATTTTCCATACTACTCGGTTTTTTGGTTAAAAAATAAAAAGCTAAAACAAAAATAATTATAAGGGAAATTGTAATTATTTTATCTTTAGACATGATTTATTATAAATGATTTTTTAATAATTACGAATTGGTGTCGTCTACATGATCGTAACAGAAATAAATACCGGGTGAAACATTAAATTGATTTTGGGATTTAACAAAAACAATATTAAAATCGCAGCCATCTCTATCTGAGGGAGGTGAAATAATTTTAATGTTTTTATCTTTAAATTTATAATTCAATATATCTATAGATTCTTTACCACCTCCAATAATTCCCTTTTTAGCATTTTTAACAACTTTCTCTTGTTCTTGTGTTAATTCATCGGCAACACTATGAAACATATAAATTTTGTTGTCATTAGTCTGAATAATGCCAGAAATGCAAGGACCGGCGCCGTAACTATAGGTTGTAATGTTTTTATTTTTTCTTAGTAATAAGCAATCTCCCATTTCAACTTTTTCAGAATCCCCAATTGCAGTAATATTATCAAGTTCGTCAAAATTATTTATATTACTAATATTACAAACTTTTTTTGTTTCCAAATTTAAATTTATTAATTCACCATTTTTCTCCATATTTAAATTTGGAATTGGCCAGATTTGTATAAAATAATCTCTTTACCATTTTTAAGAGTTGCAGTAATGGTTCGATCGGTGGTGGCAATAATATCGGTGTGAACAGCTGAATCATTAAAACCTAAAT
>CAYRMT010000075.1:0-2285 GCA_964425635.1 uncultured Gammaproteobacteria bacterium
TTTTAACCTAAGATATTGACTTTTTTAAATATAAAACCTATAATTCTTTTCAGATTATAGGTTACTTTTAAATCTAAAAAAATGAAAGAAGGATTAAAAAGAGGTGTAGGTGTTGGTGTAGGTATAGCTATGACGGTTACCGGAGCTTCTAGTGCTGCTGCTGAGACTTTTAATACGGATTCTATTGCTGGTGGTAATAAGAGTGTAGTTATAAAAGATGAAAATCCAGATAGACATATTAATGCATTAAAGAATTTAGGAGTTGATACTTCAACACTCTTTGCTTCTGCTGAAACAAATAAAACGAAAGAATCAATAACAACTTCCACTAGAAAAGTAATTGTACAAATAGGCAGTAAATTTTGTTTAGTTTCTGATCCTAGTGTTCCTGGTGAAAATAATGTTTTAAAAGAAAATGATACTTGTCCAGAAATTATAAATAATAGAACTATGGTTCCGCTTAGATTTATAAGTGAAGCATTAGGAGCCACTGTCGATTGGAATGGTGAAGATCAGTCGATTACCCTTAAAAAGGATAATAAAGAAATTGGAATGCAGATTGGTAATAATTTAATGAAAGTTAGTGACAATGGTAATGTTAAAGAATCTTTTTTAGATTCCCCTCCTGTGGTCAATAAAGATAGTCGAACTCTGGTTCCAGTCAGAGCTATTGCTGAAGCTTTTGGAATAGAAGTCCAATGGGATGGAAACACTAATTCTGTTTTTATTGGTTACACCAAAACAGAAATGAACAACTTATTAAATAATAGTAATATTGAAACCGAGATTAGTGCTGATGCTATTGATTTAGATAGTAGCTACCAAGCTTCTAGATTTATGGCTGGTGGTGAATACATGAATGTAGCCCAAGAAGGCCCTTTTGCTATTAAAGATAAACAGTCTGGTGCGGTGGTAGTTTTTTCAGATAATGATTTTTTAAACATAGATAAAACCATAAGTCTTATTGAACGATACAAATGTAATGCAGACGAATTGCATCAAAAATATTTAGACAAAAGTATTATTAATAATATTAAAGATAAATTAAACAGCAATGATTGTGTCTATGTCTTAAACGGTGAAGCTTATGTGTTTGATAATGAAAATTTAAAACAAAGTAATAAAACTTTAACTAAATATGATGCTTACGGAAACCCAACCACTATTACTAACGAAAAAGCTGGTATCTTCTATTTTTCAAGATTAGCTTTTGATAAAAATCTAGGTATTTGTGTTTTTGATGGAACTAAGATTACTCATAAATTTAATACCCAAACACAACAGTTTGATGAATTATCTAAACCTGAATTTAAAGGTACTTTAGAACAAAGAACAATTCATAATTTAGAGGCAGCATATAATGCTAAATGGTCAAATAATCAAGGCACCAACCCTTTAGATATAAATTATCAAGACATTCTAGAATACAAAAATACTGGTAGTGATGCCAATTGTAAATCTTTTAAATTAATTAAAGTAAGCGACAATTTAGGTTTCATTTGTATGACTGGTGGACAATGTGGTTTGCAAGATGAGGGTAATTTGAAAAGTCTAAAAATTTTCGTTCAAAGAATGAATGAAATTGATCCAGCTATCTCTCAAAAATGGGTTGAGCGTGGATTAGATTTTTTTGCTATAAATGAAATGTCAGAACCCGTTTTTAGCAGTAAAAATGAAAATTGGCTATGTACTTATGATGTACGTGGCTATGGTGGAGTTATTTGGTTTCATGAAGATATTAGATCGTTTATTAGAAGTCCTCTCGGATTTTTGACTCCTCTTGAATCTGAGTCGTTAGGTTTATGGTTCAGAAACCATAATACAGGAGGTTTTACAGCTACTATTGATAGTGTTTTTTATTCTGATGAAGAAGTATATAAGTTTGAAGAAACTAAAAAAACCGTTGCTAAATATTTCCCACCTGATTGGGAGAATAAATGGGACGGTTATAAGCCTTTAAAAGAGGTTTTTCCAAACTGGGATTGGCGAACAATGGGAAAATATTAAAGTAAAATGTTGTTTAATCTTTGGAAATAGTTTATATTTTCTGTATAAATGGTAGACAATTCAAATGAAAGAAAATATCCAAGATTAGCTTTGCCTGTAGGGAAGATTAAGATACCTAAATTTTTATATGTTTCTTTAATCATTTTAGCAATTTTAGTTTTTTTAGTTAGTGGATTATATTTTTATCTGGAAAAATCAAAAGAAAATATAAAAATTGTTTCTAATAATAAGATAAGTGGAAAAAGTTCATCTGATTATGTTGAAGCAATTCCTTCTGG
>CAYRMT010000076.1:0-2270 GCA_964425635.1 uncultured Gammaproteobacteria bacterium
TGACCCACGAAAAGGGGATTTTTGACCAATTAACCCAAGCCCGAGAATCTATTAACCAAGCTGTCCAAACCAACGATGCTAAAGCCATGGATAAATCTCAAGAGTTGATAAACAAAGCCCTTGGCTCAATTAAAGTTGTTATGGAAAGTAATCCAGAAATCAAAGCTTCCGATCTAGTTTCCAATTTAATGAACGAACTTCGCGACACTGCCGACAAATTAATGTATGCCAGAAGAACTTTAATCGATCTTACCGCTGATTTCAACACTACTATTTCTACTATTCCAGGAATGTGGATTGCCCCAATTTTTGGTTTTAAAGAAGAAAAAGGATTAAGCACTCCAACCGACATGAACCAACTCGAAGTTTCTAAAGAAGAAACTAAAAATCCAGAGGTAAAGTTATAAAAAGATTTTATGATCAACGTCTACGAGCAAGTTGCTCAAAATAAATTCAAGTCAGGTCTTATTATTAGCCTTTTTATAGGCTTTATTTTAGGTGCTATTTATTTAATTTCCCAAGCTTTCGGTTATGGTAATGAATTTTTACCTATTGCTCTTATAATTTCTTTTGGGATGTCCGGGGTAAGTTATTTTTGGGGTGACAAAATTGTCGTTGGTCTAAATGGTGCCAAACTAGCCAATCGTAAGGAATTCTTCAATCTTTACACTGTCACTGAAAATTTGAGTATGGCCAACGGCACCCCAATGCCTCAAGTTTATGTTATCGACACTCCAGCCATGAATGCTTTTGCCACTGGCCGCGACCCAAAACATGCACTTATATGTGCCACCACCGGTCTTTTGCAAAAATTAAATCGCACTGAACTTGAAGCTGTAGTTGCCCATGAACTTTCTCATGTCAAAAATTATGACATTCGTTTGATGATGATCGTTAGTGTTTTAATTGGCACACTTTCCATCGTCATTAATTTTGCCACTAATTCCATGTTTTTTGGCAATCGCGACAACGATGGCGAAAACAATAATCCTTTTGTTACTATTATTGGTTTTCTTTTAATTATTTTTGCCCCCATCATTGCTCAGTTAATTCAATTAGCCATTTCTCGCCGCCGTGAATTTTTAGCCGATGCTTCAGCTGTAAAATTAACCAGACAACCACAAGGATTAATTGATGCTCTTAAAAAAATATCCACTGATTCCAATAATTTAGAAACTGCCTCCACTGCCACCGCTTCTCTTTATATTAGTAATCCCTTTAAAGGAAATAAAGTTGCTAGCCTTTTTTCTACTCATCCTCCAATAGAAGATAGAATCGCCACTTTAACTAAAATGCTTTAAAATAATCCATGGGTAATTTTGTTCATCTTCATGTTCACACTGAATATTCACTACTTGACGGTCTTACCAAAATCAAAAAATTAATTCCCGCTATTAAAGAAATGGGGATGGATTCTATTGCCATCACTGACCATGGCAACATGTACGGCGCCATTGAATTTTACAAAGCTTGTAAAAAAAATGATGTCAAGCCAATTATTGGTTGTGAAGTTTATTTAGCTCCCAATGGTCGACTCGACAAATCAGCCGCTAATCGTCGTAATCATCATTTAATTTTATTAGCTAAAAACGATCAAGGTTATCGAAATTTAATGAAATTAGTTAGCATTGGAAATTTAGAAGGCTATTACTATAAACCCAGAATCGATTGGGAAATTTTGCAACAATATAAAGACGGTTTAATTTGCAATAGTGCCTGTGTTGAGGGAGAAATCGCTCAATTAATTCTAGACAATAACCATGAAAAAGCCAAAAAAAGAGCCAAAGATTTTCAAAATCTTTTTGGTGAAGATTATTATTTGGAAATTCAACGACATCCAGGATTAAAAGATCAAGACAGAGCCAACGAAGGCATTATCAAAATTAGCCGAGAACTAGGCATTCCTTTAATTGCCGCCAACGATGCTCATTACCTTAAAAAAAGTGATGCTTTTGCCCAAGACGTTTTAATGATGATCAATACCCAAACCACCATCAACGATTCAAAAAGATTGAGCATGTTTGAAACACCTGATTTTTATATTAAATCCCCAGAAGAAATGCAACAACAGTTTTCTGATCTCCCCGATGCCCTAGAAAACACCGTAAAAATAGCAGAAAAATGTAATTTAGAAATTGAATTAGGTAATTGGTATTTTCCTAAATTTAAATTACCAAAAGGTAAAAAGCCCCAAGATACTTTAAAGGAGTTAGTTTATAAATGCGCCGAAGAACATTATGGCAAATTAACTCAAGAAATAATCGATCGTC
>CAYRMT010000077.1:0-2268 GCA_964425635.1 uncultured Gammaproteobacteria bacterium
AGAAATTGGCAATGACATTGATGTCAATTTAATAATTGAATATTATTCAAGATAAAAAAAGGAGCTTTTATGATCGAAACAAACAAATTTAATATCAAAACCGTAACATCAGACGATAAATACGGTAAATTCGAACTTAGTCCATTAGTTGGCGGCTTCGGTCACACTCTTGGTAACAGTTTGCGCCGAGTCTTGTTAATCACTGTTCCAGGTGCTGCCATCACCAGAATCAAAATTGATGGTGCCAATCATCTTTTCACCACTCTTCCAGGTGTTAAAGAAGACTTAGTTGAAGTTTCTTTAAATCTTAAAAAAATTAAATTTAATTACACTAAAAACGAACCAATCGTTTTAACCCTCGACAAGAAAGGCCCTGGTGTAGTTACTGCCGGTGATATTGCCGATTCTGACCTTTGCAAAGTCTCTAACCCTGAACAAGTTATTGCCACTCTTTCCGACAATAAATCATCTTTAAAAATGTCTTTAACGGTTGAAAGAGGGGTTGGTTACACTTTAGCTAAAGAACAAAAAACTGATATTGTTGGCGAAATCATTCTTGATGCCACCTTTACTCCAGTCATCAAAACCAATTATATGGTTGAACCAACTCGTTTAGGTAAAAAATCAAACTACGATAAATTAACCATGGAAATTTGGACCGATGGTTCTGTCGAACCTCTTATGGCCCTTAAATTAGCTGCCAAAGATTTAATTAGTTCTTTCAGCCAAATCGCTGATCCTAAAGAATTCGAAGAAGAAGTTATTACTCTTTTAGCTTCCCCTGCTTCTCATGGTAGTGATATTTCTGTTGAAGAAATAGAACTTCCTTTAAGAGTCACCAATGCCCTTAAAAAAGCCGGTTATCCAACCATTGATGCTTTAATCAAGGCTGGTCGTCTAGATGTCAGTAAAGCTAAAAATGTCGGCGAAAAATCATTAAAAGTTATCGATGCTTGGCTTAAAGAAAGAAGCTTCAGCTGGAAATAAATTATGAAACATCGTATTGCTGGAAAAAAATTAGGTCGTAATTTCAACGAAAGAAAAGCTTTGCTTAAATCTTTAACAAGATCCATGTTTACTCATGGTACCATTCAAACCACTGAAGCCAAAGTTAAGGCTGTTGTTCCTATGGTGGAAAAGTTAGCCAATATTATTATTACTAAAGAAGAATTAACCGCTAAAAGAGAATTATTTAAAGTTCTCCAAGATCAACATTGGGTTAATCGTGTTGTTGCTAATTTCAAATCAGTTTTTGGTGATCAAAAATCAAATTTCACTACCATTCAAAAAATCAAACATCGTTATGGCGATGATGCTTTAATTGTCAAATTCAGTTTTGTTAAAGCTGTCAATTTTAAACCAGAAGTAAAAGAAGAAGTTAAAAAAGATAAAGCAGTAAAGAAAGTTAAAGCAGTCAAAAAGGAGTCAAAATAATGAAAACTACAGTTTTAAAAGGTAATAATACAAAAAGAGAATGGCATCTTATCGATGTCAAAGACAAAACTCTTGGTCGCGTTTGCACTGAAATTGCTCAGATTTTAATGGGTAAAGGTAAGCCAACTTTTTCTTATCATCGAGATGATGGTGATTACGTTGTTGTTGTTAATGCTGCAGAAGTTCAAACCACTGGTCGCAAATTAAAACAAAAAATTTATTATCATCACACCGCCTGGTCTGGTCACTTAAAAGAGCTTACTCTCGGTGAACTTATGAGAAAAGATCCTCGTAAAGTTATTGAACATGGTGTTTATGGTATGTTACCCAAAAATAAATTAAGAGATGTCAGAATGACTCGTTTAAAAATTTTTGTTGGCGCTGACCACAAATACGCTGAAAAATTTACAAAATAAAATTATGGCAACCAAAAAAACTACTTCAAACACTTATACATATGCAATCGGCAGAAGAAAAGCTGCTGTTGCTACCGTTAAACTTTTTTCCGGTAAAGGTGATTCTTTTATAAATAAAATCGCTATAGAAAAATATTTTCCCAGTAAAACGGCTAAAATTGCTTACGATAGACCTTTTTTAATCACTGAAACTTTAGGTAAATATCACTTCGAAGCCAGATTAATTGGTGGTGGTAAAGGTGGCCAAGTTGAGGCTCTTAGCTTAGCTCTTTGCCGTGCATTAATTAAAATCAATGAAGCCTTCAAACCAATTATTAAACCAACCGGTTTATTAACTGTCGATTCTCGTGTTAAAGAAAGAAGAATGGTTGGTACTGGTGGTAAATCTCGCCGCCAAAAGCAATCTCCAAAGCGTTAA
>CAYRMT010000078.1:0-2225 GCA_964425635.1 uncultured Gammaproteobacteria bacterium
TTTATATGAAAACAATGGTTAATGGTGTACCAAAACAGCCATTTTCATTAAAAGTGGCGGCAGCAGAGAAGAAAAAACCAGGAGATCCTAAAAAAGCAGAAATGATTAAGAAATTATCAGCATTAAAATACGGACGACCAAAAGAACTAGTGGAAGCAGAAATAGCAAAACGAGCAAGGCTTTAATTTTTTTTGAAGATTAAAATTGCGGCACGAGGTAATCCAATGTAATCTTTATACCTAGGATATTTTTCGGCCAAATCAGCAGGGATAAAAGCGTCTTTTTGTTGAAGTAATTTAAAACCCGAATTTAAAAATTTTTTAATGATTGAATCCAATGATTCATATTGAAGCGTTAACTCGGCCGACCCACCGAGGGTTGAGGTTTTATATGGTGTTCTAGTTTTAGTAGATTTTAAAGATGGATTTTTGGTTGATTCAAAAATGGGATGTGCAAAAGACAATATAATCAAACCATTTGGCTTAATTATTCGATATAAATCTTTAGCCAATTTATTTATATTTTTAATATAGTGGATAACCATATTAGAAAAAACAAGATCAAAATAATCATTATTAAACGGAAAACCTGTTTCAATTTCAACTAATTTATATTCAATATTAGTTAATTGTCTTTTACTTTTGGCGATTTGAATTAAATTTTGAGAATTATCTATACCAACGACTTTTTTATATTTTTTAGCAAGTAATTTGGTCCAATATCCATTACCACAACCTAGGTCTAAAACGGTTGAATCTTTTTCTTTGGGTAAAGAAGACGTCATTAAAGGATTTATTAGAAAAGTATGAGGAATATCACCAGTATCACCCATTAATTCATCATACGGCGTGGCAATTTGATCGTATTGAGCCATTGTTAAATTGTAGCAATTTTTAAAGCTCTTTTAGTTTAATTCCTTTGGATTCTTCTTTGGAGTCGATTAATTCCAAATATTTTTCGGTAGTAGAAATTCTTTTGTGTCCAACGATTTGAGAAACAACATCGATTGGGACTCCAGATTTAAGTTGGAAAACAATAAAAGTATTGCGAAGATCATTGACTTTAATATCCTTAATATCGGCTTTATTAAAATAGCGATTTAAAAGACTTCTGATGTTTCTGGCTAATAAACTACGACCAGTTTTGGTGACAAAAACGTTTTTAGCCTTGCCTGGATAACGACCATCTTCTAAATATTTTTTGAGAGCAGTTTTAGCTGAATTATTTAAAGGAACCACTCGAGAAGAATGTGATTCGTAGCTTTCGATTAAAATTTCATTATCTTTAATATTATCTAATTTTAAGTTTTCGATTTCTTTAATTCGTAAACCTGATTGAAGCATTAATTCAACAATAGCAGTGGCGCGATTGTCGTTGCGACAAGCATCGCGTAAAGATCGATATTCTATTGGTTTTAAAATTTTAGGTAAATCATTTTCGTATTTTGGATGTTTAACTTCAATAGAAGGGTCGATAGTAATAACACCCTCGTTTTTTAAAAAAGAGAAGAAATTCTTTATAGAATTTAGTTTTCTGGAAATTGATTTAGCAGTGTATTCGTTTTGGGTTAAATCTTTTTTAAAAGATTCAATAGAATTTTCGGTAACAGTTTCAATATTGAGAGATGAATCTTGTTTTTTAAGAAAAGTGATCAATTGGTTTAAATCACCTTTGTAGGCTACAATAGTATTGCTAGACTTGCCATTTTTGGTAAGCGCATTAGTAAAAAGACTTAGAGCGTTTTCGAGTGATAAGTCGGCCATAAATATAAATTTTGATAATAAATATGGCTTATAATAACATTAATTGGGATTAATTACAAGCTTTATGAAAAAATTTTTTTTAATCATTTTTGGTTTAATAATATCTGTGTCAATAATTGTTAATATAAAAACACAATATAATACTTTAAAAGAAGCAGAAAAACAAAATCTAAAAATAGAAATGGAAATATCTAGGCTTAACCAAGAGAATCAAATTTTAATCCAAAAAGTAGAATATGCTACTAGTAGCGCATTTTTGGATCAAGAAATGCATGATAAATTGGGTTTAGGAAATGAAGGCGATGTTTGGCTGAATTTAGGTGAAGAAAAAAATATGGATTTATTTCCTAAAATTAATGAAACAAAAAAAATAACTAAAATTAAACAATGGATTAGCCTGTTTACTCGATAAAAAGGTCGTGTTAGAATAACCCACAACAACATGCGGGGTAGTGTACGGCT
>CAYRMT010000079.1:0-2188 GCA_964425635.1 uncultured Gammaproteobacteria bacterium
TCTTCTCTTCCAAAACTAACAAAAGTTACTCTAGCAGTTAATTCAGATACATTAGTTATTTGTGTTTTATCAACGATTAGGGCGATATCGAGAAGTCTATTTTCAATTTCTGAAGCCGGAACAAAACCCTCAGCAACAATAGCTACAGCTCCTGTTCCACCAATCAAACTCGACACCTCATTCGACCAATCACCTGGCATACAATCATTAATAGCTTTTATCTTAAAGTAATATCTAGTTCCACCAGATAATCCTCTAACCGTATAACTAGTAGTATCAGCATTACCTACATCTGGATTACCATATTCAATTGATCCAGGAGAAGTTCCATAAGCTACTAAATATTTAGTTACTGGGTTATCTGCTTTTGTCCAGGTTAAAGTTACACTGTTATCTCCATTTAATGTATTAGTAATAATTGGTGCACTTCCTGGTTTAGTTGCAGTACATGCTGGTGCTACCCAACCAGTTGAAGTGGTGGTAGAAGAAGTGGAAATTAAAGTAGTGCCACACATTGGTCGCCAATCCGTTTTTATTTCACAATTTGCACAATCAAAAGTAATCCTACCTGTTGTTGAGCCAGATGTTCCAATTGTACCAACAAATTTACCATTCGAATCAATTTTTGCTCCAGAAAAATCAATCCACCCTAATGTTTCCGACCAAGCATTCCCACCTAAAATTCCAGAGCAATTATTAGTCACACCACCAGTAGATGGAGATAAATTAATCCATCCATAATTAGAATTCCAAGCATACCCAGTCACAGCAGTATCAGTAATAGAAATATCTCCTCCATTAGCTAAAAAATTAATCCATCCCATATTTTCTCCCCAAGCATAGGCACTACTTCCAATAATACTTCCTGTTACCGCTAAAACTTTTATCAAACCAAAATTTAAAAAAAAACCAACAACTAAAACAAAAACTAATATTTTTTTCATGTTTATTCCTCTGGTATTTCAGTAGGTATTTTGGTCGGTACTTCGGTTGGTGTTTCAATCGGTGTTTCAATAGGCATCTCGGCTTGTGTTGTATTCTGGTCACTATTACCAATCAATAAAGGAGCAACCTCTATTACTTTTTGAGTTGATGGTCGATACAAAATAGCCTTTTTTGCATTAGCATAAATTAATATTTTGTCTCCATTTTCCGATTTCTTAAAAAAATCCTGGTCTTTTAATTTTTCTTTATCTGTCACTGTTGCCAATGTTGGCGTTTCATCTGTTGGTAAATCCATAAATTTACCAATAACCATAGTAAGTGAATTGATCTCATCGAGCGAAATCTTGTTTGGATTATCCTTAACTTCTTTATATTGCTTATAAAAATATCCCGCCGCCGCCAAAGAAACAACAACCACTGTCACAATTAAAATTGCAAAACCGACTTTAGCTACCTTTTTATACATGAATATATAAGAACATGTATAAATTAAAAATTTATTAAAAATTAGGCAAACTCAAAATCGACAAATTCCCCCAATGGGCAATTAAATAGGGGATAAATAATTCATTAAAAATCACAATTTTATACATCATCCACACCATAAATATTATCCATAAAATTTTAAAAATTTTATTTTTCTTAAATTTAATTCTAAAAAATAACATTAATCCAAAAACTATAAAAGCCATTCTATAATGATTAATGCTTGGAGAAATTCCCAAAGCTTCTCTTCCCCAATAATAACTACTAGAAAAAGGAATAAAGAAAAATAATAATGCCGTTATTAAATTTGGTTTATTAAAAATTTTCCAAATTAATAAACCACTACATCCGGCCAAAAATGGAATAGCCGACATCCAATACCAAGGATAATTTGTACTTCCAAGTAACAAAATAACCAACAAATGGGTAAAAAGTGGCAATATTAAAAATAATATTTTTTTGTCTTTAATTTTGATCGACACTAAAACAAAAGACAATAATCCCCATATCCACCAACCATCCGTCGGAAAATTTTTAAACTTTAAAGCTTCCAACATCGTCACAATTTTTATTGCTCCAAAATATCCTCTATTGGCATTAGTTAAAAAAATTGCCATAAATAAATCTTTTTGCAACCAAAGTCCCCATCCTACATACACCAAAACTGGAAGTCCACATGAAATCAAAAATATAAAAATATTTTTTAAATTTATTTTATTTTTCCACAACAAAATTGTTGACCCAATCAAAAAACCAA
>CAYRMT010000080.1:0-2178 GCA_964425635.1 uncultured Gammaproteobacteria bacterium
GATTCGTTCGATTTTGTTTTTATTAATTTTGACTATGTGTTTCATAGTTTTGTTAAAAAAATAACATATTATTTTAGTAGTAAAAGGTTAAAAAAATATAAAAATAATTTTTGTTAAAATGGTGTTTATGATGAATATAAAAATATTGGATGATAGTAGAGTTAAAGGTTTTATTAATGAAGGAGAGTTATCTCAATGGAATGAGAGGGTAAGCGAAATACATAAAAAAATCCATGAAAAAACTGGAGAAGGAAATGATTTTTTGGGATGGTTGGATTTGCCAGCTGAGTATAATAAGGAAGAATTTGATCGAATAAAAATAGCAGCAGAAAAAATTAGAAATGATTCAGATGTTTTAGTGGTGATTGATATTGGTGGTCCATATTTGTCGGCTAGGTCAGTGATTGGAGCTTTGAGTGGTGATGAAAAAGTTGAAATCTATTTTACTGGCCATGATTTAAGTTCACTACAGATGATTGATTTACTTAAAAAAATTGAAGGCAAAAATGTGTCATTGGCGGTGATTTCTAAATCAGGAACAACAACTGAACCAGCTGTGGCTTTTAGAATTTTAAGAGAATGGATGGAAAATAAATATGGTCAAGAGGTTAATAAAAGGATTTATGCAGTAACTGATAAGGAAAAAGGAACTTTAAAAAAATTATCAACAATAAAGGGATATGAGACTTTTATAGTTCCGGATGATGTAGGGGGTAGGTATTCAGCATTGACTCCAATGGGATTATTACCAATGGCAGTGGCTGGAATTAATATTGAAGAATTAATAAAGGGAGCACAAAAAGCCAGAGAGGACTTTAATAATGAGAATTTGATTGAAAATGACTGTTATAAATATGCGGTTTATCGAAATATTTTTTATAAGCAAGGAAAACTAGTAGAGGTGTTAGCTAATTATGAACCATGTCTATTTTATATGAGTGAGTGGTGGAAGCAATTATTTGGAGAGAGTGAGGGAAAGGACAAAAAAGGAATTTTTCCAGCAACGGTCAGTTTTACGGCTGATTTACATTCGATGGGACAATATATGCAAGATGGAAATAGAATTTTAATGGAAACAGTACTATCTATAGAAGAAGATGATAATAAATTAGTAATAAAAGAGGATTTGGATAATTTGGATGAATTAAATTTTGTGGCAGGAAAAACAATGGAGGAAATTAATAAGATAGCAATGGAGTCGACAGTGGCGGCACATACCGAAGGGGGGGTGCCGAATTTAATTATCAGATTGCCAAAATTAGATGAATTTAATTTGGGATATTTGATTTATTTTTTCCAAAAGGCTTGTGCGATGAGCGGATATTTATTGGGAGTGAATCCATTTAATCAGCCAGGGGTGGAGGTGTATAAGAAAAAAATGTTTGCGTTATTGGGAAAGCCGGGGGTTTAAAACCCACCCAGTCCGAAATTCGGACTTTCCCTCCCTTGAAAAGGGAGGGATTAAAACTTTAATTCTTGTTTTCTATTGGAAATTATTTCGGATAAATCTTGTTTAATTTTTTCAATATTATTTAATACTTCTTCATTTTTAAATCTGACTGTTTTTATTTTTCTTTGTTCTAAATATACATCTCTGATTTTGTCTAAAAATTGTTTTTTATCATGTGAATCACCATCTATTTCAATAGCTAATAATAATTTAGAACAATAAAAATCTAAAATAAATCTACCAATTGGTTTTTGTCTTAAAAATTTAAAATTTAATTTTTTATAATTTAATAATTTCCAAAATATTTTTTCAGATTTGGTTGGATTTTTACGATTATTTCTTGACAATTGTCTTAAATCTTCAAGATATTTAAAATTACCTATTTTAGTCCTGGCTTCATACGGTGCAATATATCTCACAATTAATTATAGCCCTTTTATTCAAAACCCACCCAGTCCGAAATTCGGACTTTCCCTCCCTTGAAAAGGGAGGGATTTATCTTAATTAAAATTAAACTTATTTTTTATTAGCCCTCCCTTTTCAAGGGAGGGTGGTCGAAGACCGGGTGGGTTTTGAAAAAACAAGGGGGAATATTTAAAATGGGAAAGCCGGGGGTTTAGAAATTAGAGGGACTTAAATTAAAGGAGGTTTTGATTTTTTGAATTTCTTGACCCCGAAAATGAGGCCGACAATTAATACTATTAATAGTACTGGTGATATGGGCCAGA
>CAYRMT010000081.1:0-2162 GCA_964425635.1 uncultured Gammaproteobacteria bacterium
CCATAAATAAGGAAATAATTGATACTCAAAAAAATTGTCCAGAATGTGGTGGTGACAAATTAAAAACTGTTAAAGCCACTGAAGTTGGTAATATTTTTAAATTAAGAACCAAATTTTCCAAAGCCTTTGATTTTTATTATTCCGACAAAGATGGTCAAGAAAAAATCGTTGAAATGGGTTGTTATGGTTTTGGGCCATCAAGAGTCATGGGTACTGTTGTTGAAGTTTTTAACGACAACAAAGGCATTATTTGGCCAAAATCAATTGCCCCATATCAAGTTCATTTAGTCGGACTTGATCTTTTTGATGAAAACATCAAAACTCAAGCTGAAAAACTTTATCAAAATTTATTAGACAAAAAGATTGAAGTTTTGTTTGATGATCGTATCGATATTACCGCTGGTGCCAAATTTGCCGATGCTGATTTAATTGGAAATCCAATCAGATTAGTTATTAGTAAACGAAGTATTGAAAACGGCGGCATTGAATTTAAAAAGAGAAATGAAGAAAAAAGTGAAATTATTCCTCTCGATAAAATTTTTTCCAAAATCTGAATTTTAAATTAAAAATTAAAAATTAATTTAAATAAGATATACTGTATTCATGGCTAAACGAGGTCGCAAGAAAAAACATACTCTTCCAGTTTTAAGATTAAAACAAGAAACCGTAAAAACTATTTTTTTTATCTTTTTCTTAGTTTTGTCGATTATTTCTCTTTTTTCTTTTCTCCAAACCGGTCCATATTCCATTGCTTTGAATCTTAAATTAGTAGAATGGTTTGGCCTAATTTCTGTCTTTATTCCGTTTCTATTATTACTCACTTCTTTTTTATTCACCAAAATGAAGGTTCCACTTAAAGAAGCGAATGTTTCATTTGGCACTCTAATTATGTTTATTGCTCTTTTAGGACTTTTAGAACAGGGGAGTGTTGGAAATTTTTTAGGTGAACAAATTGCCAGTCTTTGGGGAGAATTACCTAGATTTTTTATCTTCTTTTTTTCTGGAATTGCTGGTTTTGTCATTCTTTTTGATACTAATGTTAGTCAAATTGTTAAATTTCTTATTAAGCTTTCTAAGGGCATCAAAAAATATACTGTCGGTAATGGAAAAGAAAGAGAAAAAGAAAATAAATCAGAGAAAAAATCTGGTCTTTTTTTATCAGAACTTTCACCTTTTAAATCAAATAAGAAAAACGAAGAACCAAAAGAAGACTCTAATGTTGTCAATATTCCTCCGGTTATAAAGTCTCAAGAAGAACAACTACCATTCCAGGCTCCACCCCTTCAATCCTTATCCAATAATCAAATTTGGGAATATCCTTCAATTTCTATTTTTGATGGCACTCCCGGCGCCAAAGCCGATCGAGGCGATGTTCGCAAAAATGCCAGTATTATCGAAGAAACCTTAGAATCTTTTGGTATCCGCGCCAAAGTTGTTGAATACAACAACAGCCCTTCCGTTACTCAATATGCCCTAGAAGTTGCCCTTGGCACTAAGCTGGCTAAAATTATTAGCTTGAGCAATGATTTAGCCATGGCTCTTTCTGCTCCTGGTGGTCAAATTCGTATCGAAGCTCCAATTCCTGGTCGAGCCTTAGTTGGTATCGAAGTTCCCAATAAAAGTCTTGAAGTTGTTCCAATTCGAAAAGTTATCGAATCAGATGCCATGAAGAATGCCAAAAATAAAATTACCGTTCCATTAGGCCTCGATGTTGCTGGTAATTCCAAAGTTGCTGATATTGCCAAAATGCCTCATGTTTTAATCGCTGGTCAAACTAATTCTGGTAAATCTGTTTGTGTTAACTCTTGGATTAGTAATATTCTCTTTAGAGCCTCACCCCAAGAAGTTCGTATGATCATGGTCGACCCAAAACGTGTTGAATTAACTCCATACAATGGCATTCCTCATCTTTTAACTCCAGTCATTGTTGATCCAGAGAAAGTAATTTCTGCCTTAAAATGGGCAGTTGATGAAATGCAACGTCGCTACAAAACTTTCACTGAAGTCGGTGCTAAAAATATTGAATCTTACAATAATCTTTCTGGTTTCCAATCAATGCCTTACATTTTAATTTTTATCGACGAATTGGCCGACATTATGTTATTTTCCCCCTCCGAAGTTGAAGATAATATTTGCCGCTTAGCTCAAATGTCTCGAGCTGT
>CAYRMT010000082.1:0-2114 GCA_964425635.1 uncultured Gammaproteobacteria bacterium
TTTTTAATAATTTTTGTGTCTTATTTTATTGCTAAGATTGTGGAAGTTTTGTTGGGCGTGAGTTTTATGTAGATTTTTTAATCTGATTATATTCGATTAAAATCTTTTTGATCATATTTTCACTGGAAGATTTAGCGACTACTTTTTGAGCTTTTTGAGTAATCTCTATTTTATTATTTTTTTCAATTAATTTTACTTTGGCCGAAAAATCTTTGGGGTTGTTTTTAGCCAAAATTCCCCCACCGGGCAACACCCATTCTCGAGCAGCTTCACAATCAACGGCAGTAATGGGAAGATTGAAACTTAGGGCTTCTAAGAAAATAAGTCCTTGGGTTTCAGTAATAGAACTGTAGGTAAAAATATCGGCAGTTTGATAAAAAATTCCTAGTTTATGATGTTCGATTGGTCCAAAAAATTTTACTCTGCTTATTACTTTTTCTTTTACAGCAAGTTTTTGGAGTTCTTTTTGATATTCACCTCCGCCGACAATTGCCAAAAAATAATCATCATTTAATTGTTTTAAGCTTTTAATTAAGAGGGGGACATTTTTTTCTTTGGCTAATCGACAAACAACCAATAAAATTTTTTTATCTTTGGGTAAATCAAGTATGCCTCTGGTTTCTGATTTAGATAAATCCACCTTTGGAATTTCAGGTAAACCGAAAGGAATGGTGGTAATTTTTAATTCTGGGATTCTTTGGAGCAACTCTTGTTTGATTGATTCTGAATTGGAAATAATAAGACTGACATTTCTGCAAAAATCATCAACTTTTTTCATTACTATTTTTTTTTTGATTTGCCCTGGTAGAAATCTTAGATAATTTTGAGCATAATCATCATATCGAGTGTGATAGGTGAAAACTAGTGGAATTTGATAATGAGAGGCTAATCTTTTAGCAAAATGGCCAACATAAAAGGGATCATGAACATGAATTATGTCTGGTTTTTGGTTGCCTAAAATTTTGATGATTCTTTTAAAGTTAGGATAAAGAGGTAGAGGGTAATCTTTGGCGACGGGATTTGGAACTGAAGGATATCTAATTATTTTATCTTTGGGTTTATTTTTTTTAAAAATACCAGGAGCGATTATTATTACTTTATGACCTTTTTTTTGTAATTCTTCTTTTATTTTTTCAACACCAATAGCTACTCCATTTATGCTTGGTGGATAAGTTGATGTAACTTGAATGATGAGCATAGATAATATATTGTAGCAATTTACAATTATTTACCCATACGACGATCGCGATCTTGATACCAGATAATAGATTTATCAAATTCGTTTTCGTTAAAATCTGGCCAAAGAATTGGAGAAAAATAAAGTTCTGAATAAGATGATTGCCAGAGTAAAAAATTGGAAAGGCGATATTCTCCACCAGGACGAATGATAAGTTCTGGTTCTGGTTGGTCGGCGGTGTAAAGGTTTTTAGAAATTAATTCTTCGGTAATTTGATTGGCTGGGATTTTATCATTGATTATTTTTTTGAAAGCAGTAATTAATTCATCCCTTCCCCCATAATTTAGAGCAATATTCATTGTTAATTTGGGATTTTCTACTTTTACAGATAAGGCCTTGTTGATGGCATTAATAACATAATCTGGAAAAACGGTGAAATTGCCTAAAATGTTTAATTTAATGCCGGCATTTAAATATTTTTGAAAATTATTGGTGACTAGATAAACCAATAAGTCAAAAATTCCTTTAACTTCTTCTGGTGATCGTTTTTTCCAATTTTCCGTAGAAAGAGCATAAACAGTTAAATGTTTAATACGAATATCGAGACAATGATTCATAATCATTTCTAGATTTTTAGCTCCGGCCTTGTGGCCTTCACCAGAGGAAAGATTATTTTTTTTGGCCCAACGACGATTACCATCCATAATAATGGCAACATGTTGGGGAAGAGAATTGAGGTCAATTTTTTCCATATGTTTATTTAGTCGTGGTTAAATTAAAAACCCTCCGAAATTCGGAGGGTTTTATTTTAAAATTAAATTCACTTGTTTAGAACCGAACTGTTAGTACCAGAAAGGATGAGATGGTTCTGACTTATGGTCAGAACATAAACCTCAAAGGAGGTGATCCATCCGCACCTTCCAGTACGGATACCTTG
>CAYRMT010000083.1:0-2049 GCA_964425635.1 uncultured Gammaproteobacteria bacterium
AAGAATTCCACTCCCCACATGCCGAGCACTGCCCCGCCCACTTAGAAAATTCATTGCCACAACTACTACAAACAAAAACCGTCTCTTTATTTTTCATTATTGATTATAACAATATTTAAATTTTGAAATAACAATTTTTTATGGCCTTGAACGTGGGCAACCACATTCACCAGACATAAAAAATTCGGTTATGAAAAATTTAAATTTGATAAATAATTAATCAGAAAAAAATAAAAAGTCGATTCTAGGGCCTCTCATAAAGCCACCACCAAAAATCCCCGATTTATTGGTATAATTAAAACCAAGCAAAAAAAACAAAGGCGTTTTTGATACTTTAAAAACTAGAAAGGAGAATAGAAATGTTTACTGGTAATGATCTTTTGAGCATTTTAAAAAAATGTCAAATGAAGAACTAGCGCTTCCAATTTCCACCTATGCTCTTGGTAGCACATATAAAACCACCGAAGAACATTGTCATGGAACTTGCAAAGTCGCAATTGTCTCAAGTATGGATGACCCTAAAGAAAAATTAATCGTCATTGGTAATTTCGATAAAACTATTCCTTACCATCAAACCAAAAAAATTCTCAAATAAACCTTCTCCACCCTCAAAACGCAAGCTGTCCACTCGGACTATCTTAAATGATAAGCTTGCGTTATTTCTTATCCACAAAAAATCCCCCATTTTCTGGGGGATTTTTTTATAATGTAGAGACGTTCTGCAGAACGTCTCTACTAAAACACACAAATTATTTATAAATTACATTCTTCTTATTGGTTTCCACTATTCCCAAAGAGATTTTTCTCTTTTGAACATCAATACTTTCAATATAAACTTGGACCTTTTCTCCTTCCTTAACTGATACTCCACCAGTCAATTTAGAAATATGAATTAAACCTTCAACTCCAGTTTCTAATTTAACCAAAGCTCCAAAGTTAGCAATTCGAACAACCTCACCCTCACATTCTTTATCTTTTGGATATTTTTCTTCAATCGACAACCATGGGTCATCAGACAATCTCTTAATTGAAAATTGCAATCTACTATCATCTTTATTAATTAATTTAATTTTGATCTTATCCTTAGCTCTATACATTTGCGACAAGTCATTAACCTTTTCCCAAGAAATTTCAGAAATATGAACTAATCCCTCCAAATTTAAAGGTGTACCTTCATTGTCAGCACTTACTCTCACAAAAACACCAAAAGGTTCCACTCTAACAATTTCAGCATCAAATATATCACCCACTGCCAAGTTTTCAATTGCTCCAACCTCTTCACCTACTTTATCTGGTTCAGAAACTAATCTTTCCGAAAAAACCAATCTATTTTTAGCTTGATCAACTTCCAAAACTTTAGTTTTAATTTTCTTACCAATCATTTTGTCTGGATCACCATCATATTTGCTTCCAATTTGAGAACCAGGAATAAACCCAAAGAAACCAAAAGGTGCCACTACCACTGCTCCACCTCGGTTTAATTCCTTAGCAAAAACAGTCACTTCACCGCCAGATTTTTCTTTTTCTTTAAAATAATTCCAACCATAACCAGAAGCTGCTCCTCTAATAGAAGCTAAAATTTGACCTTTATCATTTTCTGGTGATTTAATTTGAACTTCAATTTCATCATTTATTTTCAAATCAGCCACATAATCTTTCACAAATTCAAATTCCTTTCCAGTCACTACTGCATCAGTTTTTCCACCAACATCAATAAAAATTGCTTTATTTTTAATTGCAGTAATTCTTCCTTTAACTTCTTGTCCCTTTTTAAGTCCAACCAACTGGACCCCTTCCATTTTTAAAAGATCCGCCATTGTTAAAGCAGCATCACTTTTTTTCACTTTCTTTTCTTTTTTAGCCATTTTTTAAAAAAAATCTCCCAATTACTTGGGAGCTTACGCGGGATTGATTACCCCAAATAAATTATTAAATATATTTTGAATTTATTGAACCGAAATTAGTTAATTCGACGAGATGATATTTTTTCGCGCGCAACATCCGAGGTGCAATGCCGAAGGGCGTGAGCACGACAAAAATGTTATCGAG
>CAYRMT010000084.1:0-1923 GCA_964425635.1 uncultured Gammaproteobacteria bacterium
TGTGTTAAAGAAAATTTGGACTCACTATTTTATTCCTCAAGAAAGAAATAATCATCGGGCAACAATCATAAAACCTAATTTTTTACTTTTCTTTTTAATTCTCTATTTGTTAAATCAATCAATTATTAAAAGTTTAACAATTGCCAAGCCAGGTATTCTTGGCTATTCTTCAGAAATTACCGCCCAAAAAGTTCTTGATCAAACCAACAATGAAAGAATAAAACTTGGTTTAGAGCCTCTTGTTTATAATTCTGTTCTTTCGGAATCAGCTAAGGAAAAGGCCGACGACATGTTCACTAACAATTATTGGGCTCACAATTCACCTCAAGGAAAAACTCCATGGACTTTTTTTGATACTGTTGGTTATAAATACTCCACTGCTGGTGAAAATTTGGCCAAAGACTTTTACAACACCGATTCATTAGTTTCCGCCTGGATGAATTCTCCCACACATAAGGAAAATATCATCAACACGAAATACAAAGAAATTGGTATTGCTGTTGTCAATGGCACTCTTGGTGATATTAAAACCACACTAGTCGTTCAACATTTTGGCACCCCTCTTACGGCAACTACCAAAGAGATTATCTCTCCAAAATCGAACGACATCGTCGTCCCAGAAGTTCTGTCTCAAACCAGTGTTTTATCCAGTCAAAATGAAAAATTAATCAGTCCACTAACTCTCAGTAAAATTTTTAGTTCTGTTATTTTTATTATTCTGATGGTAGTACTTTTTATAGATGGTTTTATTACTGTTAAAAATAACATTCATCGCTTAACCGGTTCCATTGTTGGTCATATTGGTTTTCTATTCTTTATTTTTTTATTAATGATTTTTAACCAACAAGGGAGTATTTTTTAATGATCATTCCAAAAGAAATTAAACAAAAACCAGTAGAGTATATTCTTTTATTGTTAATTTTTATTATTGGGTTTTTTTTATACATTTTTATTAATAATTCCCAATCCAGAATATGGATAATTGCTGGGGTTGCCTTTTTATATTTTTGCTGGAGCTTGTATCATCATCAAAAAAGGGGTGATATACACCCTTCCATTATCATTGAATATTTGCTTTTTATTTTATTTGGGCTTGTTTTTCTCTTATTTGATCCGTTTGCCATTTTTTAATTTTTTTTGGATCACCACTTACTAAAACTTCTGGCACCTTGTAACCCATAAAATCCTGAGGTCTGGTATATTGGGGATATTCAACTGTTCTTATTTTTTTTCCATCAATTTCAATTTCAGACCAGCTTTCAATTTGACTCGATTTATCTTTTCCTAATACTCCTGGAACCAATCTTGCCACCGCATCAGTTATTACCATTGCTGGTAATTCTCCTCCAGTTAATACATAGTCGCCTATCGATATTTCCTCATCTACCATAAAATCAGAGATTCTTTGATCAAATCCTTCATAATGTCCAGCAATCAAAATTAAATTATCCAATTTAGCCAATTCTTCAGCCTTTTTCTGATCAAACTTTCTTCCTCTCGCCGACATCAAAATTATCTTCGATTTTAGACCTCTCCCTTTTTTAAGGGGAGATGTCGCTTTAGCGACAGAGAGGTTTTGATTTTTAATTGTTTTTAAAGCATTAAACACCGGTTCTGGCCGAATCAACATTCCTACATCGCCTCCAAATGGCTTATCATCTACCGATCCATAACTATCTATCGCCCAATCCCTCAAATTATGAATTTTTAAATTAATAATTTTATTTTTTATTGCTCGATTAATTATGCTTTCAGCAAAAGGTGACTCAAACATTTTAGGGAACAATGTGACAATATCTATATTCATACCAATATTTTATCATTTGCGATATACTGATTTATTATGAAACAACAAAATACTGCAGTCATCGTTATTCCGACCTACAATGAAGCCGATAATATCGGCAAAATGATTGAATATCT
>CAYRMT010000085.1:0-1781 GCA_964425635.1 uncultured Gammaproteobacteria bacterium
CCGATGGAAAGTTTCATGAAAGTATTTTATCAAAAAATGAGTTTATTTTTATTTTTAATAAATTCGGCGACGTTTAATGGGACTAGTTTTTGCCAAGAGGGATTGTTGTTAATTATCATTTGACGAATGTCGGTGGCACGGGTGAGTAAAACGGTTGGTTTAATAACTTGAAAATGATGACCGTAATTTATAAAGCAATCACTGGTGTAATTATTTTCAGTAAAGAGGCAGGTATTATTTTCATTAATCTGGGAGAAAAAATTTTTGACATGATCGGCGTATTTAGGTGGATTATTAATATCAGGAATAATTATTAATTCATAAGGGAAATTTAATTTCTCTAAATTAGGGATTAAAAGTGATTTAACTTCATCTCCAGTTATAAAATTGCACGAATCTAAAACTTTAGACTCGCCCACCCCAATCAATAATTTTTTAATACCAGAATTAATTACTTCATTAAAAAATTGAAGATGATGAAGACATAATGGTTGAAAACGACCAATAATTAGACCAAAATCGCAATTTGTTTTCATTTAATCAATGGAAATTGTAGGCGGTAAATGACGTTTATGTTCTGATAATTTTATTATTTCTTTAATTTTTAACTCAACTTCAGGATTTAATTTTTCGCCTTGTAGAAACTTGTCTAAGTCAAAATATGTAAAACCAAGTTCATCTTCGTCGGTTTGATTATCCCAAAGACCAGCCGTTGGTTTTTTGTTAGTGATATTTTGGGGGACATTCAAAAGTTTGGCTATTTGAAAAACTTCTGTTTTATAAAGATTAGCAATTGGTTCAAAATCACAACCACCATCGCCAAATTTTGTAAAATAACCAACGGCCATTTCAGATTTATTAGTAGTACCAATGACTAGGCCATTTTTATGATTGGCATAAGCATAAAGAGCGGTCATTCTGGTTCGAGACATGATATTAGCCTGAACAAGTTTACTGTCTGCGATTTTATATTGATCAACAATTGGTTTTATATCTTTTTTAAAATATTTGATATTTAATTGATTAACCACAGCGATAGAATCATTAATATCTTTTTGTCGACCATAAGGCATTAGAACACCAAAAACTCTTTTGCGACCTAAGGCTTTGACACATAAAAAGGCAGTAACCGCAGAATCAATGCCACCAGAAATTCCAACAAAAACGTTTTTATCTCCAACAAAATCTTTAATTCCATCGATAATTTTGTCTTGGTTTTTTTTAAAGTCTAGTTTACGCATAGTTTATTTTATCAACAAAAATCCCCCATTTCTGGGGGATTTTAAAAATTTCAAAAAAGAAATTATTTGACCATTTTCTTGATCTTGGTTCCAGGAATGTAGCGAGGCATTCGGCGGGCAACGATTTTTTTAGATTCTTTAGAACCAATAGCTTTAATAGTTTTAGCTTTAAACATTTTGGTTTTGAAAGTTCCGAATCCAGAAAGTTTAATAGTTTCACCATTAGCTAATCCTTTCATTATTTCAGAAAGAAAATTTTCAACTGCTTGTTTAGCTGCTTTTTTACTAAGCTTAGCTTTTTGAGAGACTGATTCAATTAAGTCTTTTTTGGTCATTTATTTTTTAATAATTAATAATTCTCTTTAATTTTAAATTAATATTATTAATTTGCAATAGAAGTTATTCGTTTTTTACCGCATTTTTGTTGATTTTACTACCAACAACAACACTGCTGGTTCTAACCTCTCGGATAACAGTGACTTTTATTTGACCAGCCCATTTTGCTTCTTCGTCGAGTTTTTCGGCAATATTTTGACTAAG
>CAYRMT010000086.1:0-1760 GCA_964425635.1 uncultured Gammaproteobacteria bacterium
CTCCTGAAGAATATGGCGGCCAAACTGCTGTTATTCCCGTTTCTGCTAAAACTGGACAAGGCATTGACGATCTTTTAGAAATGATTCTTTTAAATGCTGAAATTTTAGAATTAACTGCCGATCCTAATGGAGAATTGGAAGCAGCCATTATTGAATCACGTCTCGACAAAAATCGTGGTCCAGTTGCATCCTTAATTATCAACAATGGCACTTTAAGAATCGGAGACATTATTTACTCAGAAGATATTCTTTGTAAAGTTAAAGCCATGATTGATTGTAATGGTCAGCAATTGAAAGAAGCCGATCCTAGCACTCCAGTTGAAGTTTTAGGTTTTGAAAAAGTGCCTGCCGTTAGCAGCTTAGTCACTTCACACAAAATTGAATCCACTGACAATAAACAACCTAAAATTTTATTGGAATCAACCGAAGAAAATCCCAAATTAAAAGTAATTTTAAAAGCCGATGTTAAAGGAACCTTAGAAGCTCTCGAAAACAGTTTTAATGACGATGTTATTGTTATTTCTTCCGGAATTGGTGCTGTTACTGATAACGATGTTTTTCTAGCTGAAGCCGCTAAAGCTCAGATTTTTGCATTCAATGTTCCAACCCCAAAACATATCTCTCAAATTGCCGAGACCTCTAAAGTTAGAATTTTTGAATCTCGAATTATTTACGAAATTATCGAAGACATTCAAAATCAGGTTCTCCACCTACTTGAACCTACCATCGATGAAACTGTTTTGGGTGAAGGTTTAATTAAGGCCGAATTCAAAATCAACAAAGTTCGTATTTCTGGTATTCAGTGTACCAAAGGAGAAATTAGCAAGGGGGATTTAATTCATCTAAAACGCGACGACAAAATCATTAAAGATACCAAAGTTGAAGGTATCCATCAAGGTAAAAACATTGTCGAAAAACTAAAAGCCGGTAATGATTGTGGCATGACTTTTAAGCCCTATATTGACTTTAAAATAGGGGATGTTATAATAGCCTATAAGAATTAAAAATTAGCAGGTCTTCTTATGAAAAACTATCAAGTTTCCGAAATAAAAAATATATTAGGAACCGCCAAAACGGCTCTTATTACTGTTCCCCAACTCAACATTGACAGTGTTGGCTCCGCTCTTGCTTTAGCCTTACTCTTAAAAAAAGCCAATATTACCACCAAAGTTTTTTGTCCTCATAAAACCGATGCTAATTTCACCAAATTAAATGGTCTTGAACTTTTAACTGATGTTTACAATCAAAATGATTTAATTGTCACCCTTGACTATCCTTTAGATCAAATTGAAAAAGTTACCTACAACCAAGATAATGGTAAGTTAAATTTAGTCGTACAAACTAAAGACGATTCTCCTAAAGTTGCTGAAAATCAAATTTTAATTAGTAATCAAGCCAGTGCTGCTGATATTAATTTCATGTTGGGCGATGAAACTCTTTTAGGAGCAAATACCAATATGGTTAATAAAGGTAATTGGATTAATATTTCAGGAACTAATATCGAAAAAACTTGGGCCAAGGTCAATATTCTTGATCAAGATGCTCCATTTTCTGAAATCTTAACCTTTTTATTGCCAATGCTTGAATTACAATTAACCCCAGAATCAGCCAAAAATCTTTTGATTGCTCTTCGAATCGCTACTCAATCTTTCTCGGTCAATGTTTCTCCAGAAACTTTCGAAGCCGGTGCAGTTTGTCTCCGCGCCACCCAAAACGGTCAATAATCTTAATTTCAAATAAAACATGTCATCTCCCGAATT
>CAYRMT010000087.1:0-1664 GCA_964425635.1 uncultured Gammaproteobacteria bacterium
GAAATCTCAAGATGAAACGTTAATATCTAGCTTTTGAGAGTTTCAGGTAGAGAGAAAAGATTGATGGCCCTTAAACAGAATCCGGCTTATCAATGTCTTTGGGATTTTTTAATTTTAATCTTTAGAAAATCCTCTAAATATGGCTTGTGCTGTTAAAAAAAGTGGTATTGCCAATAAGGCACCACCAATTCCAGCGATTTGACCACCTGCTGCAATTAGGATAATAGTCATTATTGGGTTTAACCCAATAGTCTTACTCATAATTTTAGGAACTATAAAATTGTTTTCTAATTGCTGAACTAAAATTCCAAAAATAACAGTAAAAAGAGCAATTAATGGAGAAATGGTTAACCCTACTAAACCAGCAAGCATAGTAGCAATAATGGGACCAATATTAGGAACGGCTTCCAAAAGGCCGGCAATAATGGCCAATGGCACGGCATATTTTAAACCAAGAGCTAAATAGCCAAAATATGAAAGAATACCAATGATAGACATTAGGAGAAATTCAGCACTGACCCAACTTCCGAGACTTACTTCTAAATTATTCATTATTTTTAAAAATCTAGATTTGCCTTTTTCTCCAAAAAAATCATCTCCATATTTTGGAAAATTTTTCTTTTCTAAAAGAAGGTAAAAAGTTATTACCAAAATAACTAGAGTGGAAAAAACATTAGAAACAATTGAGAAAGCAATTTGAGTAAGATTTGCAGGAATAGCTTCTAAAACTTTTAATTGAGAAGTTAAATCGATATTATTTTCGCTGAAAAAACGATTTTCGCTGAAAATTTTAATATTTTGAGTAATTTGAGGTAAGCTGTTGATTAGACCCGCCGTTTGTTCGATTAAAATTGGAATAATACCAGCAATACAAAAAGAAATAACACCAAAAACTAAAATATAGACAATTAAAATTGCGAGGATTCTAGGAAGCTTGATTCTTTGAAGACGACAAACTAAAGGATCAATGGCGTGCATTAAAACAAAACTGATAAAGATCATTGTGAGAATACTTCTTATTTGCCAAAAGAAAACTAAAGCTAATAAAAAGAAGACGGTAAAAACAATAGTTTTGGGGGCGATTTCTATTTTTCTAACTTTCATAATTCATTGTACCATTTGGAAACTATTTTAAAAATTTTATTTTTAAAATTTGGGGAAGTGATGTCAAAAAATTGAGCTTTGTTTTTGTATCTCGATTTTAAATAAGTTCCTTGACGACGAGCATCGCTGTGTTCGGCATATTGCCATTTTTGAAGACAGGTGTTTAGTAGAGACGCCATGTATGGCGTCTCTACATTTTGTTTTTCAAAATATGGTTTTAGACATTGATACGCTCCGATTTGAAGGCCAGGATCGGACCAAGAATATTTTTTTAAAACATTTTTTATTTCATCTAAAAAACCAATATCTATTCTTTTTTGGACTCGTTGGTCGATGCGATCGTAAAGAAGATTAAGAGGAGCGGTAAGGGAGATGTGTAATATGTTGAAACCCTCCGTCCCCAATCCCCCTAAATCCCCCTTTGACAAGGGGGACTTTGTATTTTTTTGTGAGGAAAATTTGATTTCGATTTTACGGGTAAGACGATAATGGTTATTAATATCAGAATTATTTAATTTGGAAAAATTTTGAGGATCTAATAATTTATAAATTTTTTGTAA
>CAYRMT010000088.1:0-1598 GCA_964425635.1 uncultured Gammaproteobacteria bacterium
AAATGAGGCGCTATAACCAACTAAGCCACAGGCCCTCATTAATTAATGTGCTGCTTCCATAAAAAAACCGAAAGCTCAATGCCTTCGGCCATTATCCCCTTTAATCTACTCCTTCTCTAAATCATCACTCCTCCCCCATTAATATTTTTATTGTTTTTTAGGTTGGCTTTTAGCATTTTTACAAGTGGAAGTATTCTACCTAATTTAGATATCCCCGTCAACACGCAAATCTATTTTCAATAGTATCAATTATTTCTTCATTTTCGCCTTCACTATTTCTACCCCGATTGGTATTATCGAGACAAAAATTATCGCCAACACCACATATTCAAAATTTGCCTTCATTACGGGAATATTCCCCAAAAAATACCCTCCAAAAATAAACAAACTATTCCACAACAAAGATCCAATCACACTAAAGGTTAAAAACTTTAAATAAGGCATCTTCCCAATTCCCGCCACAAAAGGAGCAAAGGTTCTCACTATTGGCACAAATCTTGCTAAAATCACTGCCTTTGTTCCATATTTAGCATAAAAATCCTGTGTTTTTTCCAAATGTTTTCTTTTAAATAGTTTATTATTTGATTCAAATAGTTTCTGACCAATCAGTCTTCCCACCCAATAATTAACATTATCTCCCAAAAAAACCGCCGTTATTAATAAAAAATAAAGTCCTATTACATTAAACATCCCCTTAGCCGCCAAAGCTCCAGCCGCAAACAAAAGCGAATCACCCGGCAAAAACGGAGTAAAAACTAAACCTGTTTCCATAAAAAGTATTCCCGCCAAAATCCCATAACTCAAAGTACCGTATGTTTGGGTAATAACTAAAAGATGTTCATCAATATGTAAAATAAAATCAATTATATTTAATAAAAATTCCATGTCCTAATTATACATTACCAAATCCCAAATACTCTTATCTTCTCCCTCATACCCCAATGCCCAAAATCCCACTCCTCCAAATTGATTTTGATTTACTAAGTCCAATTTTACTTTTAAACTTCTTTCATTTTCAAAATATATTTGATGAATCTCATTTTCTTCCTCAAACACTAACCACGGTGTCATTGATAATTCATCCCAATTTATTGTTAGCTGTTTTTTCTTTATTAATTCATTAACCCTATTCCAACTAGCCATTTGATACCAACCCCTAATCACTTGTCCTTCAAAATCTTTGGTATAAGTTTTCCATTCATATCCATAAAGTGGGTAAGCTATCACTATTTTTTCTTTATTTATATTCGAGGATAAAATTTTTTGGACCACTTCCATAATATTTCTGTCCCCAGGTTTCGATTCAATTGGTGCCACTGCTCCCACATAGTCCACCCCGGGTCGATGAAAATCATAAGCCATAATAATTAAATTATCAACCGAATTTACCAATACACCAACCTGCTCCACCGATCCTTTATTAATAGTATTAACAAAGACATCTAAACTAATCTCTCCTAAATCATTTTCTTTTAATTTCACTAAAAAACCAACCATTTCTTCCGATAAAACTGCTGTCGGATTACCTTGATATTCAAAATCCACATTAATTCCATCAAACTTTTCTGTTTGACGAAGAGTTTTTAATTGACTAATCA
>CAYRMT010000089.1:0-1572 GCA_964425635.1 uncultured Gammaproteobacteria bacterium
TGAAAACAATTCTATCTTTGTTTTCAATATAAATCACATTTCACCCAATATGCTCGAGGAGTGGAACGGATTCAGAACTATTTGTTGAAAATTATTTCAATAAATTTTGAATGAATGTTAAAAATAAACTTCCAACTGTTGCAGATATAGCATTTGCAAAAAATGAATAGATTAATATTCTGCTTAATTTAATTTCTTTAAAAAATAATTTAATAAACCAGGTTTCAAATATAATTACCATTAATTCTAAAAATAATAAAAAGAGAATTCCAATTGATGGTATACTCGCTACTGTTAAGTTGATAATTGGAATTGAAATCAAATTGGCAAATATTACAGTTCGTAAGAATTTGTGGTTTTTGGATATAAAAATCCAAAATATTGATAACTCAAAAAGAATGGTAATAAAGATAATAGGTAGAAGTGTCTTTATATAATAAATAACAGAATCAACACTTGATTTTGGCTTGTAACAATATTTTTCGTATCCACCAAAAGAAGAACCTCTGCTAACTAAAAATCTGTAATTGGAATTATTTTTATATTTTATACACTCATCATATGTTCTCGGACCAAATGCTATTGTACTTTTATAATGGCATTCTATTTCAGCTTCTGAGTTAGCACATTTTAAAATAAAATAATCAGGATTAATTAAATCTGCAAAAATAGGTTTCTGAAATAAGAAACATATAAAGCAAACTAAAAAACCAATCAAAAATACTCTTTTCATTAATTTAATATATCATGTCGGCAGAAAGTTGGGCCCGCCGTATTGGAATCAATCAGGACTTGTTTTGTATAAAACTAAGGTTTAATAACTACCGATGCTGATACTATTAAAAATAAACCAATGGAATTTAAAATATAAGAAATAAAAATAAATTTTGGGGTACTAAGTTTTGATAAACCCATTAAACTAACACCAACTTCATCAGGAAGTGGTGAAGCAATAATAATGGCACCTATAACAGGTAACATCCAGTTAAAATATTTGGAGTGAAATAATTTTTTGAGATGGTTTTTATGGTCAATTTTGTTATAAATTTCTTTAATTTCGTCAAATAAATTGTCTTTGGTTAAATGAAAAATTAATAAATCCCCAACAACTGCACCAAGACCAGCAATTAGAGCAATTTCTATAGGGGATAAAAATTCAGCAAGAGTAAGTAAGACTAAGGCGCTAGTAGCGACGGTAAAAGTTGAAACGAAAAGAGTACCAGCAATAAAAGCACCGACATAACCAAAACTATTTAGGTGAAGCAAAAAAGAGTGGAAAGATTCTACTTGAGATAAAATAATGACTAAAATAATACCAAATAAAAGAATTGTTAGATTTTTATATTTCCAACGATGACTACTGATAATGTTCATACATACATTCTAACCTATTTGTTTTATTTAGAAAAAAATCTTTTTAGCGGTCTAAAAGCAAAAATTATCCAACCTAAGAAAAATATCCAATAATTAGTTGATAAGACAAAATCTCTAAAAGAGTTCTTTAGTCCAGTCGGGGTAGTGAAAATTTAGAACTAGTTTTGGGTTAAAAAAAAGTTCTAGTCCAATAGGCTC
>CAYRMT010000090.1:0-1505 GCA_964425635.1 uncultured Gammaproteobacteria bacterium
AATTATTTAATTTGGAAAAATTTTGAGGATCTAATAATTTATAAATTTTTTGTAAGGTTTTGACTGACAATTTTTTGGAAACAAATCGCCAAACTTTATTGGGTTTAATGGAAAAAGTGTCGTATTTTGGGTTGATTAAAGAATCTAAATAAAAACCGCTGCAACCAACTAAAATTGGTAATTTATTTTGAGAATGAAGTTTTTTAATAATTTCTATTCCGGCTTTTTGAAATTGAGCAACGGAAAATTTTTGGTCGGGATTAATTAAATCAATTAAATGAATCGGGGTTTCACCAGGTTGATCTTTGCCAGTGCCAATATCAAGGCCTTTGTAAATTTGACAAGAATCGGTAGAAATTAATTCTCCATTGTATTTTTTTGCCAACTCTACGGCTAAATCTGTTTTACCAGTGGCAGTGGGACCTGAAATGATTAATATTTTTTTATCAAGCATTGATTCTAAATTCGACTACATCATCTGGACGCATAATATATTCGCGACCTTCATGACGAAGTTTACCTGCTTCCTTAGACCCTAATAATCCCTTATATTGGACAAAATCTTGATAAGAGACAACTTCGGCCATAATAAAACCTTTTTCAAAATCGGTGTGGATAGCAGCGGCGGCTTTTGGAGCAGTGCTGCCTTTGTAAATTGTCCAAGCCCGAGCCTCTTTGACTCCGGCAGTGTAATAAGATTGAAGACCGAGAGTGTCGTAGGCTTTTTGAATAACGCGCTCGAGTCCGGATTGTTGAACACCTAATTCCCTTAAATAATCTCTTTTTTCGATTGGACTTAATTCGGTTAAATCAAATTCGACTTTGGCCGAGACAGGAACGACTGTTTCAAAGTTATTTAAATTTATTTTCCAATCTTTGATGTTTTGATAAGTGTCTTCGTCGACGTTAGCGACAACAAAATAAGGTTTGGCGGTTAATAAGAAAAATTCTTTAACTAATTCTTTTTCTTCATCGCTTAAATTTAAATTGACGGTTAAACTCCCCTTTTCTAATTCTGATTTTAATTTTTGGGCTAGAGCAAATTTTTTGGATTTATTTTCTTTGGAATTATTTTTATTTGCATCGAGATATTTATCGACGGTTTCTAAATCTTTAATAATTAATTCGGCACAAATAACCTCGAAATCGCCTTGAGGATCGACACTTCCCTCTTTAATAATATTAGAGTCGGAAAAGGCACGAACAACGTGACAGATGGCATCACAATCGCGAATATTGGTTAAGAATTTGTTGCCAAGACCTTCACCGGTCGATGCGCCTTTGACCAGGCCAGCGATGTCGACAAATTCGACGATGGCGGGAACAATTTTATCGGTTTTAACAATTTCTGCAAGAACAGGTAATTTTTCGTCGGGAACTTCGACGACACCGACATTTGGGTCGATGGTGCAAAAAGGATAATTGCTGGCGTCGGCAACTTGTTTGCCGAGTAATGCGTTAAAAAGTGTAGATTTACCAACGTTAGGTAAACCAACAATTCCGAT
>CAYRMT010000091.1:0-1417 GCA_964425635.1 uncultured Gammaproteobacteria bacterium
ACTTTTAATGAAAATGGCTGTTTTGGTACACCATTAACCATTGTTTTCATATAAACCTCTCCGGTTCCTAAATTCAACAAATCATGTTCGCCAAATTCTGGTTGGAATTGTTTAGCTAAAAAGCCAGCATCAGAAATACCTAATCTAAAACTACAAATAGTACCTACGTTTCCAAAAACAGCATTTTTCACTTCATCGTCCATTTGCGAAATAAATTGATTCGCCACAGTTAAATTTAAATGATACTTTCTAGCCTCAGACAAAATAACAGCAAAATCTTGAGTGGCAAAATTTTGAAACTCATCCACATATAAATAAAAATCTTTTCTCAATGCCTCTGGTGTGTCTTGACGACTCATAGCCGCAATTAAAATTTTTGGAATTAAAACTAAACCTAAAAATGCTGAATTTTCTTCACCAATCGTACCCTTTGCCAAATTAATAATCAAAATTTTCCCCTCATCCATAGCCTTTCTAAAATTAAATGACGAAGTCGATTGTCCAATAATATTTCTCATCATGGTGTTAGTAATAAATCGACCGAATTTCGACACTATGTAATCCAACACTTCTGATTTATGAAAATCCGATGTTTGGGCAATTTGATCGGTCCAATATCGTTTTACCATCGGATCTTTTATTTTTGGCAATAATTCTTGGACATAGCTTTGATCTGTTAAACAGCGGACAACTTCAATAAACGTTGCCCCTGGCTCAATCATCACTGTCAGCATTATGTTTCTAATAGCATGTTCGAAACGTGGCCCAATAATTCCCGTTTTATAAGGATCATAAAGCTTGTACATTAAATTAATAATTGAACTTGTCACAAAATCTTTTTGATCCTCTCGATCGCATTCCATCACATTAAAACCCATTGGCCGTTCGGTTTGGGATGGATCAAAATAAATTACATCTTCAATTCTTTCTGGTGGAATCCTTTCCAAAATACTTTCATAAGTATCGTGGGGGTCGATAAAACAGACTCCGTGACCAGCTTTAATATCTTGTAATGCCATATCAGCTAAAAGCCAAGATTTACCCACACCAGTTTGTCCTACAATATAAAAATGTCTTTGGCGATCAGCCGTGGTCATACAAAACTTTTTATCGACTCCGCGATACAAATTATCTCCAATATAAAGTCCAGTCTGCGGTGAATCAGTTGGAGCCGGTGCTTTTTTAGCTTTCAACCAATAAATATTTGGGGTTTCAATCGATTTATTTGGAAAATGAAATATTCCTGCAATTTCATCGGACGATAAAATAGTTTTATTTTTAAACCACATCAACACTGGGTATTTATAAATAAAATCCATCATAAACATCGACTTTATTCTTATTTTTTTACTAGTAAATTTGTTCCATGGCGATTCAAATTGACCAAAACAAGCCTTAATATTGGCAATATTCATTT
>CAYRMT010000092.1:0-1407 GCA_964425635.1 uncultured Gammaproteobacteria bacterium
TTAATAGATTCTCGGGCTTGGGTTAATTGGTCAAAAATCCCCTTTTCGTGGGTCATATAACCTTTGACGGAATCGACAAGATTAGGAATTAAATTGGCTTGGCGCTTTAATTGATTACCAATTTCTTGGATAGAGGCTTTAATTCTGACTTGAGTGGTTTTTAATTTGTTGTAAAAACTGAAAAGTAAAAAAACAATGGCTAGTACAAGAATAATTGCGTAAATCATTTATTAATTAATTTTTAACTGATTCATTATAACATTCTTGAGCGACTTCAATCTCTTTATCGCCAGTTCTGTTTTGAGGTTCGATATAACAAAGTTTTAAAAAATTATAAAGTTTTTCTTCGTTTTCAAAAATATTATTTTTACCTGTTTTTAGGTCTTTTATACCATATTCAGAAATTGAAAACCCTAGACTTAAAGCATATTTTCGTAAGTTGATATTGTGTTGACGAGAACCGGTAAAATGTTGAATTAGGGAGGCAAAATTTTTTTGGGGCTGAACCATTAAATCGACTCGAATATAATTTTCAATTAAAATTGAGGCTTTTTTGTCACCTCTATTAATAATTTGAATTTTTTGAGGATATTCAATAAAACAATTTAATATTTTTTCGGTATCACTACTTTTAGCAGCAAGATCGATATCTCCTATTGTTTCGGTTTGGCGGCGAAGACTGCCGAGTGGAATAATTTCGGTTTTTGGGAATTGTTTATGAAGATAATCAATAATTTTTTGGGTGATTTTTTGAGCTTGTTTTAAGGGCATTCTGATTCCTAGACCTAAAAAATTTAAAGTTTGGGTTAAAATTAATTTTTCTGATTTTTGACCTAATTTAGGGATATTTCTGATTTTTCCGTTTTGGGCATATTCAATTAATTGAGATAAAGATTTTTCGGGATTAGTTGAAAATTTTAAATTTTTGCTTAGCCTATAGGCAATTTTGGGTCCAATACCTTCGATTTTAGTAAAAGTAAAAACGCAAGGAGGGATATTTTTAAAAGCTTTAACGACGGCTGGGTGAGGTTGATTATATTTAAATAAATAATCAATTTTTTTAAGAATATTTGGTCCAATGTTGGGAATATCGTCTAGATCTTTTGGATTTTTTTGCCAAATTTCTTGGAGTGATTTTGGATAGGTGGCAACAGTGTCGGCAGCGTTTTGGTAAGAGACGGTTTTGAAAATATTTTTTCGTTTAATTTCATAGGCAGTAGCGATGTTTTGTAAGTATTCAGCAACCTCAGTATTACTGTAAATTTTGTTCATATGTTAATTATAGAACAAATTAATTAGTTTATTGTTTGTTTGGTAAAGTTTTGGTATATTATCAAGATACTTAGACCAATGGGCTCGTGGTGCAGCGGTCTAGCACATCCGCCTGTCACGCGGAAGATCGTGGGT
>CAYRMT010000093.1:0-1399 GCA_964425635.1 uncultured Gammaproteobacteria bacterium
AAAACCGACGATGTCGTTGTTTCTGAACCTGTTAAAGCTGAGGTTTCAGAAGTTAAAGTTAATTCTGTAAAGCAGGAGGTAAAAGAAGAAGTGAAAGCTGAAGAAATTAAAAAGGATAATAATGTAGTAAGTTTTGTTAAACCAACAGCTCAACAACCACAAATTCAACCATCGAAACCACAAATTCCTCGTTATAATCCACCAGCTCCGGTTCAAACGGAGACGATTATTGGGGCATTGGAAGTTATGCAGGATGGACAAGGTTTTGTGAGGCCTAAATTTATTCCAACAAGTAGAGATGCTTTTATTGGATCGATGCAAATTCGACGATACAGACTTCGAGCGGGAGATATGATTTTGGGTCAGGCTAAGGCACCAAAAGAAAATGAAAAATACTGGGCGATGACAAGAATTGATAAAGTTAATGATCTAGATTTGGCTAAGGTTCAAAAAAGACCAGAATTTAAAGATTTGGTGCCGATTTATCCTCAAAAACAAATTAAATTAGAAACAAGTTCTGATATTTATTCAACTAGGATAATTGATTTATTTTCGCCAATTGGGTTTGGTCAAAGAGGTATGGTGGTGTCGCCGCCAAAGGCTGGTAAAACTACTTTACTTAAGGAAATTGCGGCTGGGGTGTCGATTAATTATCCAGAAGCTCATTTGATGGCAGTGTTGGTAGGTGAAAGACCGGAAGAAGTAACTGACATGCAAAGATTTATTAAAGGTGAAGTGGTGGCATCTTCTTTTGATCAAAAACCAGAAGAGCAAACCAGATCGGCAGAAATTGCGATGGAAAGAGCAAAGAGATTGGTGGAAATGGGTAAAGATGTAATTATAGTATTTGATTCAATTACTAGATTGGCTAGAGCTTATAATTTGGCAATACCAACTTCGGGAAGAACTTTGTCTGGTGGTTTTGATCCAGCAGCTTTATATCCGTCAAAAAGATTTTTTGGTGCAGCTAGAAAAATTGAAAATGGTGGCTCCTTGACTATTATTGGAACAGCTTTGGTTGATACTGGTTCAAAAATGGACGATTTGATTTTTGAGGAATTTAAGGGAACTGGAAATATGGAATTGAGATTGGAAAGAAATTTAGCAGAAAGAAGAATTTTCCCAGCTTTTGATATTTTAAGGTCGGGGACCAGAATGGAAAATTTACTTTTGGATCCAGCAGTGTTGGCAAAAATTATTTCAATTAGAAGAATGTTTGATGCTTTGGGTGAGGGTAATGATACAACTGAAATGATTTTAGGCCAGATGGCTAAAACTAAAAACAATAAGGAATTTTTGGATAAAATAGGGAAAAAGTAAAATTGATATAATAAAAAAGTTATGTCGGATTTAAAAGAATCTATTAGAAGTGAAATTAAATTGTGGGGTGAATTCCTTA
>CAYRMT010000094.1:0-1323 GCA_964425635.1 uncultured Gammaproteobacteria bacterium
ATGAAATAAACCACGGATCTGAATGGGGAGGGGAAGTTGATATAAAAGATTTTGTTGATAAAAGTTCTTATACTGCCAAAAAATTTAAAGAGGCTAATCCAAATTTTTTTATTCTTTCTTGTGGCCTGGATTTAGTCGCTCCAGAAGATCCACCAAAACACGAATCAGCTGAAAATGTTTATAAAGAAATTATTTCCTTAAATCCAAATTATTTTGAAAATATCGATGGGTTAGCTTCTCATTCCTATCCAAATAATGGTTTTGTTGGCACTCCAAATGACACTGGTCAACACAGTATTCGTGGTTATCAATGGGAATTGGATTTATTAAAACAACTCGGCGTTAATAAAGATTTACCCGTATTTATCACCGAAACCGGATGGCCTCATCGCGAAGGAATGGAAAATCAAAATAATTTTTATACCGCCAAAACTACCGCTAATTTTTTGATTCAAGCTATTACCAATGTCTGGTCCTCAGATTCTCGAATCAAAGCCACTACCCCTTTTATTTACAATTATTCCCAAGAACCCTTTGATCATTTTTCTTGGCTCGATGAAAACAATAATCTTTATTCTGAATATCAACAACTAGTCGACTTACCAAAAAAACAAAATGAACCAAAACAAATACTTAGTTATCAACTAGAAAAAATAAATTTACCTTTTTTAATTCTCGAAAACAACAACTATGATGGCGAAATTATTTTAAAAAATAATGGTCAATCAATTTGGGGCGAAAAAAAATTCTGTCTAATTCCAAAATCTAGTCCAAACATCACCACCTCAGAAATTTGTAGCGATAATAACCTAACTCTCCCCGGTCAATATAAAATCTTCAAATTTAAATTTATTGTTAATACAATCGATGATTATGATGGTCAAACATATCTTTCCTGGGGTGATTTAAATAATTTTGAAATTCAAAAATTTGCCAAACAATCCATTATTTATCACCCAAAAGACAATTTCATCCAAAGAATCATCAATTCCTTCAAAACCTTTGTAATCCACGCTCTTGAAAAATAATCTAAATCCTAGTAGTAAGTGCCGAAATAAAAAACTTTTTAATTTTAATTTTTACTAAATCTAAAATCAATTTTGTGCCGCAGAGAGGACTCGAACCTCCATGAGTTTCCCCACACGGTCCTAAGCCGTGCTTGTCTACCAATTTCAACACTGCGGCAAATTTCAAATTAATGTGAAACGTAATAAATTATTCAAATTTAAACGTTCCAACAACGTTAATCTGCAAAGCAGATTTTACGTTGTGGGTCCGGCGGGACTCGAACCCGCGACCAATCGCTTAAGAGGCGACCGCTCT
>CAYRMT010000095.1:0-1213 GCA_964425635.1 uncultured Gammaproteobacteria bacterium
CCAACAAACAAACAGAATTTAAATTAACCGTCGTTCATCCTGAAGATGAAATTGCTGCCGCCAATATGGCTGCTGGTGCTGCTTTTGCTGGTGCTCGCTCGGCCACTGGTACTTCCGGTGGTGGTTTTACCCTTATGAATGAAGCCGTCAGTTTTTGTGGTATCGCTGAAATTGGCATGGTTTATTATTTAGTTTCTCGTCCTGGTCCAGCCACCGGCCTTCCCACTTGGACTAGTCAAGGAGATCTACTTCACGCCATTTATTCAGGTCATGGTGAATTTCCTAAAGTTGTTTTAGCTCCAGGTGATGTCGATGAATCTTTTGAATTAAGCCACATCGCTCTCGACCTAGCTGCTCAACTTCAAACTCCAATTCTAGTTATCAGTGATAAGTTAATTGGCGAATCCAGCTCCAGCACCAAATATTTCCCCGATATTGAGGTAAAAATCAATAAAGGTAAAATCGTTAACGAAATTGAAGGCGATGATTTTAAAAGATATGCTTTTACTAAAGATGGTATTTCACCAGTCTCTCTTCCAGGCACTCCTGGTGGTGAATTTCTTGCCAACAGTTACGAACACGATGAATTTGGTTTTTCTACCGAAGATTCCATTCTTTCCGAAAAAATGTTTCAAAAGCGAATGTTGAAGATAAAAACAGCTCTTAAAATTTGTCCCAAAGCCAATTTTTTTGGATCCAAAAAAGCCAAAAAATTAATTTTAACTTGGGGATCTCCAAAAGGAGCCATTTTAGAAGGATTAAAACTAATGGACAAAAAGGATGATTTTGCTGTTTTGCAATTAAAAACTCTTTGGCCAATTAATCCAGAGATCCAAACCATCATTAATGCTTTTAAAGAAACTATTGTTATTGAAAATAATGGTACTAACCAATTAGTTACTGTTTTAAAATCTCAATTCGATTTTAATCCTACCAGAATTATTAACAAAAATGATGGTCGTCCCTTCTTCCCTGAAGAAATTATCGATTTATTAACAGCTAAAAAATAAAACTATGACAAATTATCGCTCTAATATAACTCCTACCTTTTGTCCAGGTTGTCACAACTTTTCAGTTTACGCTGCCATGCAATCAGCTTTTAATGCTCTGAATTTAAAAACTTCTGATTTAGTTATTAATTTTGACATCGGTTGTGTTGGCAACATGGCTGATTTTTTCAAAACTTACGCCGTCCACACTCTTCACGGCCGAT
>CAYRMT010000096.1:0-1187 GCA_964425635.1 uncultured Gammaproteobacteria bacterium
AACAAATATGGTCTTTGGTCATCAAAAAAAACCAAACACCCTAAATTCAACCAAAAATACGACAAAATTTTACTTCTACTAAACGGCATCACTGCTAGCGGTAAAGACACCATTCATCAAGAAATGAAAAGATTGGCTCCAAATTTATTTTCAAAAGCAATAACCGCCACCTCTCGTCCACCTCGTGAAGGCGAAATTCACGGCCAAGATTATTATTTTTTCGAAAACCATAAAATTTTTAGACAATCACTTAAAGGTGGTGAATTTCTTGAATACTACAAAAGAGGAGAAACTTATTACGGTCTTCCAAAAAAAAGTCTGGAAAATTCCATTAATCATCCCAGTCCAATTATTTATTCACAACTTGAAATGAGCGGTTGGTCAAAAGCCGAAAAATATATTACCATCAACCATTCTAATATTTTTATTTTAAAAATTTTTGTCATACCAGACATGAATTTTTCCGATTATAAAAAATGGCTAGTTGAAAAAAGAAGTGACAATGATTTAGAATCTCGCCTAAACAAAACCGGTTGGGAATTAAAAAAGGCCCCAAAAAAATCTGATTTTATTATTATTAATCATATTGAAGAAAATACTAACTCTCTCACTCGCACCGCCCAAACCATCATCAATCAAATCACTGATTTGTTAAAAGACATCAAATAAACTACCAAATTCTACGATTCTGTTAAATAATTATTTATTTTTAGTTTTTTTAACCAAATTATTTTCCGTATTTTTATGATTATATTTTTCCAAAATTTCCTTACTTACCATTTCAAAAGCTTCTTGAATGTCCACTCCCAATTGATTAGCCAAACGACAAGTTCCAAAAAACAAATCACCAATCCCATCTTTAAAAATCATTTTATTTTTATTAACAAATTCAATTCTTTCATCTTCATTTTTATAACGAAGATATTGTGACATTTCAATTAATTCCTCATGCAAATGATCAAATTTATCCACATTTGGAACATCTTTCCACCCGTTTCTCTTGGAAAAATCTTTTACTAATTTCTGTGCTCCTTTTATAGTCTTAATCATTTTTGTCATTTATGAGCGGGTAGGGGGAATCGGACCCCCGCCAAAAGATTGGAAATCTTTTGTTCTACCACTAAACTATACCCGCATTCAGACTCAATTTTACACCATACCACGGGCACCTTCAATCTTTTATTAAT
>CAYRMT010000097.1:0-1024 GCA_964425635.1 uncultured Gammaproteobacteria bacterium
CCTATTTTTTGTGCGATGTTTTTATTCATTTAAAAATTAATTTTTAATAGTTTTAACTATAGCTGATTTTTCTTCCTTTGACAAAGTGATATTTTCGCCAGCCCCATTTTTGATGGGCTTTGCATAGATTCGAGTTATGTCTCGATTGTGGAGCGAGGTGATTATGGCTCCAGAATTGTTTTTATCTAAAATGGTTAAAATAAAGCTTTGATCGCCTCCAATATCATCGAACGGATTAAATCTAGTAACGCCTATTTTTAGGTTATTATCTAAATTATTCAAATCTACAGCTTTATTTTTAGAATTATTTTTAATATAAACTATGTAAGTTAGATAGCCTAACCATAGTAAATTGATTGTTAATATTAAATATATTAAGAACGACATCGATTACTAATTGTAGCAAAACAATATGCTATACTGGCGATAGAAATATAAAATGAACGAAAATAAATATATTAAAAAAGATTTATTGAGAAGTTTGATGTTAAGCTTAGTTTTGATTGCGGCGATAATAGTAATTTATTACTTTAAATATGGTTATTAGAAATTATTATTTTTTAAGGGGGTGAAAGATTAATGCCAACAATTAAATTTTATAATGTAAAATCACGTAAGTCTGTTGAAGTCGATGTAAGTAAAGTTGAAAAAGTTATGTTAAAAAATGGTCGACCAGCAGCTCAAACTATGGATCCTGAAACTGGAACCAAAATGTTTAAAATCTTATCAGCAGCTGACGCAGCTTTATTAAAATAAATAAGCTACAGTTTTGAAATTATTACCCCTCCGAAATTTTGGAGGGGTATTTGTTATAATTATTTATCCTAAAGAGATTGAAGGGCTGACCTTGCAGTTGCGGGGAGGAAAGTCCGGACCACAAAAAGCACAGAACTCAAAAATACAGAGTCCCGAGCGATCGGGGGGCAACGCTACAGAGACGAGAAATATGAAACGAGCATCCTTCTGGTGGAAATCTCAAGATGAAACGTTAATATCTAGCTTTTGAGAGTTTCAGGTAGAGAGA